>CAIMZS010000662.1 GCA_903846015.1 uncultured Anaerolineae bacterium | reverse complement strand
TGTCCGAAATGGTGGAAGTTACAATCGATAGTGTCCGCGTCAGCCTGATGTCACCGCAACGGCTTGTCGTTTTGCGTGATACGACCAGTGACCGTTATCTACCAATCTGGGTCGGGCCTTATGAGGCCGAAGCAATTACAGTTGCTTTGCAAGAGATTGAGATGATTCGTCCGCTTACCCATGATTTGCTCAAGAATCTCTTTACTACTTTTGGCGCACAGATCAAACGCGTTGAAATCGTTGCCCTGCGTGAAGAAATCTTTTTTGGTAATATTGTTGCCGAAGTTGATGGGCAGACTATCAATGTTGATGCGCGTCCTTCTGATGCCATTGCCCTGGCAGTGCGCGCACATGTTCCCATACTTGTAGATCCATCTGTGATGACAACCGCTGGCATATCTCCTGAACAGGATTTGCGCTCGCGCACGCCGCCTCAGTCCACTGCTTTAAAAGATAATTTGCACGCTGCCCCTGCTGCACCAGGCGCCCCTGCTCTTTCCAAGCCACTAGGGAATTCTGACCAATTGGGTTCGCCGGAAGATGTAGGCCGCCTCTCGATTTTTGAAGATTTTTTGACCAAGCTTGATACTGGCAAACCGCCAATTGATCCTGGCAACCCTGAAAATCCTGAAGGTCCAGACAAAAAATAAATTTCTTTTTAACCAAGGGACACGACCAGGCATAGAATTCAATCCCCACGATTTGCCATGCAAATCGGACTGGAGTCTATTCCGTGGCGTGTCTCTTTTTGCCGATTATCAACGTCCGCTATAGCTTCCACAAGCTTATTCGGAGCATCATGAGTGATTCTATGCCTGACTTCGATCAACCCGATACCCCATACGCGGAAGAACAGACCGCAACAACTGGATTGCCGCACAGCCGCGAGGCCGAAGAAGCCGTTATTGGTGCGGTGCTTATCAATCCGGAGGTCTATTATGATCTGGCTCAGTTTCTGCAGGCGGATGATTTTTATATTCACAGGCTGCGTTTTATCTGGGAAGCGTATGTTCGTTTGCAAGAGCGCCGCGTTCCGGTCGACAGCCTGACTGTCACCGAAGAGCTTGAAGATATGGGCCGTTTGGAAGAGATTGGCGGTCCGGCCTATCTCACAGCTTTGCTCAACCAGGTGCCTACCACCTTGCATGCCGAGGCATACGGTAAGATCGTTGAAGCCACTTCTATTCGTCGTAAGCTGCTCACTGCTGCCAATAGTATTGCCACACTGGCTTATGATGAAAAAGAATCAATCGAAACAGTGATGGGGGAGGCTGAAAAAGCCATTTTTAACGTGGGTGAACGCCAAATGCGTCACGATGTTCGCCCCATTCGCGAGGTGCTCTCTGAATATTACGACCATGTCGATGAACTGGCCCGTCGTGCTGACGAGATTGTCGGTGTGCCGACTGGTTTTACCGATTTGGATAAAATCCTCGGCGGTTTGCAGCCATCCGATTTGCTGATCACTGCCGGTCGCCCAGGTATGGGTAAGACTGCCCTGATGTTGACCATGGTTCACAACGCGGCGCTTATCCATAAAAAGCGCGTGGCGGTATTTTCGCTCGAAATGTCAAACGAGCAAGTTGTACAACGCCTCATCGCCCAACAAACCGGCATTGACTCTCAGCGATTGCGCTCAGGGAAGCTGACCGATGAAGACTGGCCGGTTTTTAATCACGCCATCGAAGTTCTGGGTGATACCCGGATTTATCTCGATGATACGCCTGCCCTTACTCCGCTGCAACTGCGCACAAAGTGCCGCCGTTTGCATATGGAATATGGTATTGACCTGGTTATTCTGGATTATCTGCAGCTTATGTCTTCTGAAACGCGCAATGATAATCGCGTTCAGGAGGTTTCCTACATTTCTCGTTCGCTTAAACAGTTGGCCCGTGAACTGAATGTCCCACTCATGGCTGCCGCTCAGCTTTCACGCGCTGTCGAACAGCGCGCCGATAAGGAGCCACAGCTCTCCGATTTGCGTGAATCGGGTTCACTCGAACAGGATGCCGATATTGTCATGTTCATCTATCGTGACGAAAAGGATCCAACCATGGCAAACGTTACCCATCTTAAGATTGCGAAGCATCGCAATGGTCCGGTTGGTCAGGTCGACCTGATCTTCCGTAACAATTTGACCAAGTTCGAGAATGCTGCCACACGTAATGTCGACTTTTCAGGGGTATGAGTATGCCCCATTTTGATGGGTTTACTTCAACGGAGACTTTCACCCAGGTTCCAGATTCCCTTTTTAGAATGTTGGGTGATATCGACGACCTGAACGAGATCAAACTGACCTTATACGTATTTTGGCGCATTGAACATATGGAAGGCGCCTTCCGCCAGATATGTCGCAGTGAAATCATTGAAGACAAGAGCTTTATGAGTAATCTGACAGAGGCCGAGCTGGTTGTGGGTCTTGCTAAAGCTGTTCAGCGTGGTACTCTTCTGGTTGTTCAGAATTCCGAAGGTGGTTTTTATTTTGTAAATTCTCCGCGTGGGCGGGCCTCTGCCGACGCCTTACAAAAAGGGGATTGGCGCGCATCTGCCCGTGGGGCTGCGTCCCAGCCTCCACGCGAGATTCCAAATATTTTTAAATTGTATGAAGAGAACATCGGCCCTCTAACGCCGATGATAGCTGATGCACTTAAAGATGCCGAAAAAGTTTATTTGCCTGAATGGATTGCTGACGCCATTGAGCAGTCGGTCAAACTGAACAAGCGCAATTGGAAATATATCGAAGCGATATTACGCCGTTGGAAGGAGGAAGGCCGTGCCGAAAAGCAGGATCGACGAAACGCTGAAGCAAGTCGCGGGGATGACGTCACCCGCAAAGTCGAAGAATTCCTCAAACGAAGGCGCTGATCCCGGGTTGCTGGGGGATCCAAAATGCCCGTTGTGTGGTGGTTTGGGTTACCTGCGCCGCGATTTGCCGGTTAATCACCCGGAGTTTGGAAAGGCCATCATTTGTGATTGTCGGCGGCAATCGGTTACTGATCATGTCCGCAGCCGCCTATTTTCCATAAGTCGTCTTGATGAGTTGAAGGAACTGACCTTCGATACCTTCAAGCCGCGCGGGAAAATGAACCTCGGCAAGCTGCAAGTCCAATCACTGGAATGGGCTTTCAGTCACTCGCGCCAATATGCTAGTTCTCTGAAGGGTTGGTTGCTCCTGCAGGGTGGCTATGGCAGCGGAAAGACTCATTTGGCTGCGGCAATCGCCAATTTTACAGTTCAAATGGGCGTGCCAACCCTTTTCTTGACCGTTCCCGACCTGCTTGATACGTTGCGCTTTGCATATGATAGCGCCGATACCACCTTTGAACAGCGTTTTGAACAGATCCGCGGCGCCGACCTGTTGGTTTTGGATGATTTCGGTACACAAAACGCCACTGGTTGGGCCCAGGAAAAGCTGTTCCAGATCATCAATTACCGCTACATCAACAAGCTTCCGCTGGTGATCACCACCAACCTGGCTCTGGATGAGATCGAGTCTCGCATCCGTTCGCGTTTGCAGGATCCTGACCTGGTCACAACCGTGCGTATCACTGCGCCGGATTATCGCAATCCAACAGACGACATTGGTCATTCAGAACTCTCTTCTCTGGATATGCTTTCAAACCGCACCTTTGCCAATTTTGACGATCGTACTGGCGAGGATCTCAAATCTGATGAGCTCAAATCCCTTCAATATGCGCTTAAGGAGGCCCAGGCTTTTGCCAAAAAACCGAGAGGCTGGCTGGTCTTCACGGGTACTTATGGTTGCGGAAAGACCCACCTGGCTGCAGCCATTGCCAACCACCATGCGGGGTTGGGCGCTCCCCCATTGTTTGTCATGATTCCGGATCTCCTCGACCACTTGCGGGCTGCCTTCAGTCCAAATTCAGGGACCAGTTATGATCGGCGTTTTGACGAGGTGCGCACTGCACCCTTGCTGCTGTTGGATGACATGGGTTCCCAATCCGCCACTCCGTGGGCCAGGGAAAAACTCTACCAGTTATTTAACTACCGTTATAACCGCGAACTGCCAACGATTATAACGGTGGCAACAGATGTGCTCAAAGATATAGATATCCGCATTCATACCCGCATAAGTGATACTCGTATCTGCACAATAATTACCATTACCGCGCCGCTCTATGTAGGCCCAAAGAAAAAGCCAGCACGTTTTAGATAGTCAACTCGCTGATATGCACAAAAGTACACATCAGTGAGTTGGCGCATTTCTTAGTTTGATGGGCCATAAAGCGAATTGGCATACCTGGTGTTTTTTGGTGGGGAAATTTTCTCTGTGGTGATGAGTATTTCGTTTTCCATCTTGATGTTGCATATGTTTGTGCATATAATGTATGTATGGCAACTTCGTCAAAACAGACTGCAAATGGTAAAACTCGTATCACCATCCGGATTGATGACGATATCCTGGAATGGTTTCGGGCCGAAGTAACTGCAGCAGGTGGTGGAAATTACCAAACACTGCTCAATCGCGCCCTGCGTGAATATATTCAAGATCGAAATCAATCGTTGGAGGAAGTTGTCCGCCGCGTAATTCGCGAAGAATTATCCAGTCTACGGGCCACACCCATAACCTTCAAGTCAAATACCAATGCAATTCGTTGAAAAACGGGGTTGACTAGTCATGATCCACCTGCGCACAATAACCATCCGGGAATGGAATTTATCGATTTCAAATAGTTTCCCTTTTAATATCCCCATTTTTCAATCTCTCCAACCGTTGGAATTTACCACGCCGGTCACATTCTTTGTTGGCGAAAATGGCTCGGGTAAGTCCACCTTGCTCGAAGGAATTGCATGTGCGGTTGAGTCGGTTACAGTTGGCAGCGAGTCGGTTAAATCTGACAAATCCCTGGTTTCACAGCGCGAACTGGCTAAATATTTCAAACTGACCTGGACCAAGCGCACGCACACAGGTTTCTTTTTGCGTGCCGAAGATTTTTTCGGTTATGCCCGCCGACTTTCGCAAATGCGTGCCGAAATGGAATCGGATCTGCTCGAAATCGACAATGAATTCAAGGGGCGTTCTGATTACGCCAAGGGTTTGGCAAAGCAAAGTACTGCGGGCGGGTTGTCTGCTCTTCACCGTCGTTATGGGGATGGGCTTGATGTTGGTTCTCATGGTGAGAGTTTTCTGGCATTGTTCCAATCGCGTTTTGTGCCCGGTGGTCTTTACCTGCTTGATGAACCGGAAGCCCCGCTCTCTCCTTTGAGGCAATTAGCCCTGATTTCAATGATCATGGAAATGGTCGCTCAGGATGCCCAGTTTATCATCGCAACGCATTCCCCCATCTTGATGGCTTTCCCTGGTGCAGCTATTTATAATTTTGAGGGCAGTACAATTCACAAGGCTGAATATGCAGACTTGGAGCCTGTTCGCTTGATGCGCGATTTTCTTCAAAATCCTGCCGCATTCATTGATCGTTTGTAAGGTGTATTTTCTCAGCAAAGATCAATCGTGCCGCCGAAAACCCCAGAGTGACATTTTTTCCTTCCACATGCAGTGTCAGTGTTTGGTTGAAGGGCAGTGATTCCACAACTTGCGCCCGCCTGCCGGGTAGTACATTGCGCTCAATCAAGTAATTTAACAATTCATGGTTGTCTTCGATCTGCTCATGAACCCGCCTCAGGACGATGCCTTCGTTTAATGGCAGATCTGTCAGAGCGATCCACCCGCTCACAACACCTTCACAGCCCGGAAATGGATTGCCGTGTGGGCAGACTTTTGGGTCTCCGAGAATGTCACGCATTCGTTCTTCAAGGTTGGGGGAAATGGCATGTTCAATATTGTGGGCTTCATTGTGGGTTTGAGACATCGGTACTTTTAATATCCGTACCAAAAGCCACTCCGTTAACATGTGCCGGCGGATGACGGATGATGCTGCTTCATTTCCAGTAACGGTGAGGTGAACGCCATGCCCCTTACCGCTAATCCAGTTATCGCGCTCCATACGTTTAAAGGTCATGGCGACGGTAGCAGCAGAAACATCCATCATCTCTGCCAGTCTAGCTGCAATGATCTCGCCGTGATCTCTTTCCATCACATACATGGTCATCAAGTAATCTTCAATTGTGTGGGTGGGTCGTGTTTGACCTGCCAGTGGGTTGTGTTGTGACATAATTCACCTGAACTCTATTACTTTGATACTCTAGGCTAATTGAAAAAATTAGTATATACTAACTTTACTCTTTAGTGCAGATATATTTCATTCTATCATGCGAAGTGTCTCTGTCAAGAAAGCGGAATATCGCCTAAATCATTCATATTTTTTCAGGAGATTAATAATGCTACCTTCTTACTTACTTTCATTGCGTGAAGGGCTTGAAGCGGCTTTGATTGTTGGGATCGTGCTGGGCGCTTTACGCCAAATGCGAAAACCGGATCTGGTATTTGCGGTTTGGAGCGGAGTGCTGGTTGCCTCCATTGTTAGTATTGTCAGCGCAATTTCATTGACGGCTCTTGGTTTGAGTTTGCATGATCCAGCTGAAGCTATTTTTGAAGGCATCACCATGCTTCTTGCCACTGCTGTGCTTACATGGATGATTTTCTGGATGAGCCGCCAGTCGCGTCACTTGAAGGGAAATTTGGAGGCTGGTGTACGCCATGCCGCACTTTCGGCGGGCAGGCGAGGATTGTTTATGTTGGCTTTCCTGGCTGTAGTCCGTGAAGGTATTGAGCTTGCTCTTTTTCTTACAGCAGCAACTTTTGCATCAGATGCTGTTCAGACCATAACCGGCACGGCGCTTGGGCTCTTCTCTTCCATTCTTTTGGGTTGGTCTTTGTTTGCATCCAGTGTCAAATTGGATTTACGTCGTTTTTTCCAGGTAACAGGCATTTTGCTGATTATGTTTGCGGCAGGTCTGATAGCCCGCGCAGTTTCAGAGTTTGTTCTTGTTGGCTGGCTACCAGCTTTAATCGAGCATGTTTGGGACTTGAACCCGTTTTTGAATGAGGAATCTGCGTTTGGACAGATCCTTAGTGCTCTCTTTGGATATAATGGCAGCCCATCTTTGATAGCTGTAATAGTTTACCTGGCTTATTTCCTGACGATTGGGTTTGGTTTGCAACTGGCACAGAGTAAAGAAAGCCGCCCTGTACAGATTCAGTCATAGCGGGTGATCCATTTAAATATAAGCAGATCTCGATAGATTTGAGACCTGCTTTTATTTTTAATGGGTTATGGCTTGCTGACTACGAAATTGTCGAAAAGAATGTCTGTTCCTGGCGTTGAATAGGTCCCGGCGATCAATCCGACATCGCCACTTTTGAGGGTTGAATCAGTGGCGCTGGCTACCTTGGTCCCATTGATATATAGGGTCAAGGTGTCACCGATGCAATCAGCCCGCATATGGTTGGTCGCATCTCCTTGTTTGACAGAATCCGATGGCTGTAGCTTTTCTGAAGAGATCATTTTTTGATCACCTCCATTGACCAGCACAATACCAACATAGCCATCACTTGTGCCCATAAATTGGTAAAAACTGGGATTGTCATTTGCGCTGGTATACCGGCAGATCACGCCGAAATCGTTATCATCAGCTCCTCCAGCTTTGGTAGCATCTACTTCAATTCGGAGATCTGCTGGCATTTGGCTGTCCAAACCTGGGCTGGCCCAATAACTCATCCCATTGCTGCTTTCCCCGATTGTGTTGATCTGAATGCGGTAAGCATTATTGTCGTAATCGGTGATGCCTTCTGAATCTCGGGTTTTATCCCATCCAGAATTTGTGTCAGAAAAATCATCCTTGAACAGTACGTTTTCGCTTTTGGTGCCGCTTCCATTAGTAATCTGGTTAACCAGATTGCAGGCCATACTGGCAATTAGTAGGGCTAGAAATGCAAATATTGTTGATTTGTTCATAGATTTCTCCGATATCTTCTTATACCAAAAAATAATATATAAGAAGTATACACGAAGGCGAATTGTATTTCAATGGACTCTATGTGTAAAATTTAGCTCCAGTCGAATTATAATAATGATCGCCTGGCATATTTACGGACT
>CAIMZS010000661.1 GCA_903846015.1 uncultured Anaerolineae bacterium | reverse complement strand
GAGTGTTGGACCCCAGCCGAGAGCAGGCGCGTGGCAATTTCCTCCATGCGCTGGAGCATCTGGCTATAAGTCAGCGTGCGCTCGCCAAAACAAATGGCAGCCTTTTCCGGACGCGCCTTGGCCTGATCGGTCACCAGGTCAAGCACATTGCGCCCGGCAGGCAAAGCCTTTTCGGTGCGGTTCCATTGCTGGATCACCAGGTCAAGTTGCTGGGGTGACAGCATGGGCAGCAATCCGCAGGGACAGGTCGGGTCACGTAAGGCAGCCTCGACAAAAGCCAGCAATCCTGCCATCCAGCGTGCAATGCTATCTTTGAGAAAGAGTTCGGTGCTGTATTCGCAAACCAGCTGCTGCCCGGAGGCTGTGGAAACCAACAGCATTTCCAGATCGTATCGTGCCCCGGCGCTGGGTGGCAGCAGGAAAACACTCTGCATGCCAACAAATTCGGGCGGATTGGAAAGGTCTAGTTCGCGGAAAGCTACTGTGAATAAAGCTGAACGGCTCTGATCACGAGGGGCATGTGCCATCTGGATTAACTCAGAAAGCGAGATGTGCCGGCAAGTATCGGCTTTTTCCAGCACTTCAGCGATTACCGCCACCTGTGCCGAGAAGCTGCGATCCCAGGTATAAACATTACGGATCGGCAGCAAATTGGAAACATTGGCAATCGCAGGTAGCCTGCTCTCAGGGTAGGGCGATGAACTCTCAACACCAATCACCAAATCAGTAGCAGAGCCCAGGCGATGAAGATATATCATGCTGGCTGCCAACCAGAATGACTGAGAGCTGAACCCGCTCGCCTCCGCCCAATTGTCCACCTTCTTTTCCAGGTCTGGTTCCAAGTTGGTTGCCTGGCGCGCCCCAGAGTATTTCTTAATGACAGGACGGGAGTGGTCTGCGGGTAGCTCGAGGTGAGGCACGCCATTGGCAAACTGTACCTGCCAATAATGCCGTGATGCATCCCGCGCTTGCTGTGCAGCGGGCGTGTTTTCGAGAGCCAGGTAATCAGCCCACTGCAGGCTGGGCACTGCAGCAGGCGCCTGCTGGTCGCGAGTAAAAAATCCATACACTTCAGCCAACGTTGTCGCCACGATCGCCAGGGCTTGCTGGTCAAGGACCAGGGCATGCCCTACCAGGGCCAGGATGTGCTCTTGTTCGGCCAGGCGCATTAATTCGACCCTGAAAAGACGGTTGCCGATGGTAAATGGCGCTGCGACCAGCTCGGCCAGGTGCTGATCGAGAAGACGGTCGGGAATGGAGGTAACCTGTAGTTCAAGCGCCTCACCAGTGCCAACCTGAAGCGTATCGCCATTTGGATTAAAGGCCGTCCGCAGCGCTTCATATCGGTTGGCAGTTTCTTCCAGGGCGGCTTGCAGAGCAGGAGCATGCACTTCGCCGTCCAGGCGCAACAGCAAGGCTTCGTTATATACCGCGTTGGTTTCATCGGAATATAGGCTAAGCATTGCGGTATGCTGTTGGGAGGCTGCCAGGGGGACTTCACGCTCGACCTTCCACTCACCGCGCGCTAACGAAGCCCATTTCTTCTGGTTCTGGGCGTTTTTGAGTTCGGCCTCAATATACATCGCCAGGCTGGCAAGGGTTACTTGTCCTTCGATCACGCGCCGGATGGAAACCAGCACGCCAAAGCGATCGTAAACCCTGCGCATCCCTTCAACCAATGCCAGGGAGCTGATCCCTGAATCCAGAATCGGAAGATCCATGGGCAAATATGCCTGGGATTCGCCAAAGGACTCGAGGATCAAGCTTTGCAGTTCCGCCCGTATTTGGGAGAGATTAGGGTTTTCTTGTGACCGGTTCATAGGTATATATACCAGCAATTTCCATCAACCATATTTGAAATATGCCTAAGCATAAGCCCAAGAATTTCTCAGCCTGGGTAAAACTGGATCGGAAACAGGCGAGAATCCTTTACCAAGGTTTAGACCCGGGTATCAACGACAATCCGG
>CAIMZS010000660.1 GCA_903846015.1 uncultured Anaerolineae bacterium | reverse complement strand
GGTCTCCTGCAATTAAGCCCAATTCACTAAATGATGGTTTTTCACAGGCCGACGCCTCAAAGATCTTTGCTATTCGATTTGCGGCAGGAGAAAAATAGGCAACCACCTCACAGTGCAGACGGCCCTCTGATTCGTGTCGGGTAAAGACAGCCATCCCGACGGGTTTTCCTTCCGCTATATAGACAGGCAAGAAGGCGGTCTCAATTTCTGCAACCAGCGAGGAAGCCCAAATCCCATCACCAAGTTCTTTCGAGCACCAGTTATTCATAGCGATTTATCCTTCAATTTTTATCTGTAATTACTAAAACATGTTGCCAGGTTAATTTCTTTATAGCAAGCCTTTTTTCCGGGCTACTTTGGTTGCTTCACGACGGGTGCTGACCTGCAGTTTTGCTAAAATATTTCGAATGTGTGTCTTGACTGTATTGATGCTGATGTTCAATGTATCGGCAATTTCCTTATCAATTGCGCCTTTTGAGGCTTGCAACAATACCTGTTGCTCCCGTTCAGTCAAGCCGGTGCTATCGCTATCTTCCATGCCAGCACTCGCATATTTGCTTACCCGGCGAAATTCAGCCAGTACATGTCCAGCCATTGAGGGAGATAGCGCTGCTTCACCACGCATGGCACTGCGCAACATTGATAACATTTCCGGAGAGCGGATGTCTTTGAGCAAGTAACCTTGAGCTCCGTTTTTGAGCGCTTCGAATAGTTTTTCATCGTCATCCCGGACAGTCAACACGACAATGGTCGTTCCCGGCAGTATCTGTTTGATCTGGCGTGTGGCTTCCAGGCCGTCCATACCAGGCATTTGTACATCCATTAGAATCAGGTCGGGCTTAAGTTCCTGGGCTTTGATAAAAGCTTCCAGCCCATCATTAGCTTCAGCAATGACTTCCATATCAGCCTGACCATTGATAATTCCGGCCAATCCCTCGCGGAATAAAGCATGGTCATCTGCCAATAGAACGCGTAATCGTTGCATGTGCTTACTCCTTCGTTTCCATTGGCCAGGTTAAAGTCACCCGCGTTCCGCAGCCTTCGGCTGATTCAATTTCGGTTTTCCCGCCGATTAATGCTGCGCGAGATCGCATAATTTGCAAACCGAAATGCCCACCCGGCCCTGGTTGGGATGAATCAAAACCGCGCCCATCGTCTTGAATGGTCACATAAAAAAGATTGCCAGTGCTTCCCGTCTCAACACTTACCTGTTTGGCCTGAGCATGGCGGGCGATGTTGGCTAGTGCCTCGCGAGTGATATTCAATACTTGCTGCGATACTTTTCGTGGGCAGTTGGGAGAAAAATCTGTTTCGATCTGGTAAGTGATGGGTAAGTTATTCTCCGCTGAAAACTCATTCAATGCTTTTTCCAGAGATGTACTTAAATTAAAGATAGATGGAGTTTCGTTCATCAAGTTGTCGATGGCACGGCGAACTTCAGTGGTGGCAACCTGAATCGTGCGGCGGGTTTTTTGCAAATGTTCAATCGCATCATCATCTTTGCCATCTGCTAAAAAAATTACCACCTGGTCGGTCATCAGGCCCAGGTAGCTAAGCGTTTGCCCCAAACCATCGTGCATTTCAGCCGCGACCCGGTGCCGTTCTTCCAGTGTAGCAACGCGTTCTGCCTGAGCGTAGAGGCGTGCATTTTCCAGGGCGATCGCGGCAACATTCGCCAGTTTGGTCAGCATGCCAGTGGCTTCAACGGGGAAGTGATTCTGGGTGGGGCTTCCAACGCAAAGCGCCCCGATGACGCGTTCGCCAATACGCAACGGCGCGGCGAGCTGACTGGCCCGATATGGGTCAGTCAACATGCGGCATCCACCAGAACATGCGCCCACTCCACACATCATGGCCTGATCGCTCTTTAGCACGCTGTCTGTCCATTCTTCTTCGGCTAGCACGGCTTGTGCTCTAACTGCTGATTGTGGGCCGCTGACAGCCTGAAGTTTTAGCCATTGTTTGTTCTCGTCCACCAGGCACAGCGATGCCACTTCACCATCTAACAAGGTACGCGCTTTATCAGTAACCGAATTTAAAACTTGTTGTATATTCAATCGCGAAGAGATTTCCCGGCTGACAGCATTGAGCGTCTCCAATTCCTGGGTTCTTTGAACAACGCGTTCTTCCAATTTGTCATTCATTTGGATTAATTCTTGGCGGGATGAACGAAGACGAATCCGCATAGCTTCAAACGAACGCGACAAGGCACGCAACTCTTCAGGGTCATCAACCTTTAATGCCGTATCCAGATCATTTTCGCCCAGCCGGGTAACCGCCTGGCCAAGTTGTTTTAATGGTAAAAGCACAGATTTTCTTGTAATCCAGGCTCCTGAAACCAGTAGCCCCAAAGCGCAGACGAGAAAACTGATCTGGATAAAACGCAGTCGATTGACCTTGGCAGTGGAACTCGCCTCGAAAAGGCGCACAACAACATCGGCCTCTTGCACCAGGTTCGATGATTTCGCTTCGATGGTTTGAAGAGTGGGCAGGAAAGCTGAATCTCCATGGTCGATCTGTTGCAGTTTATTCAGCAGGTTGCGGTATTCTCTCCAGGTCTCTTCCACTTTGTCTAGCGCGGAACGAAGCTGAGTATCTTGTGTCGCTGAGATGGTAATTATATTTTGGGGCTGGTAAAGGACTGTTCCGCCGTCCTTCAGCGCTAACAAAGTATCGTTAAAAAGCTGTTCAGAATCTTGCAAAGCAGCATTGTTGGCAAATTCCCCCGCACCAGCTTCAAAAGCCAGCCGCCCCATCTCTTGGGCCAGCATGCGCTGCCGGCCAGATAGGTTGATCAGTACAGCATCCTGACGCTGATTATCCAATCCCCAGGTCGTTGCAGCGACCGAGACTATCACAAGCATGGCAAATGATATGAAAAGGAAAATCAACCTACGTTCAAGGGTTCTGAGCATCTTCCTGGCCAGGATCGAACGAATAAAAGTCGGTAATTAATGTAATTATAACTGGATAATACCGCCAGGCCACCACAGGATGTAATCGTGGTGTGTGACCTAATTTCTGGAAAATCTCCATGTCAATCGCTCCCATTTACGGGAGCGATGATATTCCTGGATAATAGTTGGGTCATCTCTTATGGTTGAATTTAAAACGTGCAGCTCAACCGGGTTTTCGCCTTACGCGTTTAAACTATCTTTTCCGGCAGTGGCTTGATTCTGTACCGGCGCTTCGATCTTAGTTTGGCGATATCGACTCGCTAAAAACGCTTGTCTGTTTCCCAGCTTCAAGCGCTGTGTTTGAAATCATCCAGATTAAAAAAGTTCAGCTTGTCTTGGTGCCGCACTCCGGGCAGAATTTCGCGCCCTTGGTTTGCGCGCCGCAGCTGGAGCAGACCGCTGCCACGGGGGCAGCCTCCACCTTGGCGCCGCATTCTGGGCAGAATTTTGCGCCCAGGGTGGGTTTGCCACACTTCGGGCAGTTGACCGAGCTGGGTTGGATCATGGCGGTGCCGCATTCCGGGCAGAACTTTGTCCCGGGGGCAGCCATGACGCCATCCTTGGGGCAGCGCGCCGTCTGGCTGGCAGCCGCCGCCGCCGTGGCGCTGGCGCTCTTGACGCTTTCCCCGACCTGTTTGAAGGCCTGGTCCAGCCCAAAAGCGGCGGCAAAGCCCTTGACCATCTTCCCGGCTTGCTCGGCCTGTGATTCGGCAATTTCATTCTTGCGGGGGCTGTCGTCCTGGCAGTAACCGCTCTGTTCATCGAAGTCGGACACGCACACGATCTGGGAACAGGTTGGGCATTCGCGGAAGCGCTCTTTTACCTGGCCCCAGGCGCTGTCCACCTGGGCGGGGGTGAGATTGTAAACGTAACGCGGATCCTGGCCGACGACGTTATCTGCCACGGCACCACCCACCAGTGGAATTTTCCGCAAAAAACCGCTGACCATGTCCCGCCCAATATCGTTGACGACGGTCTTGGCAACATCCGGCTGGCTGCGGTATTCCCGGCTGCAGCGGTCGCAGTAGAAGACTGCATAAGGGCCGAGCCCATCATTGTGAACATTATAACGAGGCATTTTGCTGGGTGATGACATGCGATCTTCCTCCCGAACGATCAAAATATGGTCCCGGTCTTTGCACGGGGATTAAGAATATCAGGTTTGGCCTGTGACGAACCCATTTGCAGTTTGTCGCTTATTAATTATAGTCAAATTTCCCAATGGTGGGGGGCTGGTTAGCGGGTTGTTTTTACCGAGACCAGGTACCAGACGCCATCTCGGAGCGCATAAAACTGAGCTCCGTTGGGGGAATTGCGGATGCTGTATCTGCCTGAATCACAGCACAGATCGCCGTGGATTATGATATTGCTGATACTACAAAATATCTTAATTTGCCTTGTTTCTTCAATTCCCGGCTATTTTCTTTCCGAATATCTGATAAGAATAGGCTTGGTTCGAAGAATAGAGTCAAATTTATGGTACGTTTAGAAAATTTAATCTTTGGAGTCCTGGTAACACTAATTTTTCCTAAAACAGCTTGGTGGGTATTTTTGATGGTAACTCTTTCTATAACTATTCTAGGAAAGCATAGGTATGAACTATGGCATTCTTTTCGGCGTGGCAGGTGGTGGTGGCCAGTGAATAAATAAGATAAGCCAATCAGAACTGGTAAATTTATCGTTTTCTGCCAAGTGCTTGGAGCGAAGCAAAGAGCGGGGTTAATATGCAATGTCCGCTGGTAAAAGATTCACACTATTTGCAAGCCCAAAGTCAGTCTCTATTCGTACCTTCCCAACATGTACTGACTTTGAACACGCAGAACAGAAATTTCAAGCTTTTAGCGCTAGGCATCCGTTCTTCCTGACCCAGCCCAACTGTTTGGCTGTCGGTGTGGCGGAGCTTTGCTCCAGGGAAGGAATAGGTAGTGATCCTGGCCTTGGTCGATTTGTGCAGGCGGATGCGATTGTTCCGCCGTGGGGACAGGGTCTCAACTGTTTGGCGGCCCCTACCAGGCCAGCGAGGAAGTCATGCATGAATTATTCGCCGCCACCCTGCAGGATGTGCTGCAATTGTTGAAATTTGAATGACCCGGTGCTGTCAGGCACCGATAAGCGGTGAATCCTCAATGCGCAAGCCTTAAATGGGATAAATCCACCTAACTCCATTCTTTTTGATACAGCCGCATCACTGATTTGTGATATTTGGCACTATACCGTTATGGTCTCAACAGCCTAGAATGATAATAATTCTCTGCAACCTGCGGGGAAACCTTGCAGCACAACAATAGGGGTTTCACATCATGAAAATCAACTCATTAATCAACGCCAGCCTGCTGGTCGTGTTCTTCCTTGGTCATCTGCCCATTCCCGCCGCGCATGCCCGCGAAGCGAGCGCGCCAGCGGTTGCCCAGGCCATCCCGGCCGCGCCAACAGCCACAGCCACCCCGGCCTCAAAACCTACCCCACAGCCAACAAACACAGCCGAACAAACCCTGAGCAAACCCGGCTACCAGATCACGCTCACCTCAGCCTCCGAATTCATCGATCCCGTGACAAACACCTGCACCATTAATTGGAGCGTCACCGCCCCGGCCGGATATGACCTGTTCTTCGCCATCCCGCAAAACGTCACCCTCAAACCGGGACCCACCAGCGAGTATGACACAGCCGCGCGCATCTACCGCACCGGAGCAGCTGAAACCGGCAGCCTGTTGCTAACCGTGCTGCCTGGAACCGAAATGCCCGTCACCATCAACGCCTGGCTGGCCTCATCAGCCACATCTTTGGAAACTCTCCAGAGCGGAAAGGCAGCGCCAAACGCCCAGGCCTCCATCTCGCTCTACGAAAAAGCCAGCATGGATGCGCGCGGCGGGCAGGTCGGCGGCCTGAACGGGAAAGTGAACGTATTTTTCCCGGCCAATGCCGTTTTGGACGGCACGGATGTCTTCATCCACCGGCCTCTGCCCGCATCCGAACCAGCCCGGTCTCTTTCCGGGCACCCCTTCGAGATCACCGCCCGCCAAAGCCTGACCAAACGCGCCATCAGCCATTTTGACAAAAACCTGGAGATCGAAGTCTCGTATGCCGAGGACGACATCCCGGCTGCGCTCGAGAGCGATCTCAAGTTATCCTGGTACAACCCGCAGAGCGGCGGGTGGGTCTCGCTGCCAACCAGTGTCGATACCACCACCAAAACGCTGACCGCCGTCTCAGATCATTTCACGGTCTTTGATTACAGCGTGGATAACTGGCAGGCCTCCAAACTGCCGACACTGGATGCCTCGCAGGTATCGGCCTACACCGGCGCAGCCAGCTATACGCTGCCGCTGGAAGTCCCGAGCGGGCCGGGCGGGCTGAAACCCGACCTGTCCTTGAGTTACAACAGCCAGGTGGTCGATAGCGCCACCACCCTGGCGCAGGCCTCCTGGGTGGGGATGGGCTGGTCGTTGGACATCGGCGGGATCGAAAGGAATTCCAACGGCACCTCCAGCTATGAAGGCGACGACACCTTCATGCTGACCATCAACGGCGTCGGTTCCAACATCATCCATGATGCCAATGGCTACCACCTCAGCAATGAAAACTTCTGGAAGGTGGAGAAATTTAGCAACCCGCTGACATGGAAAGTGACCGACAAGAGCGGCAACCAGTATTTTTTCGACAAAACCACCACCCTGAACTACTATCATGAATCGGATCACTGCAATAAGAGCACGCTCGATATCCGCTGGTCGCTGACCAAAATGGTCAATATCTTCGGGCAGGAAATCAAATATAACTATACCGATGAAAACAAGGATCTGACCGTGCCGCAATGGCGCCAGAACCTGCAGGGCAACTGGGTGTGCGGATCAACCGCGACAAAACAACCTGCCAACACCGCCACTTACCTGGCATCGATTGAATATGCCAATGCCCATTACCGGGTGCGCTTTGAGAAGGAAAATCGGATTGATTACAACTCCGACTGGGAAAACGACGCATCCAACCATGCTTTTGAGCGCCAGCGGCTGAAGGAGATCATTGTCGAGTATGACGGAGCGGTTGTTCCCGGTGCGAATTATCAGATCATCCGCAAATATGCGCTTGAATATTTTGCAGACAGCGACACGGCCAACCTGGTGTTTCCCGGTGTGGTGTGGGCCAAGGGCGGCAGAACCACCACGCTCAAGAAGATCACTCAATATGGTGGCGGTGAAGATCCTGTTGCCCTGCCCGCAACTGAGTTCAGCTACGTGGATGACAACCTGCAGGTTGTTGCCGCAGATGACAACCTGCATCTCAAGAAAGTCAGCAACGGCTATGGCGGTGAGACGGAATTTGTGTATGAGCGCTGGGGCGTGCCATCTGCCAGCTACCCGGGCTATGCCAGCAGCTACCATATTATTGCTTATTCCTTCGGCAAGGCTGGCAACCCGTGCAGCCACGGCGACCCGACCTTTGGCCCGCGCAATGTGGGCGACTCGGTCAGCTGCGCCAGCAGCAACCCACCCTCCATCCCGATGATCGTCAACGGCGGGGCGATCAAGCGCTCGCTGCCCGAGAACCTGGTCATCCCGGGCGGGCTGTACCGCTTGGAGACCACTGCCACCGCCAACGGCGTTTCAGCGATTGACCTGGGTCTCTACAACGGCGTTACCGACCAGCTTATCGGCGGCTCCTCAGGGCTGATTGAACTCGCGCCCACGGCCAGCCGCGCCGACCCGGTGATCAAGGAGGCCGGCTCGGGCAAGATGAATGTCAAAAAGTATAAATTTGAGCTGCTGAGCTCCGGCTGGCGCGTGGTGACCAGGACCTTTTCGGCCGGTGGGCAGGACAACACCTACAGCTATGCCTATTCCGGGGAAGCCATCAATACCGATGCCAACACCAGCGCCGGGCTGTTGTGTGCAGATTTTGATCCATACAGCCCGCCCATTCCGCAAACCTGTTTTGAAAGCATCCCGCGCAATTCCGAATTTCGCGGGCACCAGCAGGTGACCGAAACCGCCCCCAACGGGCAGCAGACCGTCCAGGAATTCTTCCAGGACGAGATCCAAAAAGGAAAACCCTGGAAGGTCACCATCCAGACCACGGCTGGCCGGAAACTTTCCGAAATGACCTATGGCTATGGGGCCGATGTTCACATGGTCTTTGAAACGCCAATCGTGAAAGACTGCCATGTCGGCGACTGCCACTATCACGGGCTGACCTGGAACTGGAGCTATTCAAGCTGGGTTGAGCAGCGCACCTTTGCCAGTGACGGCGCTGCGTTGGCCGTCGCAACCCGGCAGGAATTTGGGTATGACCACGCATACGGCAATCTGACAACGGTGATCAGCCAGATTGGGAACGGAACCACCTGGACGAACTACAAGAAATCCGAGACGAGTTACGTCCCGAATAACGGCAGCGGCATCTACCTGGCGGGGTACCCATCGCGCCAGTTGGTATACGCCTGGCAGAACAGCGCCTGGGTGCTGGCCGCTGAAACGCTCAATATTTACGATGCCAACAGCCTCAGCAGCCAGGCCCCAACGACGGGTATCCTGGCAGCCACATTAACATTGGTCAATGATGAGCAATATGCGCAAACCGGTTTTGAATACGATCCGTATGGCAACCGCATCTCGGTGACGAGCTATTCATCGTATGGCACTACTGGCGCGCTTGAGAATTTGAGCGGAGCGCGGAAGAACAGCATGGTTTATGATGGCACTGTTCACGCTTACCCGATCACAATAACAGAAAACGTGGGGGGCACACCGGAGCTGGTTACCAATATTACCTACGAAGACTTTAAATTTGGCTTGCCGGAAACAGAGATCAGCCCGAACGGTGCAGAAACAAAAGCTAGTTATGATAGCTTTGGCCGTATTATAAAGCTGATCCGCCCGGGGGATAGCGACCATGCCACAATGGAGTTTGGCTATGAAACCCCGCTTGAAGGCGGTTTTCGCACCAGCGTGATCCAGCGCATCGACGGCAACCGCTTTATCTCAATCAAGCGCGAATATGACGGCATGGGCCGGCAGACCCTGTTGACCAGGGGCAGCCTGCTGCATTACAAACCAGAAGAAAACCTGCCAGATGTATATATCCCGTTCAGCGACCAAAAGACGCTCTACGTTTCGGCTTTTATAACCAAGCAGAGCATGCCCTTTGGCCTTGGAGAGACACCAGCATATACCACCACGGAGACAGATTTCTCCAGCCAGACCACGACCGTGACCGCGCCGGATAATACTACCACCATCACCTCGCAGAATGGCCTGGTCACCAGTGTGCAGGACGCAAAAGGCAGCCTGACCAGCAGCACGCAGGATGCCTGGGGCCACACCATTCTGGTAAGCCCGCCTACTGGACCGGATGTTTCGTATCAATACGATGCGCTCGACCGCCTGATGCAAACTACCCGCGGAGGAGTTTCCACCATGCTGACATACGACGATGCCGGTCGCAAGACCAGCATGACTGACGCCGACATGGGCATATGGAGCTATGGTTATGACGCGCTTGGCAGCCTGGTGACCCAGAAGGATGCGCGCGGCTGCATATTGTCACTGAACTACGACAAACTCAACCGCCTGACTTCCAAAACCAGCAGCGAGACAGACTGCGGAACGCAGACCAGCACAAGCTTCACCTACGATGTTGGCACAGGCAACAAGGGCCAGCGCACCGGCATGACGGATGGATCTGGTTCGACAGCCTGGAACTACGACCTGGGCGGGCGCATGACCCAGGAAGTCAAGACCATTACTGGCGCGCCAGCCCCCTTCACCACCGCCTGGACGTATAACTCGGCGGACATGCCGGTGATGATCAGCTACCCGGATGGCGAGCAGGTCACAAACGGGTATAATGACAATGGCCAGCTCAAAATGGTGACATCATCTTTGAACACCTCCTACCTGAATGATATGCAGTATGACCCCGCCGGGCGGGTCAAACTGATGGATCTTGGCGCGGGCGTGATCCGCAAGACCTACAACTATACCGCCTGGAACGATCTAAATCATGGCGGGGTGCTGCAAAGCATGCAAACCACAAGGCTGTCTGATGCCTTCCCGCTGCAGAACCTGGCCTACACCTACGATAAGAACCGCAACATCCTGAGCATCACAGACGGCTTGGCGGGGCCGCAGGTGCAGAGCTTTTCGTATGACACGTTGAACCGCCTGACCAACGCGAAAGCCGAAGGCGGGACGGATGGGCTGTATTCCGAAACATACAGTTATGATTCGGCCAGTGGAAACCTGTCCAGCAAGGGCGGGCTGACTTACACCTACGCCGACCCGGCACATGCGCATGCGGTGACTGGGCTTTCAAACGGCAACACGTATACCTACGATTCCAACGGCAGCCAGATCACACGCACCATCGCTGGGGTTGGGGTGTATTCCCAGGCCTACGATGCAGAAAACCAGATGACCGGGGTGAGCGGGCCAAACGGGATGAGCGCATCGTTTGCCTTTGACGGAGACGGCAAGCGGGTGACGTCCACCATCGGTACATCGACCACCTATTTTGTGGGCAATATTTACGAAGTCGCAAATGGGGTTGTGAGCAAGTATTACTACGCTGGCGGGCAGCGGATCGCGCTGCGCAGCGCGGGCGTGGTGAGCTACCTGCTGGGCGATCATCTCGGCTCGACCAGCCTCACGACCGATGCGGCCGGATTGGTATCGTCCGAACAGAGGTACACAGCCTGGGGCGAGGTGCGCTATTCGAGCGGAATTGCGGGCACGAAGTACACTTATACAGGCCAATATTCGAACGTACCCGATTTTGGGTTGATGTTTTATAACGCACGCTGGTTCGACCCTGGTTTGGGGAGGTTCGCCCAGGCAGACTCGGTGGTGCCAGGCGGGGTGCAGGGGCTGGATAGGTACGCAGGGTTGGGGAATAGTCCTGTCAGGTATGTGGACCCGAGCGGGCATTCACCGGTATGTGTAATGGGAGGATCAAGTGGATGTCTCTGGTGGGCTGGGCTGACCGGAGTTAACGCTGCGGCAGGGTTCGAGAAATCCAAAGGATTTAATAATGATATAGATGCAAATTTGAATACATATGGCATCACCGTGAGTGGCTCACTCGAAGAAAAAAAGAATGCCGGACAAGCCGCGATTTTTTCAGGAAATAAATTCTCTACTTATCTTAAAACAAATCCTCAAGCTGCTTTTAGGCAAGCACATGGAGACATAAAGATAGTATCGGATCAAACAAGATCAAATTGTGAAACCGACAGTGTAACATCGACAATAACATGCGGAGCATCTTCATTTTATATTACTGCGCTGTTGCACGAATTTGGACATATTTTTGATAATCGCTATAATTCTCTGACCAATGATAAAAATGCCGCGGGTGAAGATATAGGGGCATCCGGTTATGTTCCATCTGCGTGGGAAGGAAATTCAGACGGGTACAAATGTGTTTATTCGCCGTGCATGGAACATTCACTGCAGGGATGGCCAAACCTTCCACATAACCTTTCAGAAGAATTCGGTGATATGTATCTCAATTGGGTCGTTGACAATTTGAATATTGATCCAGCTCATATGGGCTTTTCAAATGTTGGATTAGGACCTGATCGGCGTACGTGGATGAACTCCACAATGCCATGGTTTCTTGAAAAAATGGGGGTGCTGAAATGAGTTCGCGTTTAAACGGCACGACAATCCTATTATTAATAATAGTAGCCTTGCAGTCAGTGAGCGCATGTACACCAGTAAGGATGAAGCCAGAAACTACTATTGCCCCAACTGGTAATTCATTACAAGAGACACCAATTCCATCGCCTACACGTGAATTGCCTGTCCTTCCGCCATCACCGACCTGGATTCCAACTCTGTCATCTTTAGATCAAACAAACCTAGCAAAACTTTTACAGTCTGATAACTGTAAGCTGCCGTGCTATTTAGGGATTCAGCCTGGGAAAACAAAGTCAACTAACGCAAGAATATTATTAAATGGTTTGGGTGCAAGTTTTTTTTCTAGTTATTCCGAAGGTGATTATTATGTTGATGAATTTCACCTGGATGTCGGTGATGAATCCTTGTTAATGAACACCCCAACGAGTGATTCCGTTAAGAGAATTTCCCATTGGATTCGCCTGGTTATTGATAAAAACGAAATTATCCAACAAATAAGAGTCGGAGTACAAGCTGAAGTAAATTATGTCTCCAAGTTCCAAAATTATTGGTCAAGATATTCGGCCAGGATTTTGCTTGTTAATTATGGAATGCCAAATCAGATGAACGCTTGGGCTTCTTATGGTGGTGGCTATGGACTTGCCTTTATTTATGACAAAAAAGGAATTGTAATTGAGTTGAATGGGTCAACTCAAGGCGTTTTACTATGTCCCGGAATCGAAACGAAGGTGGCTGGATTACATTTTACACTTACGAGTCCAGCAAGCAAAATTAGTATTTTCGATCCCGATTTGGCCCCGCCAACCGACATAAACCACTGGTTTTCTATTGAGAAGGTAGTTGGAATAGACGAAAAAGAATTCTACAATCAAATAAATGCAAATCCATCAGTATGTTTCCCGGTAAAGAATTATGTACCTTAAAAAATGAAAACACTCGTTCTCGAAAGTTTGCAATGCTCAACAGGCGCGGCTATCTGCTCAGCGATCATCTAAATTCCCGACCTGTAACAGAGCTACACTGCCTGGGGTGAGATGTGCTTCAGCAGCGAGGCTGCGCGCTGGCCTTGAGCTATGACAATCTCAACCGCCTGACGGCGAAAACCAGCAGCGGAGCTGGCTGCGGTACGCAGGTCAGTTCGAGCTATACCTACGATGCTGGCGCAGGCAATATTGGCCGCCGCACCGGGATGAGCGACGCGAGCGGCTCGACCGCCTGGAGCTACGATCTGCGCGGGCGCATGACGGGCGAGAGCAAGACCATCAGCGGCAATAGTTTCACCACCGCCTGGACGTACAACAGCGCCGACCTGCCGGTGACAATGACCTACCCGGATGGTGAAATCGTGACCAATACCTACAACAGTGACGGCGCGCTCAAGGCGCTGAGCTCCAGCCTGGGCGCGACCTACCTGAACGACATGCAGCATGACGAAGCCGGGCGCACGACGCTGATGGATTATGGCGCGGGCGTGATCCGCAAGACCTTTGCCTATTTCGCCTGGAACACCGCCAGCCAGGGCGGGCTGCTGCAAGGGATGCAGGCGGCCAGGCTGTCTGATTCTGTCCCGCTGCAGAACCTGGCTTACACCTATGAGAAGAACGGCAACGCGCTGTCCATCACAGACAGCCTGGCCGGGCCGGAGGCGCAGAACTTTGGCTATGACGCGTTGAACCGCCTGACCAGCGCGGCGGCGAGCGGCGGGACGAATGGGCTTTACAGCGAGACCTACACTTATGATCCGGCCAGCGGCAACATGGCGAGCAAGGGCGGCGTGACCTACGCCTATGCCGACCCGGCGCATGCGCATGCCGTGACTGGGCTTTCAAACGGCAACAGTTATGCCTACGATCCCAATGGCGACATGGTTCAGCGCGTGGTGGGCGGGCAGACCTTTAACCTGGGGTATGACGCGGAGAACCGCATGGTCTCGGTCTCGCAAAGCGTGCCGGTTGTAACCAGCGCGGCGTTCAGCTATGACGGAGGTGGAAGTCGGGTCATGTCCACCATCGGCGCCTCGACCACCTATTTTGTGGGCAATATCTATGAAGTCGCTAATGGGGTTGTGACAAAGTATTACTACGCTGGTGGGCAGCGGATTGCGATGCGAAGCAACGGCATAGTGAGTTATATTCTGGGCGACCATCTGGGTTCGACCAGCCTCACGACCGATGCCGCCGGATTGGTATCGTCCGAACAGAGGTACACTGCCTGGGGCGAGGTGCGCTTTAGCAGCGGGTCTGTGCCGACGAAGTACCAATTCACAGGCCAATATTCCT
>CAIMZS010000659.1 GCA_903846015.1 uncultured Anaerolineae bacterium | reverse complement strand
GAGCTGCGTGAGCAGCTCGGCTTAAATGATCCCATCTACGTGCAATATGGGCACTATTTGAACAATGCCCTACACGGAGATTTGGGCACATCCATCCGCAATAATTTGCCCGTGGCCAAATCGATTGGCAATCAACTCCCCAGCACCATCGCCCTGTCAATCGCCGCGTTAATGATAGCCTTCAGCACCGGCGGCATCCTCGGTTTGCTTGCCGCCTTGAAGCACGGTACATGGATCGATACACTCGTCATGACACTCTCCGTCAGCGGGCTTTCAATTCCCACATTTTGGATGGGCCTGCTCCTAATCCTTTTATTCTCCGTTAACCTGGGTCTCTTCCCCAGCATCTCAAATAGCTCCAGTCCTACCGATCTTTTCCTGCCCGCCCTTGCATTGGGGCTCCCCGAAGCAGCCGTCGTCGCCCGCATGGTACGCGCCAGCATGCTGGATGTGCTCAACAAGGAATATATCATCGCTGCCCGCGCCAAAGGACTGCCGGAACGACTCGTCATCCTGAAACATGCCTTGCGGAACGCCCTCATCCCTGTGGTGACCTTTGCAGGTTTGCAGATGGCCTATATGCTCGGTGGCGCAACCATTGTAGAAACCATGTTCGCGCGCCAGGGTATTGGACGTTTGGCGGTTCAATCCATTTTTAGCCGCGACTACCCGCTGGTGCAGGGAGTCGTGCTGGTTACAGCTGCTATTTACGTTCTCGTCAATACCCTGACCGATATCGCCTATGTTTTTGTCAACCCGAAAATCCGGCTCAAATGATCTCTAAATTACCCCCTTTCCAGGCCGGCTCTCCCACTTTTCGCATGCTCCGGCAAATCACCCGCAACCGGAGCGCACAATTTGGCAGCATTTTGCTTTTTGTGCTGATTTTCATTTCCTACGCCGCCCCCCTCTTCACCAGCAAGGATCCGGACAAAACCGCGCCAACCCTGGCCCTTAAACCCCCCAGCTTTGAATTCCCGATGGGCACCGATGGGATCGGACGTGACAACTTTACCCGCTTTCTTTACGGTGGACAGCTATCTTTACGCGTCGGCCTGGTTGGTATTTCCATCGGAGCACTGATCGGTATCACCCTGGGGTTAATCTCCGGTTATTTTGGCGGCTGGCTCGATTCGATCATTTCCTGGTTTACCGATGTATTGATGGCCTTCCCCGATATTTTGCTGGCGTTATCCATCATCGCCATTCTTGGCCCCGGGATTGAAAACGCGATGCTGGCCATTGGGATTTCTTTCGTGCCCTCATTTATGCGGCTTACCCGCAGCAGCGTCCTGTCTCTGCGCGAAATGACTTACATCGAAGCTGCCAGGGCCCTCGGCAGCACTGACTCCCGGATCATGGTCCGGCATATCTTGCCGAATTCCGTCCGCACTCTGCTCGTCTTACTCACCCTGGGGATTGGCTCATCCATCCTGGCGGGCGCCGCACTCAATTTCCTTGGTCTGGGTGCACAACCTCCCACGCCAGAGTGGGGCGCAATGCTTAACGCCGGAATGAAATTTGTGCGCCAGGCCTGGTGGCTGACCGTCTTCCCCGGCGCGGGAATTTTTCTGGCTGTCCTCTCCATCAACTTAATCGGTGATGCCGTCAGTGATGCCGTCGCCGGAACAACCATCGCGGTCAATCAAATCTGAAGGTTCAGAAAGACCCTTATGCAGTCTGCTCATTTCTTATTCGAAAATGCCAGAGTTTTTACAGCCAACCCCGCTTTGCCAGACGCTGACTGCCTCGCCGTGCGGGATAACCGCATCATCTATGTTGGTAATCGCGCAGAAGGGCAATCCTTCAAAGCTGCGGGCACGCGCGTCATCGACGTGGGCGGCGGCACCCTCATGCCAGGTTTTATCGACAGCCACTTCCACATGATGTATGGCGCGCTTAATATGCATGGAATGCAGCTCGAACCCGTAAGCAATTACGAAGAACTATCTGAAATTATCCTTGCTTATGCCGCACAGCATCCCAATGATTTGTGGCTGCATGGCACCGGCTTACGTTACAACGTTGGTCCGGGTCACACCACGTTAAACCGCCATCATCTCGACACCCTCGTCTCCGCTCGTCCCATTTACATCAACGCCTTTGACGGCCATACCTCCTGGGCCAACACTATCGCCCTCAAAATGGCAGGGATTTTCAACGGCGCTGAATCCGGCCCAAACAGCGAGATTGTTCTGGATGAACATGGAGAGTCAACGGGGGAACTGCGCGAACCCGGCGCCTATAAACCGGTCAGTGACAGAGTCCCCAAGCCTGACGATGCTCACAAACGCAGCCTGCTTCAAAAAGCCCTGCAGCTGACCGCATCCCTGGGTGTGACCAGTGTTCATAATATGGACAACACCCATCGCCAGGCTGAAATCTATGCCGACATGCAAGACCTGGGCCAACTCACCTGTCGTATTTACCTCCCTTACAGTGTTTCGCCCGAAACACCCCTCGCGGCGCTGGAAAAAGAAGCCCTAGCGATGAAAGCTGCTTATCATGACGGGCTCCTGCGGGCCGGGAGCGTCAAATTTTTCATTGATGGTGTCATCGAAAGCTTCACCGGCTTGCTGGTGGCTCCCTACGCCGGGCACCCAACCACCTCTGGGACTGCCAACTACGAAACCGAGCATTTCAACCGCATGGTGGCCGAAGCCGACCGCCTTGGGTTGCAGATATTCACTCATTCCGTTGGCGATATGGGCGTTCGGCGAGTGTTGGATGCTTATCAGCTTGCGCAAAAACAGAATGGGATCAGGGATTCCCGTCACCGTATCGAGCATATTGAACTCATCCACCCGGATGATCTGCCCCGTTTCAAGGAATTGGGTGTACTGGCTTCAATGCAGCCGCTCCATTCGCCCATGCAGGTGGATGAAAACGATGTCTGGCCGGCCCGTGTCGGTCAGGAACGCTGGCCGTTTAGTTTTGCCTGGCAGACCCTGCGCGCAGCCGGCGCCAGCCTCATTTTTGGCTCCGATTGGCCGGTGGTGACACAGAATCCGTTGCGGGGCGTCTCCAATGCGGTCAACCGTTTGCCCTGGGTCGATGGTCTGCCGCAGCAGCGCCAATTGTTGACAGACACCCTGCTCGCCTACACTCGCGCTGCCGCTTATGGCGAGTTCCAGGAACATCAAAAAGGCCAGATCATCACAGGCTATCTCGCCGATCTGGTCATGCTTCCAAAAAATATTTTCACAACCCCATCCGCTGAGATCGCCAACCTGAAACCATCCCTGACAATGGTAGATGGTCGTATTGTTTTCGAGGCCTAAATGGAAAAACAGGATTTGCGCGGCATGGCCGCCATCATCACCGGCGGTAGCACTGAAATCGCCGGGGCTGTCGCATTCGCGTTGGCGCAGGAAGGCGTACAGGTCTGCCTGTGCGGCCGGCAAGCCGATGCCATCCAACTGGCAGCCAGCAAGATAAAAGCCAGCGGGGGAATCTGTCTGACCATCGTATCGGCATTGGATACCCTCGAGGCGGCTGAATCCGTGCAGGAGCAGGCCAGCGCCGCTTTTGGCAGGCTCGATATCCTGATTCTCATCTCCCCGTTTTGGGCCGGGGGGCAAATCCACAATCACAGCCTCAAGACTTGGGACCTGGTTCTGAATGCCAATTTGCGCGAACCTTTTCTGATGGCAAGGGCCACATTGCCCGTCTTTCGTGAGCAAAAACATGGCGAGATCATGGCAATAGGTTCCGATTCTGCCCTGGGCATCTACCAGCAGGACGGGGCATATGGCGTTGCCATGCACGCCCTGACCACGCTGATTGAGTTAATTCGTACCGAGAATGCGGAATTTGGCATTCGCACCCATATCCTTTCCCCCGGTGTCACCTTGACTCTCGACACCGACTCCGAAGGCAAACCCGCCCTGACCGTTTCCCATGTTGTTGATTGGGTCATCTGGCTCCTGTCCCGCCCTGCCCACTTGCGCGGGAATGGACCAATTTTGGTATAACTGCTCATCAACCCATCCAAAAGGCTTTATCGCTGAAATTCCCGCAAAACCAAAATGTCAGCGGGATACCGTGCTGCCTTTCACAGCATGCTCTCCACCACGAAAGTCCCGGTTCCATCCTCCCCATCCTGTACATCCTGACCACCTTCTCTTGACCTTCAACCTCAATCTACGGCGAAAGATCACGATTTTTTCTTGGCCACATCCTTGGCAGCATTAAGCTTTTGCACCACTTCCTGTGGCAAGGGATCCTTTTTCCACTTGAGCGTGACCTCGTAATTGGCTTCGATCCCTGCCTTACCAACCGCGAACATATTATTACCGATCTCACCCGTCGCCTTCAACCCAAACTTGACCTCGACCTCGTCAGCCTGGACATCATGCAGTTTCTTGCGGATTTGCAGCGCCGAAAGCCGCACCGAATCGAGCGCAGCATCAAAAGAGGTCTTCGCCGTTTCAATTTTCTCACTCAGCCCGGCGCGAACCACCCCGCCTTCAGAACCGGTCGCTTCGATCAGCAGTTCAGAACCATCTTCAAGGGTATAGCGAATGAATTGGGGCATGAGATTCTCCTATATTGCTCGTGAACACCAATAGAAGTGCAGCGAACATCGGCGCGGCGGAAACCAAGCGACGCTTGGCTTCGGTGCGGTAAAAGCTGTAATACCCACCAGGCATATAGATCTGACTGCGCAGTTCATCCTGAATCTTGAATGGCTCTGGCTCCAGGTTGCGTTCGAATGCCGCGGTTTCTTCAAACTTGCGCTTGCCTTTGCGCGCGTGTAAGAAGGCTTTATACAGGCTTTCAAAACTGTACAGTTGTTCGTAAAGCATCATTTTAAATTTTTCTCGACCGCCTGCGGCGGAAACCTGAAACCAAACAGCAAAAACGAAATCAGAAAACCAGAAAAACAGAACACAGTCAAAACCTTTGGAGAAAGTCAGCGGGCGCAACGAAAGCCGCTGCTGTCGAGCCTGCGGTCGGGGGCGAGCCCGTTGCGAATAGACACACGCGAGTTGCTCTCATCGATGAGCCAGGACCCGCCCCGCAATACACGGTATTTTTCACCATAATCCGAATTGCTAACCGTGTTGCCTGGATAAGCAGCATACCAATCCGCACACCACTCCCAGACATTCCCTGCCATGTCTGCGCAGCCATAAGGCGAATCCCCTTGCGGACTGTATTGGCCCACAGGCGTGGTACCGCCAATGTTTTGAGCGTAATTCGCCAGGCTCTTATCTGCCGTCTGATCGCCCCAGGGATACAGACGCCCAGATCCTGAACCGCTCGCAGGCCCACGCGCAGCTTTTTCCCATTCCGCTTCGCTGGGCAGGCGCGCGCTTTGACCCGTCATCTGGCTGGCCCACTGGCAAAAAGCTGTCGCATCGTTCCAACTCACCTGGGTCACCGGGTGGCTGTCTTTTTGCGTACTGTCACTGCCTGGCCCGCGCGGTTGCTTCCAGTTCGCCCCCTTGATTTGTTCCCATTTGCTGCCTGTCCAACCCCAACCATAGCCCTCTTTTTCGGCGCTGGTTTGATACCCTGCCACGCGGGCAAAGACCGCAAACTGAGCGACGGTCACTGGGTATTTGCCGATCAGGTATTCACTCAGCGTGACCTTATGTTGGGGTGTTTCGTTATCGTAGGCCTCAGCATCCTTCTTTTTATCGCTGCCCATCCAAAATTCCCCCGCCGGAATGCGCACAAATTCCATCGTCACGCCCTCACCCAGGTTCAGGTTCAGTTCACGGCGGCGTTCTTCGACCAGGCGCGCTTTTTCAATGGCAGCACGCTTTTCAACCTGACGCAAGCTGCTTTCCACTGCCAGATTTTTAACTGCAGCCAACTCATCTTGCACTCTTTGGCGCGCTGCCTTCTCGGCAGTTTCGCTTTCGGCCTGTTCACCCGCGACGCGCCGCAATTCCTCGGTACTGGGTCGTTTGAACAGCACGCCATCTGGCCCGCGCATAAACAGAACCGGCGTGCCCCACTCGATCGTGTTGGTCAACCCCAAACTGACCGATTTACGTGCTTCAGCAGTAGCCGCATCCACCGGCAAATCCTCGGCCAGCGCTTCGTAAAAGCCGCGCGCAAACTCAATCGCCGCCCGGTCGGTGATCTCATACTGCATCGCCAGCACCGCCGGGATGCCGCGCCGTACCAATACAGAGGCCGTGCTGGAAAAGACATCCATGCGGCCTCCCTGGGCGCCATCGCAGGAATTCAAAACTGCCAGACGCAGGCTGACATGGTCGGCCAATAAGCGCGCCAACTGCGTGGCAGGCAAGCGGTCCAATTCACCGCGTTCGGTTTCCAGGGCAATAAAGCCTTCATCGCTGGCCGAGTCAAAACCGCCATGCCCGATAAAATGCAAAATATGCCAGGGACCGCGCCGCATCGTCCGCTGCAAGTCACGCCGGTTGGCATGTTCCAGCCAGGTGATTTGCACCTGACCGGCGGCAACCAGGTCTTGAAGCGCATTCTCCATGCGCTGCTTTTCATTTTCGCTATCCAGCCGCGCCAATCCAATCGGGCTGGCAGTCAAGCCTAAAATACACAGCGGCGGCGCAACCAGCAGCGGCTGAATCACCTGCGGCAGTTCAATGTAACGCACCAGCGGCGTTTGCGTTGAAAGACAAACATATTCCGCCCGGCGCCCGTCATACAAGAATTCCCACGGCAGCGAAGCCAGTTCTGGTGCCTGGATACGCAGTTTAATGCGCATCCCCAATCCGCGCCGCGATGCCTCACGCTGGCTGACATCGTAGCGCGAGCGGATTTCACCGCTCAGCAGCGCGTCGAACAGCTTCTGCCCAAACTCCTGGACGGTGCTTTCTTCCGTGCTGGGGGTTGTGCGGCGCTTTCCGCCAGACCGCAGCAGCGCAATCTCCAAATCTTTCAAACGGCTTGCCAACGCTAATTCATCAAATGGAAAAATCATCTGCTCGCGCGCTTCACCCCCAGGCGAGCGAATCACAGCCAGTGGGTATTCACGTCCATGCCCAAGGCCGATCTCAATTTCAAAATCTAGATATTCTACAGCCGTCATACACTTTACCCACCGCTGTTTGAAAGGATGCTATATTATAGACCAGAATACGCGCCTGACAAAATGAAATCGCCAGCCCTGCCGTGATACGAATTTTTGCACAGGTATTACACCTGAAAACATTTCCCAGCAGCATTAAATCTATTGATTAATATTATTGACCTGTCAATGCTCTTCTATAAAATGCCCATACCTTCACCGCCGATCTATCCCTCAGGATATGCTGGTGTTTACTGGTAATAGCCTGCCCTCCCCCCGGCAGGCTTTAT
>CAIMZS010000658.1 GCA_903846015.1 uncultured Anaerolineae bacterium | reverse complement strand
GCGGTTATTCACAGATGGAAGCAGAAGCCAAGCTTTTGCGTGTGATGTGTCAACTTGGAACCCCTGAGATTGAGGCGCGCAGAACCATCGAGAGTGCTTATTCAAAGCAGCGCTCACAAGTTGCCCCGAAAAATAAACTGAGTGTGGGTGCGACCCCAAAATTTGTCCAGCCGTTTGACCAGGCTGCACAAACTGAACTTATGAATGCTCCAGTTGATACTTTGCCTCGTTACCAGGTGGTCAACGGTGCACTCTATGCCGTGGAGCGTTACCGCGATGGCTCCCCCAAACTCCAGCGTTTGGCCAACTGGCATGCCTGGGTAACCCACGAAGTGGCCCGCGACGATGGACAAGCAGTCATTCGCAAGCTGTTAATCATTGGTCAGCTTGAAAACGGCGCAAAGCTGGCCGCCTGCGAAGTGGAGGCAGCGACCTTTGCATCAATGAATTGGGTTTTGCAACACTGGGGCACACGCGCCATCATGGCGGCAGGGCAGTCGACCAAAGATAAACTGCGCGAGGCCATTCAGTGGGCATCCCAGGAGGCTAAGATCAGCACTGTCTATACCCACACGGGTTGGCGCGAGATTGAAGGTCAGCGCGTCTACCTCAGCAGCAGCGGGGCGCTGGGTGTGGATGGCATCCAGGTGGATCTGGATGGTAATTTAAAACGCTATGCGCTGCCCATTTCATTGGAAGGGGCCAATCTTGAAATCGCCATGCAGGCCAGTTTGCGTTTTCTGGAGGTAGCGCCCTTGTCAGTTACTTTCCCGCTGTGGGGGGCCATGTACCTGGCGCCACTGGCTGAAATTTCTCCGCTTGATTTTATGCTGTGGGTCTTTGGAGAAACTGGCAGTATGAAATCCACGCTGTGCGCCCTGGCGCTTTGCCATTATGGAGATTTTGACCATAAGCATCTGCCCGATGGTTGGGGTAGCACCGATAACATCCTCGAAAAGCAGATGTTCATTGTCAAGGATGCGCCATTGGTGATTGATGATTTCGCCCCGCAGGCCTCCGGCGTGGATGCCCAAAACCTGGATCGCAAGGCAGCTCGCCTGGTCCGTTCGGTTGGCAACCGCAGTCCACGCAACCGCATGAACGCGGATACCACCACCCGTACTGGCTTCACCGCACGCGGCCTGGTCATTTCGACTGGTGAGCAGCTACCAGCCGGGCAATCCATCATTGCGCGTATTTTACCCATCGAAATTATGCCCAAAATGATTGATGTTGAGAAACTGACCCTGGCTCAGAAGGATGACAGCGCCTTGTATCCGTATGCCCTGGTGGGCTATCTACGCTGGATGGCTGCCCATTGGGATGAGCTCAAAGCCGAATATTCCGATCGGCACCGCGAAATGCGCGACTCGTTGCGCGGTGCCTTTCATTTGCGCACCCCGGAGATGTTCGCGCATGTATTGATGGGTATTCGCCTGGCACTGACCTATGCCGTTTCTGAAGACGCAATCAGTGAAGCTCAGGCTGAGACACTTCTGGAAACAGCCAAGGCCGAAATGATGACGCTGGCCAGGGCGCAGGGTGAGCACGTCCAGGATGAGCTCCCCGTGATCAAGTTTGTGAACACCATAAAGGCGCTGGTCGCCAAGGGTGAATATTACATCGAGGGCACTGATAACCCACATCCTGATAATGCCACCTGGCTGGGTTGGGCCGACAAGGATTTTTATTTCTTACAGTCCGAGATTACTTTCAACGCAGTGAGCGATTTTTTGCGTAAGGAAAGCTCCATTCTGGGCCTGCGCAAGAAGGCGCTCAATGCCCAACTGGTGGACAAGAAGTACATCATGCCCGGCGACAAGAATACCTACTGCGCGCACCACAAAGAAAAAGGCTCGGTGCGTACTTATGCTTTTTTTAGGCCAGCCTTTGACGCATAACAGAGTCCCCTGTTTGAAGGTGTAAGAAGTGTAAGTGAAGAGAGAAGTGTAAAGTTCTCGATTGATTTTTTATTCTTACGCTTTCTACACTTCTTACACCAGCACAAAATCATCCTATGTATTCAGGTGGAGTTATGAAGCTGATTGGCGATGGAGAAACTCTGAACCCCCCGGCCATACCGGAGTTCGAGTCCATGACAGTGCGTTGGCCGGTAAAGTCAAAAGTCCCGGTTATTCACGGCAGGTGGAAGCGCCAGCCAGATGACCGCATCGAAGCGATTTACACGGCCAGTGAACTGGCCGTTTGCCTGATGATCGCTGCAATCATCTCTGAACAAGAAACTATGAAATAAGGTGTTTTATGTCATCACGACTTAAGCAATACCGGTTGGTCGAAATTGGGGGTAACGATTTTGCTTCCCTCGCAATTGCCCACAAGGCTAGCGCTGATGAATTTTCTGGCCTGCTGGCCGAGAAGATACGCGCCATGCTTCAAGATGGCCAATTGACCGTCGAAAACGGTATCATCATCCCTGCAAAGTCAAACGAGGTGCTTTAACATGTCTGCATTGATGCCACCACCTTCAACGTTACCCCCAGGTTCCATTGTTTGGGACTATCTACGCGATTCCGGTGGCAATGCACAGGAAATGAGCATTTCTCAGCAGGCGCAGGAAATGGAGAATTACTGCAAAAAATATGGGTTAATCAACGTGCGCACCAACCGGGATGTTGCCCGGTCGGGGGCCTCCACCTCAGGGCGGGAGGCGTTTTTGGAGATGATTGACCTGTTCCGCGATCCGCATCTGCGTCCCCAAGGTTTGTTGGTTTGGAATTTTGCCCGTTTCGCTCGTGACTTGAACGATTCTGTCTACTACAAGTTTACGCTTAAAAAGGCTAACGTCATCCTTCATTCTCTGACCGATCCGGTTTTTGAGGGTCCATACGGCGTGATCATGGAAATGTTGCTCGATTTTGCGAACGAGGAGAAAGTCCGCCAAACCGCTCGGGATGTCAAACGTTCGATGCACCTGCTGACCGGCAATGGTTTTACCGGTGGGGGCACGCCTCCCCGGTGTTATCTGGCCGAAAAAGTGCAAACCGGCTGCAAGCGGGATGGCACGCCGCGAATTGTCCCTCACTGGATTCCGGACCCGGAACTGTGGGGGCTGGGCCAGTTGGCCTGGGGCATGCGCGCTCGAGGTGAAACTTATGGTGCAATTCAGAAGGCCACGGAAGGTCTTATCTACAAGTCGGTGGCATCCTGGAATACTTTTTTTGCTAACGAGAGCTACCTCGGGATTGGAAAGTGTGGGGAAGATAGGATTCCAAATCATCATGCGGCCCTGATTGACCAGGAGACCTGGGATGCGGTGCAAAAATTAAAAAAGTCCCACATCCGCAATGGGGGAGCGGCCAACCCGGAAAATCATCCCAGGCGGCAGCATACGCCCTCGCTTTTGACCGGCATCCTTTTTTGTGTTCAATGCGGCTCTGCGATGGATACCCAGTTCCACAAAAATGGCTGGCGCAACTATATTTGTGGGAAGAAGAACCGGGAAGAGTGGAAAGCCTGTTCTGAGCGCATGGTCAACGCCCGTAATGTTGAAATTGTTGTGATTCACACACTCTTGAAACGGATCCTTACCCCGAGTTATTTTAATAGCTTGCTGGATTCTGTTCAGGAACGGGTTTCTGACCGGGTCAACAATGAAAAGAAAATAAAAAGCCTGAATGGTGCGATCATAAAAGCCGACCGTGCAATTCAGAATTTGCTCAAACTTATTGAAAGCCAAGGCAGCGAGTCGGCTGCTGCACGCTTGAAGGAGCGCGAATCCGAGAAGGCAGTCCTTAAAGCGCGGGAAGCCTTAATTCGAGCCGAAATGGCCTCCCTGGACTTGAAAATCTCACCTGAAGCGCTTGAAAAGGTCTTTGAAAATTGGCGTACGCAAGTCATCACCACCCTGCTAAACGAGGATATCCTGGCCGTGCGGGTATTCTTCAAGCAATTCATCACTCGCGTCGAAGCCGGTTACGACCAGGTGCGCATTTTCTACCGTTACCCACTTCGGGAATTTTTTGGCATATCGAATTCATCGGCATTGCGCGCCCTGGAAGGTGCCTGTCTGGAAGAGCAACAGTCGATCATTACCCCTGAAGTTGCTGCTTCTGTCTTTGAAGTCGCTCCCTACCTCGCGCCACGTCCTGTTTACCATCCGCCGCCGGTACCGACCAATCCCCGGGACGTGGAGATCTACCGTCTCCATACCGAAGAAATGCGCACGATTCCATCTCTGGCGGAGGAGTTTGGGCTGAAAGAAAAGAGCGTCTGGGGAATTTGCACGAAGATGAGGAAGAGAGGGCAG
>CAIMZS010000657.1 GCA_903846015.1 uncultured Anaerolineae bacterium | reverse complement strand
CGCATGTACTACAGGGCCAACTTCACAATCTCATCCGACTTACTTGCACAGAAATTTAAAAATCCCGGCGCTTAAACAGCGCCGGGATTTTTCTAACCATGCTTATGTTATTTTATGGCTGGAGCGTTTGACTTCGAACGCAAGATCGCCCATACCAGCACACCAATCAAGGCTAACGCAACGACCCAAACACCAACCAGGACGCCGCCCGTGGCACCTGAATACTTCACTACAATTGGAGCAATGATTACCGATACCAGGTTTACTACCTTGATCATCGGGTTTAGGGCCGGACCAGCCGTATCCTTGAACGGATCGCCGACTGTATCGCCAACAACCGCCGCCTTGTGGCGCTCAGAACCCTTACCGCTGTTCTTGGCAGGGTTTTTAGGCTCATCTTCGATCAACTTCTTGGCATTATCCCATGCACCACCAGCGTTATTCAAGAATACAGCCAGCAATTGACCAGAAACGATGATACCAGCAAGGAATCCGCCCAATGCCTCTACTTGTAGAGTCAGACCAACCACGATTGGGGTAAGGATACCAAGCAAAGCTAAACCAACCAGCTCTTTTTGAGCGGCGGATGTTGAAATCTCAACCGCCTTGGCATAATCAGGTTTCACCTTACCAGTTAACACACCCAGTTTAAACTGTCGCCGGCATTCCTGTACAATCAGAGCTGCTGCACGGCTGACTGCTTGAATACAGAAGGACGAAAACAGCCACGGCAGCGCACCACCGATCAACATACCAACAAACACTTGAGGAATGTCCACACGAATACCAATTGCCTGGATCTGTTGGGCCAATGGAATTCCAAGTGATGTCTGAGCACGGCTCACGTCAATCAGGAATGAACCAAACAACGAAACCGCCGCAATAACTGCTGAACCGATTGCCACACCCTTTGTGATAGCTTTGGTAGTATTACCTACAGCATCCAAATCCGACATGATTTGTTGGGCAGCTTTCGTTTCCTTGTCCTGCATACCCGACCATGACATTTCGCCAATACCATTGGCATTATCCGCAATAGGGCCGAAGGAATCCATGGCGACGTTGTTGCCAGTCAGTGTCAACATACCGATACCGGTCATGGCAACACCATACAAAATAAAAGATACCCGCTGCCCAGCATCCAGACCCGGAATGGTGCCCATGATAAAGATCGATGCGACGATGGTCATGGCAATCACCAAAACCGACCAAACAGATGACTCGAAGCCAACCGAGATGCCCTGTAAAATTAGAGTTGCAGGACCAGTATCTGCCGCCTTCTTGATATCATTAACCGGTGCTGTGTGCGTACCGGTAAAATACTCGGTCAAACGGTCAATCAGGATCGCCAGCAACACACCAACTGCCACAGCTAAAGGTGTACGCCACCAACCGCCCCATTTAGCCATTTCAGGCGTATTCAGGTAAACAGCACCTGCAATGAAAAACAACACAGCAGAGATGAGAGCAGAAGACAGGAAGCCCTTAAAGATAGCCGCCATCGCATCGCCGCCCTTGCCCGGTCCACCGCGCACCACATAGGTACCGATGATGGAAGAGAGCACACCGATACCGCGAACGATCAACGGGTAAATAATCCAGGCGATTTGTCCTGTCATATGGTAGAGCGCCAAACCCAGGATCAATCCCGAAACAATCGTTACTTCATATGATTCAAAAATGTCGGCTGCCATACCCGCGCAGTCACCCACATTATCACCGACCAAATCGGCAATAACGGCCGGGTTACGAGGGTCATCTTCGGGGATACCGGCCTCGACTTTGCCAACCAGATCCGCGCCAACATCGGCCGCCTTTGTAAAAATACCGCCACCAACGCGCATGAATAAAGCCAGCAAAGTGCCGCCAAAACCAAACCCAAGTAGTGCGTCCGGTGCTGCAATTCCAAGAATGATAAAAATGGATGTGCCACCGAGCAACCCCAATCCATCGGTTAGCATACCGGTAATGGTACCAGTACGGTACGCAATTCGGAGTGCATCAGCAAATGAACGCCTGGAAGCAGATGCCACGCGCACATTTCCTTGAACAGCCATGCGCATACCAATCTGGCCAACCGTTAGCGAGAACCCAGCCCCCATCACAAAAGCAATTGCCCGGGCAAAGCCAATGATCAAGCGCACTTGATCCTCACCCATGCCCTTAAAGCGATCCATAGCCTCAGGACTGGGTGGAACGATATACACAGAAAAGAAAAGCGCAACTGTCAGAATACCAATCAAAGGCAAAATCGATGACAGTTGCCGCTTCAAATACGCATCTGCACCATCCTTGATCGCACCCCAGACCTCTTGCATTTTCGGGGTACCCTTGTCTTCACGCAGAATCTGCGTTCTTAAGATCCAAGCGTATGCAAGACCGATGATTGCAATCCCAAAAACTGACCAGATTGCAATTTGCTCAAATTGTGTCAACCCTTCGATATAGTACATCCGGTGTCCTCCCGCAAGAAAATGAATAGGTGTAGACTTAATAGTCATACACCTAATGTAGTGGAAAAAATTGTACAATGGATAAGGATTATGGTCAAGAAGAAAAATCAAGATTCAAGTAACAAGTATTGACGTAATATGTCAGATTAAATAAGATTAGCATTCTATTAGAATTTTACAATGTGCTTGACTTTTTGTTTCGAATTGTTGTATAGTGATAGCCGGTACAAGATTGCCTTACCGATCCTGGCACCGCTGCCAACAGGCCGCTGTGCCTTTTGTTTCGCCAATTTCCAAATTCGGGAGATTGTATGATCCGAGTTAATGATTTATCTAAAAATTTTGGGGCCCGCCAGGCAGTAGACGGGTTGAATTTTGAAGCCCGGCAGGGTGAAATTTTGGGATTCCTGGGCCCAAACGGTGCTGGCAAGACCACCACCATGCGCATGCTGACGGGTTATATGCCCCCTTCCAGTGGAACTGCCACAATTGCCGGGTTTGACATCTTAAAAGATTCAATTGAAGTCCGAAAGCGGGTTGGTTATCTTCCCGAAACTGTGCCGCTTTATTCGGACATGACGGTTTTTGACTACCTCAAGTTCATGGCTGACCTTCGACATCTTCCAAACCCTAAGCAAGCAATTGATGAAACCCTTCTTATGGTTGGACTGACAGATCGAGCAGATGGTTATATCGGTAATTTATCAAAAGGTATGCGGCAACGAATTGGCCTGGCCCAGGCACTGCTTCACAAACCCGAAGTGCTGATTCTGGATGAACCCACTATCGGTCTTGACCCAGCCCAAATCATTGAGGTACGCAACCTGATACGAGATATTGGCAAAGAACGGACAGTACTACTTTCCACGCATATCCTTTCCGAAGCCCAGCAAATCTGCAATCGCATTTTAATTATCAACAAGGGAAAGATCGTGGTAGAGGACACACCAGCAAACTTGCAATCCCGGTTGGCTGGTGCAGAACGAGTACATTTGCGCGTACGCGGAGAAGCAGACGAACTGGCAGACCAAATTCGCAAATTAAAAGGCATTCAAGAAGTCACCATCCAGGGCGATGGGTTGCTAGAATTCCAATTCGCTCCCGGAAAAGACTTGCGCCCGGAAGTAGCACGACTTACTATCGAGTCAAAATTCGATCTGCTTGAAATGCGTCCAATCAATCTGAGTCTTGAAGAGATCTTCTTGGAGTTGACCCACGCCGAAGGTTCAACCCAACCGGAGTAATCGAATGCGCAACATTTGGACAATCTCGAAACGAGAATTTAAGAGTTACTTTGCCAGCCCGGTAGCCTATACTGTAGCATTACTGGTACTGGGCATTATTGGCATTGTTTTTGTTTACAATACCGTCACTTACACGTTTAACCCTTACGGAACCGCAGATGCGCCCGATATACGCATGATAACCGGGCCAATGGCTTTTATGTTCATGCTTGCAATTCCAGCCATAACCATGCGGCTTCTAGCAGATGAGATACGAATGGGCACAATGGAGCTGTTGATGACCGCGCCTTTGCGTGATTATGAATTGGTGATCGGCAAATGGTTTGGAGCCTTCCTGTTCACTCTGGTGATAATTGGCATCTCGCTGGTGTTCCCCTTCATGTTAAACCAAATGGTTAAACCTGGTATCGATCAAATGCAAATGATAGCGAGCTATCTGGGCGTAATCCTGGCAGTTGCCGCACTACTTGGGTTGGGAATTGGAATTTCTGCACTTTTTGAAAACCAAATCGCAGCTTTTTTTACCACCCTGGTGCTGTTTGTATTTTTGTGGTGGCTGATTGGCGCCCCAGCAAATATCTTACCTGCCGGAGGCGAAGTTTTCGGTTATTTTGATATGAGTGGACAACTAGCCAACAACTTTAATGAGGGCATCATTAAGCTTTCCAATGTGATCTATTTCCTGAGTCTCACAAGCCTGGGGCTTTTTATTGGATCAACGGCTGTCGAAATTCGGAGGTGGCGCTAATGAAAACCGACCCGCGTCGTTTTGCTCCGCTTGGGCTTGTTCTTTCTGGATTGGCAGTAATAACTTTTATCGTTTTTTTAGTAGTCAAATCCATCGCATCTGCGGGAATTTTCCAACCACCAGATCCAACGGTGTTGGAACGTGGATTATGGGTTAGCCTGAGTATATTTTTCCTGGGCTTGGCTCTCACTGCCTTTCTTGACCCTGATCGTACGCGCAAATTTCTCGTTGGGCGCCAGGTTCAATATGGGAGCAACGCCATAATCATGTTGCTCGCTTTTTTAGGCATCCTATATTTTATCAATTTACTCGCTTATCAAAACCCTGTCAGTTGGGATCTTACCGAAAACAAAAAAAATACCCTTGCTACAGAAACCATCGCAATACTTAAAGATCTCCCGGCACAGGTGATAGCCAGGGCGTATTTTTCAACCCGGATCGATAAAAGTCAAGCCCAGAAATTATTAGGGGATTTCAAGCAATACAGTAATGGTAAATTCACTTACGAATTTATTGACTGGGAAACGAATCCCGTTGCAGCGCAACAGGATGGGATTGACAGGGATGGAACCATTGTTTTGCAAATGTCCGGTCAAAAAGAACCAGTCAATCCTGTCGATGAACAATCTCTTTCAATTGCCGTTCTTCGATTGATAAATCCAGAAGAAAAGGTGCTTTACTTTTTAACTGGGCATGGCGAAGTCGACACAGAACAAACAAGTGATGCATCTTATTCACTTATTAAACGCGCGCTTGAAAACAAGAATTACATTGTAAATCCATTAAATATTGGTAGTGAAGGCAAAATACCACAGGATGCTAAAGTTATCATCCTGGCGGGACCGCAAACACATCTTTCACAAGTTGAAATTAAGCAGCTTCAAGTCTATCTCGATAATGGTGGCGCAGTTATCGTGTTGCAAGATCCTGCAACCCTGACGAAATCGGGAAATTCGCCAGATCCACTGGCCAGTTTTCTTTCTGGCTGGGGCATTACCCTGGAAAACGACATCCTATTTGATCCGAATGCCAACCCGCGATTTGTCGTCCTTGCAGATCCACTAAATTACGGGCAGCACCCGATCACCGAAAAACTGCGCGGAATTAACTCCGCATTTATAAAAACCCAGTCCATTCTTCTTGGGAACGCGCCTCAGGATGTTACTTTGACAGCTCTTGCGAATTCTTATGATCAAGCATGGGGGGAAACCGATCAAGCATCCATAGATGCCAACCAGGTATCCTATGACTCTGGAAAAGATCATCCTGGTCCGCTCGTCCTTGCTGCTGCCGCCGAAAATGCTGCTACTAAGGGCCGCCTGGTGGTCTTTGGTGATTCTGTTTTTGCATCGGATGGGCTTTACAAGCAAGGCAACGGAGATATTTTACTTAACGCCATCGATTGGTCAAGCCAACAGGAAAACCTGATAAACAAAACCCCAAAGAACAATATTCCTCGCACTTTCAGCCCCCCTGGTAATGTGGGGATCATTGGAATGATAATTACATCGATTTGCATAATTCCATTGTTAGTTATCGCTGGGGGTGTATCCACCTGGTTCTCGCGCCGCAAGAAAGGTTAAATCAATGCGCCGGTCCACGGTTATCTTGTTAACAATATTCGTTCTTCTGGCGGTCCTTGTCTGGTTTATGCAGACACCAGACAATCCAATCAAAAAAGCGATTGCTACCAGTACCACTGTTGCAGAAGGATTAAATCGTAGTTTGATCAACTCTCAAAAAGGACCTATCAGCACAATATCCATTCAGGGTTCCGCTGGCAAGATTGTAACAATTGATAAAACAAGCGGAAAATGGATCATTAATATGGCTGGAGACGTTCCTGCAGATCCAAATCTTTCTGAATCTGCAGCTGCACAAGTTTTATATCTTCAAATTCTGACAGAGCTGGATAAGGCGCCGGATGCTGCCGGGACAGGCCTGGATAAACCAGATTATACAGTTTCAGTTACATTCTCTGATAGTTCGCTTTATAAATTTGAAATTGGTAAAGAAACTGTTACCGGATCAGGGTATTATTCCAGGACCTTTGATGGAAAAATCTACATATTAAATAAAAACGATGTTGACGTTCTTTTGAAAATTTACGCCGAGCCACCTTTTTTGCAAACCCCAACACCCCAGGTCAATTCGAGTGCTGGTATTCCGGCGGAATCCATTTCATCAGCCACGCCAACAAAAGTTCCCTAAGTCATTTTTCAAACTGGAAAATTGACTTTTTGGGTAAAATAATTTTGATATCAATCTGATTTGCTAAATCTATTGAATTAACTCTCAAAAAAGAGTATTCTGTTCTTGATCTCATAGATAAACAGGAAAAACGCATGGATGAACCTCTATTGATTGTGGAAGAGGAAGAAGAATATTCCCCTATTGCGCGGCTGATAGAACTTGGTCGCCAAAAATCATATGTAACTCTCGATGATATCCTTCACTTCTTTCCAGAGGCTGAACAGGATGTGGAACAACTCGAAGAGGCCTTTGCCGCGTTACTTAGCGCGGGTATTCCTTTTGTGGAAGATACGACTACCACAGAACCCAGCGAAGACGAACTCGCTGTACCCGAGGAGCCGGCAGAACCAGAACCAGCGTTGGATATTGACGATTACCTCGCCAATATCGATACGGACGATACGATTGGTTTATATCTAAAAGAAGTCAGCCGGGTTCCTCTTCTGACCGCAGAAGAGGAAGTTGAACTCGCTCAACGCATAGAACGCGGCCGCATTGCCCGTGAGGAACTGGCCAAAGGTAACGCCAGCCCGCGCCGACGTCAGGAACTGCGAATGCTTATCGAGGATGGATGGGCAGCTCGTGAACACCTGATTACCGCCAATTCGCGTCTGGTGATCTCCGTAGCCAAGAAATATATGGGGCGCGGCGTCCCCTTCCTGGATTTAATCCAGGAAGGCAATATTGGTCTGATACGTGCCACCAAAAAATTTGACTATCGTCGTGGTCACAAATTCTCTACCTATGCGACCTGGTGGATCCGCCAGGCTGTTACAAGAGCTATTGCCGATCAAGGCCGCACCATTCGCGTGCCTGTCCATATGGGCGACCAGATCAACAAACTATTGCGGGTTCAACACCAATTAACCCAACGACTTGGGCGCGAACCCTCAGTCGAAGAGTTGGCAAGCGCGCTCGAAGTACCACCGAAAAAGGTGGAAAATATGATTCAGGTTGCGCGCCGTCCACTTTCGCTGGAAACCCCAACCGATGATGAAGAAGATTCTGTTTTGGGCGATTTTATCGAAGATGATGAGGCCGCTCCACCCGATGATACGGCAACTTACAACCTGCTCCGAGAACACCTGGCGGAAGTCTTGAACAGCCTGCCACCACGCGAAGTCCGAATTTTGCAGTTAAGATACGGGCTCCTCGATGGTCAGGCTTACACGCTTGAAGAGGTAGGCCGAAAAATGGGTGTTACACGTGAACGCGTGCGGCAGATTGAAGCTCAAGCCCTCAGCCGACTTCGCCATCCATCCATTCGGCGCAAACTGCGCGATTACTTGGGCGAGTAAACTCAATTAAAAACATCAGTGCGAGAACAATATCTCGCACTGATGTTTTTAATGATAAATTATAGCTATGAAACGTTTTATCCTTCCCCGCCTTCAAGACATCATGTTCCTGGTAATTTTTGTTGCGGCCGTTTTTCTCGGACCGCGCATGTTGACCATGGACGGCGACTTGCCTCGCCACCTGGCTATGGGACGTTATGTAGCACAACACGGTCTGCCCCCTAGCGTTGACATATTCTCTCACACGGTTTCCGGGATACCTTTTGCTCCGCATGAATGGCTCGCTGGATTACTCTTTTATATAGTTTATTCTTTTTTTGGTCTGAATGGAATCATCATCCTGGCAGCCACCTTATTGGCAACGACGTTTACAATTATTTACGCATACGGCGTCACGGTTACTGAAATCAGGCTTCCAATATTCTTTTTAACCGCTTTCGGAGCAGTGATCTCATCCTTACATTGGATCGTTCGTCCGCACCTGTTTACTATGCTTATCCTGGCAATCTGGCTCATACTTACAGATCGCCTCTCCAAAGAAAAAAACATGGGAATCTGGATTTTTCCCGCGATCATGCTGCTGTGGGTCAATATACATGGCGAATTTGTGATTGGATTTCTTGTTTTGGGAGCATTCCTGGCTGGCTGGTGTTGGGACTTTACCTTCTACAGAGCAGAAACTTCCGTCAACCAGGGAGTTCGCCTGGGGCTGGCAGGCGGGCTTTCGTTTTTGGCAAGCATGGTGAACCCTGTTAGTTGGAATATTTGGGGAACCGTTATCGGTTATGTCAATAACGGTTATCTCACTTCTCATACCAACGAATACAATCCGCCCGATTTTTCCCAGCCAAAATTTATGGTATTCCTGTTCTTTTTGGCAATTTCCATAGTCCTACTGTCAATAAAGAAGAAACCCATCCCCACGAGCGCTGCCCTTCTGCTGGCCGGATTCTCCGCGATGGGCCTAATTTCTGCCCGTAATCTGCATCTTTATGGGATTGTAGCGCCTTTCGTACTGGCAAACACCATTCCTGGCAGCGAAATTATCCTGTTGATGAAACAGCCCGAGATCCTTTTCGCAAAAGTAGAAAATCAGTTGAAAGGGTTCGTTTGGCCAATCGCCACCATCCTGATTTTCTGTGCTTCCATGTCCTGGGGATTAATAGATAGAAATCGTTTTGATCCGGCATACTTCCCGGTGGACGCTGTAAACTGGCTGAAAGCAAATCCTCAGCCTGGAAATATGTTTAATAATTTTGATTGGGGTGGCTACCTGATATTTAATCTATGGCCTGAAAAAAAAGTATTTATCGATGGTCAGACTGATGTATATGGAGAGGCACTGACGCGAAAATATGAGCAAATCATCACACTTAAAAGTGACTGGGAAAATATTTTGCCAGAGTATGACGTTCGCTGGGCCATTATTCCGCCAAATTGGCCGCTCTCCGATGCGTTGAGAAAGGCTGGATGGCGCGAATTATATCGTGACAAGACAGCTGCGATCTTTGGTCGATGAGCGGTTTCAATAACTCAGATTATCTCCTTTCGAGTCGGTTTCAAGCTATGTCAAACAATTCATAAGTATGCCAAAAATTCTGCAACCTTTCAAATCTTTCTTCATCGGTCTCACACTCCTATTCGTCTTTTTTCTAACCCTGCGAACCCCCAATGACCCTGACATGTGGTGGCATTTGCGGTCTGGGTACGAAATGGTCTCGCGTGTTCAAATTCTCACAAACGATATCTTCTCCTACACACGATTTGGGAATGCCTGGGCAAATGTTTTCTGGCTGGCCGATATTGGGATATACCTGCTTTACCGAGTCGGCGGTTTTTTAAGCCTATCATTGTTTGTTGCTTCTGTAGCAACCGGAATCATGACAGTCATCCTAAAACATAGCCCAGGCCCAATGCTCATACGATTGGGCCTACTGCTGATTGCGATTCTTTCTTTTCCAGCTTTCATGAGTCCTCGGCCGCAAATCCTGACATTTATTCTTCTCGCAATTCTGGACTATGGACTGACCTGTTATAAAAAACAAAACCGAAACATCCCTGCATGGTTGTTGATTCCGTTTTTTATTTTATGGGCAAATTTGCATGGAGGCTATTTCCTGGGTTTTTTACTTCTCGCTGCGGTCATAATTGGCGAAACTTTGAATCGCCTGACAAGCCCAATGGATGCGCTTGCATGGCTAAAAATAAGGCAACTGTTAGGTTGGGGAAGCCTGGCGTGGCTGGGAACCATTATTAATCCAACCGGTCTGTCTCTGTGGAAATTACCTTTTTACACCTTGCAAGTTTCTCTGGGGACAATTCTGGAATATGCATCACCAAATTTCCACAGAGTAGATATGCAGCCAATCTTATGGCTAATTTTCTTATTAATAGTGGGGACAGGTTTTTCAAAAAGAGCTATCGACTGGGCTGATCTTCTAAAATTCTGCGGATTTGCCTATATGGCCTTTGTTGCGCAACGAAGCATCCCCCCATTCGTCATTGTGGCACTGCCCATGGTCAGCCGTTACCTGGCTTTTGCATGGGATGAAAGACTGAAGGATACAGTTTTTCATCCCCGTCCTGTTGGAAACAATTCCCATGCACCCAGTAGTACCAATCCGCATGGCGCATTGCTCATAAACACAATCATTCTTTTAATAATATCGACATTTGTGTTTAAACAAGCCATCATGCTTACTGCTCCCCAAAACGTTTTTAATGAATTACCCCAAAAAGCTGTTAGCTGGATAATAGAAAACCACCCACAGGGCAGGCTATTCAATTCTTACAATTGGGGCGGATACCTTATCTGGACTCTGCCTCAATATCCAGTGTTTATAGATGGGCGCGCCGACCTGTATGGCGATGAATTGATGAGAGAGTGGTCAGATATAACAACCGGAACTGATAAAGGGTTATTGCTTCTGGATCAATGGCAAATTAAAATTATCTTGCTAGAATCACAAGCGCCATTAATCCCAAAATTGTCGAGCCTCGGCTGGCAACAAGTTTTTAAAGACGAAAAATCGGTTATCTGGACCAGATAACCGATTTTTCACCCGCAAATGATGACCTTGCGCTCAAACTAATGCGTCCACCATCAATGCTAAAAACAGGAACATCAAGTACATGCTTGAATATCGATACATTGTCCAGGCGACCTTATTCCCTTCTATTCTATAAACTCGCCATGCCAGGTAAAGCAAAATTGCGCCTAAGATTGCCGCTGAAACCAAATAGACAATTCCAGTATATTTCAAGAGTGGGAGTAGAAATGTAACTGCAACCAGTTCCACTGTGTATATTAAGACTTGCCTGCGTGTTTCCGCCTCCCCACGAATCACAGGAAGCATTGGGATGCCTGCCCGTTCATAATCTTTACGGCGAACGATTGCAAGAGCCCAGAAGTGAGGGGGGGTCCACATAAAAACAATCAAGAAAAGAATAATCGCCGGAACATCAATACGCCCAGTTGCAGCCGCCCATCCAACGAGAGGAGGAATAGCCCCTGCGCCACCGCCGATCACAATATTTTGCACCGTGGCTTTCTTAAGCCATACGCTATAGAGCAAAACATAATAGAGAATGCCGGCCAATAAAAGGAAAGCCGCCAAAAGATTCACAAATCCAGCCATGATAAAAAAACTGGCGATGCACAGACCCAATCCGAAAGATAACCCTTCTGCCGGAGTCATTCGACCAGCCGCCAATGGTCGACTAGCGGTTCGCTGCATGTTCTTGTCCAAATCTCGATCGATATACTGGTTAACCGCCCCGGATCCTCCAGCCGCCATCGCGCCACCAAGCATAGTCCAAAATGCTATTGAAAGCGAAGGCCATGCCTTTGCGCCAGCCACCATTCCGGCAAAGGTCGTCACGAGTAACAACAATACTATGATCGGTTTCGTCAGTATGATGAAATCCTTCAAGCGCTGGCGGATATCCAATGCTGGAAATTCAACTACCTCTTTTGCGTAAAAACCCGCCACAAATACCAGTGAAACAAGTGCAACCCACAAAGCCACGGCGGTTATAGAATGCAAAACCAAAAGATATAATGGGAAGCCACGCGTAACCTGAACGGCGCCAACAAAGGCCTCTGCAAAGAATAAAGCCACAACAACCGTGGTAAGGGGTAACAATATCCGATGATCACGCTGTGTTCGCCAAGCCTGGAACAGCAGCGCCAATACCAAAACCGTGCTCAGGGCGACGGAAATACGATGGGAAATCTGGGCCCAGCCAGCTGCGCCAACCGGTAAACAAAGCGGCCAGGCATTACATGCTGTAATATTGCCTCCAACGGCAACCAAACGACCGCCAATGGTAAGTAAAAAAACCGACAACAGCGTAAATAAAGCAATTTTTGCAAAAGAAGTTGATAGGGAAAATTTCATTTACTCTCCTCAGATTCGCCAACAATTATGTGTTTTTCATTTGCTGGCGAAGAAAAAACGGATATCCAAAAAACAAGAGCAACGCAAATGAAAACCACTGCATTGCATAGCCAAAATGAGGCCCTTCAGAAATTTCAATGGTTGGTTGATAAGGATAGGGGGGCTCGGTAGGAATTGGTTCCGGGTTGGGTTGAACAAAAACAGACAAAAGCCTGCCTGGCATTTGTTTTCCGATTCTATCCAAATTAATATTGTTCCAAAAATCAAGCCGCAGCTGACCCGCAGTCAGCTCAGGATCACGTACTCCCCCCAATTCTGGCTGGGATGGCCCAAGACGAATTATTCCGCTGATGGTTACCTGATCTGGAAGATCATATTGGTGCCAATCAGTTGGGGTGGAATTACCAGCTGCTGGTATCCAGCCTCGCTCGATAAGAATCCTTACCCCATCAGAAAGAATCAGTGGTGTCAAAAGAAAATACCCTGGCTGATTATCGTGGAACTGATTGCGCAATACCACCTGATTGAGAGGATCATACGTCCCGGTAACAGTGATAATCCTATATTCCATGGTGGTCAGATCATCCATTGGCGCTGAATTCAACATAAGTGGTGTTGTATTTGACGCTAACAAGTATTGCTCATTAAACGCAAGGCGCTGTGAAAGGCGGTCCAACTGCCATATTCCCAAACGGACACAGACTGCCGAACCCACCAGGACAAACAGAGTGGCCAAAATCCACCTACGCGAGAACATATTTTTCAGAATAATCATTCCAACCCCCGTTTTACAGACTTTAAAGGCCAGACAACCAGACTGTAAATCGCAAACATCATCCCAAGAGGAAGCCCGGCAAACAAGATTCCGTATATCCGAGTAGCAGATGTTACTGGTTCCTGAACGTTCAATCCAAATACCTGAGAAGGTTGGAAGGAGCAGGAATAGGCATAACTATTGGCATCGCTTAATGTCAAACTGGTGGAAGTCCCTACGGGAATAAACAGTGGTCCCAGACGGTGATTTACATCATCTTGATTCTTTACTACCAGTGTATCGCCAGCTACAAAGGTCATGTTCTCTGGAATAGCAGGGTTTGGCTCCCCTTTTGCAATTCGTGCAGCGGTACCTTCTGGGATGATCAATTCAATTCGTTGAGGTCCACGCCCAGCATCGCTTTTCAGATAAAAAAATGTGAATTCATTGATGCCAATAGCGATCACAATGCCCAACACAATAAAAAGCAAAAAACGTTGGACGATTAATCGAGTCATTAAATGTTCCTCAATTCTGTAAAAAAGAGCGACCCGTATGAGCCGCCCTTTTTTTGTAAAAACCTATGCCAGACGACCGATCAAATAAAGTGCAGGGTAGAACAAGATCCAAACCAGGTCAATAAAATGCCAATAAACCGTTGCGGCTTCAACGCCCCAGTGCTCCTCAGAAGTATATAATCCACGGCGACCATTATTCAAAATAATGCCGAGAAATATCACTCCAGTTAAAACATGGAAAGCATGCATGCCCGTCATCATAAAAAACACAGCGCTATAAGCACTATCACCTACGCTAAAAGGTGCATTCTGCCATTCAACCCCAACGACGCCAGCCAGAAAGCCGACCCCCAACACCATCGTGACCGCGGTACTAATCAAGAAACCTTTTTGATCGCCGTTTGACATCTGAGTTTCTGCGCGATTCATGAAAAAACTGGAAATCAACAATACAGCCGTGACAACCAGGCCAAGGTATTGGTTTAGGTCGGGGCGCGTCAAACCAAGCAAATTGAAGCGCGAAATCAGGAGACCACCGAATACAAATGAATCTGAAAGGATAAACAACCATAATCCAAGCCGGTTGGTTCTCATTTTCCAATCAAAGCTATGCTGATCTTTGTCACCTTCTTCGCCCAGTTTATATACGTGCATGTAATAATACATCACCAAGCCACCCTTGATGATCGCCACAATGGAAAGTAAAAGTAGCGACTGGTTGGTTATCGCGATGAAAAACTCAACCAAGGTCAGAAACGCAAGGATGATGAATACAACCAAACCTTGACGCAAGGAACCGGAATGATTTTCGTGTATCACAGTTAACCCTCCGAATGCATATTAACGTAGACAGATCCAGCCAAACCGTAATCATACGGCTCGCCGACCACTTCGAATTGTTGGTCATAATTATGAACGGGCATAGGAGAAGGAACCTGCCATTCTGGGGATCGCGATCTCCAGATATTACCAGTTGCCTTTTCACCAGATCTCAACGTCTGATAAATATTGATGAAGAAAATCATCACCGCAATAGCAATCCCAAAGGCAGCAATGGTCATAGCCAAGTGCCAGGGATCAAAACTCAAAGCAGGATCATAATCTCCAATTCGACGACGCATTCCCAGTAAACCAACCCGCATCATAAACAGTGTCATAATCAAAAAAGACGGTGTCATTAGCCAGAAATGTAATTTGCCGAGCTTCTCATTCAGGCGTTTCCCTGTTGCCTTTGGGAACCAATAATATAAGGCAGCAAAGAATGGGAACACATATCCACCAAACATCGTGTCATGGAAGTGACCAACGATGAAGTAAGTGTCCGTCAGATGCAAATCAGTTGACACAGTTGCATTTGGCGGTCCGGTGAGACCTCCCAAAAGAAATACAACAATCCCACCCAAAACGAAAAGCATTGGAGTAGGTATTTCTCGATCAATCTTTCCGCCCCATAGTGTAGCAACCCACGAGAAGAATTTTACTCCGGTCGGAACTGCCACTAACAAAGTGCTGTACATAAACGGTACGCGCAGGTATTCGTTCATGCCTGAAGTGAACATGTGATGAGCCCAAACAAGAAATCCAACCAGCGCGATCCCAAGGGATGACATTGCAACCCATTTGTACCCAAATAAAGGTTTGCGCACAAATACAGGGAGAAGCTCGCTAATAATTCCCAAACCAGGAAGCACAAATACATAGACCGCAGGATGTGAGTAAAACCAAAACAGATGCTGGAAGAGGACTGGATTGCCACCCTTGGCCGCATCAAAGAATGGCATCCCAAACAAGCGTTGAAACAGCACTAGCTGAAACGAAAGACCAATTAATTGAGTGGCTGTCAAACTGATAATTGAAGTCGCAAGGGAGGCCCAAACAAAAATGGGCATCCGAAATGCGGTCATTCCTTTAGCACGCATCCGCAAAACAGTAGTAATCAGGTTTAGGGCACCGAGTATCGAAGACCATCCGGCAAACCAAATCGCTGCAAAGAACATTTGCATTCCAAGCGGAGCACGCACCGAAAGAGGCGGATACCCGGTCCAACCCGTATCGAAACCACCCAACGCAAGGCTTGAGAGCAACAAGACTGCTGCGGGTATCGCCACCCAAAAAGAAAATGAATTTAACCTGGGGAAAGCCATATCCTGTGCCCCAATTAACATGGGTACAAGATAATTCATTACTCCTGCAATGCCCAACAAAATGGACACAATCATCACTATCCCATGAAGGCTCATCAATGTGTTGTAAAGCTGCAGAGATAGGAATTGGAGACCCGATTTTGCAAGCTCAGTACGGAAAACCAATGCAAACGAACCGCCGACGCTTAATAGCAACAATGAAGTAAAAGTGTATTGGATACCGATTACTTTATGATCCAGTGAAACGCCGAAATATTTTCTCCAACCCAGTTCATCCGTGTGATGCTCGGATGTTTTCTCACCGAGAGCCCACTTAAACCAATCGGTAAAAGTACCGACGCCAGCCAAAAAAGCCACTGCCCCTGCTATAGCACCAAATACCCAGGCTGGTTCAGTAAAACCGAATGTATTCAAATCAAACAAAGTGTACTTGGATCCGGTTGAAAGATTGAGAAGCCAACGCACCAAAGTAACAAACAACGAACCGATTACTGTTCCACCCACTTGCCACAATAAACCCCGAACTACGCCCCAATACCCCAGCATTCCGTACAATAGCGCTGCAACACCCACTAATGCCCCGAGCAACCAGGATGGAAGATCTAAAAGGTATCCAATTTCAAATTTCCCAGTAGTAAGGATATGAAGCACAACTGCAAGAAGGGTTCCACCTACAAAACCACCTGCAAAAAGCCAAAGGACCGTGCCAAAACTGCGTGAGGAGTTTTTACCCATTTAATGACTCCTATTTAAGGGTTTTTATAAATTCAACAAGGTCAGCAATCTGACCATCGGTTAAGAAAGAAAAGTTTGGCATAGCATTTGCCGGAAAACCATCTACAGTTTTTGCGCCTGGCAATTTTATGGACTCAGTCAAGTAGACATCATCGGCGTTTACCGAAGAACCGTCAGCAAGCTTTACATCTGAACCGAACAAACTCTTCCAGGTTGGGCCAACACCTTTTGCCCCGTCCAATGTATGGCAAGCCTTACATCCGCTTTCTTGATACAGAGTTTGTCCTCGCCCGGCATCTGGCTTTCCTGCACTGGCAAGCGCTGCAGCCTGGGCTACAGCAGTTTGGTCGGTAACCCATTTATCAAAATCAGCCTGGTTTATTACATTAACTGCTGCCTCCATGTAAGAATGTGACGTACCGCAGAGTTCTGCGCAGCGAACCTTATATTCGCCTATTTTAATCGGTGTAATACGATAATCTGTAACTCTCCCCGGAACAACATCCTGCTTTACACGGAATTCAGGCACCCAAAACGAGTGGATAACATCAAGGCTTTGCATTTTGAGCACGACTTGTTTATTGGCTGGGAGATACAATTTTGTGGAATTAAAACCTTGTGGATATT
>CAIMZS010000656.1 GCA_903846015.1 uncultured Anaerolineae bacterium | reverse complement strand
CCTACACGACGCTCTTCCGATCTAGCCTGTCAATTGGAATTGGTTACACGCTTCAAGTGTGGGGGCAACGCCATACCCCACCCACAGATGCGGCATTAATCCTGGGGCTTGAAGCTGTTTTCGCGGTATTAGCCGCCTGGCTTTTGCTCAGCCAAACGTTGCTTCCCATCCAGATTTTGGGCTGCATTATCATCTTCTCGGCAGTGATTTTCTCTCAGATGAAAGGCCTCAGTTTTACAACACCGCGTCAAAGCTGAAGGTTTACCTGTAGTGATACAATTTATTGTTTGGCTATGATTTGCTCGGAGGCTGCATGAAGACATCGCAATTACGCGCACGCTACTGGCGCATTATTTTCTTCTTTGGGGGGGTAACCCTTGGTTTTATTTTTTGGGAAATATTCTTACCTCGCATCGGCCTGAAAGGCTGGTCTCGCAGCTCTCGTTCCCGGCGCTATACCCTCATTGCTGGTCAATTTCGAACATTGGCAATCAAAATGGGCGGGTTAATGATCAAAGTTGGGCAATTTCTTTCTGCCCGGCTGGACGTTCTACCACCAGAGATCACTGATGAATTAGCTGGCCTGCAAGATGAGGTGCCTGCCGAAAATTTTGCTGCCATCCGGGCGCAAGCAGAGACAGAACTTGGTGCACCGCTGAATGAAAAATTTTTGTGGGTTGACGAAACCCCACTCGCTGCGGCATCGCTCGGACAGGTGCACCGCGCCCGGCTGCACCCCACCGAAGCAAGTTTACAAGGCTTTAATGAAGTGGTTTTTAAAGTACAACGCCCACACATTGAACAAATCGTTGATGTGGATCTTGCCGCCTTGCGGCGTGTGGGTGGATGGTTGCAAAAGTACAAACCCATCAGCGATCGTGCAGATGTACGTTCCCTGGTGGAGGAATTTGCAAACACCACTCGCGAAGAGATCGACTACCTGGCTGAGGGCAGAAATGCCGAAACCTTCAACACAAATTTCAAGGATAATCCGCACGTGCACGTTCCAAAGGTTGTTTGGAACATCAGCACTCGCCGTGTCTTAACATTGGAAAATGTATTTGCCATCAAACTCGGCGATTATGAAGCTATTACAGCGGCAGGCATCGAGCGAGCTGATGTAGCCAGGCTATTGCTAGACACCTATATGCAGCAAATCTTCGAGGATGGTTTCTTCCATGCCGATCCACATCCCGGCAACCTGTTTGTCACCCCATTGGAAGGCATCCGCTTAGATGGAAAACGGGATTGGAAATTGACTTTTATCGATTTTGGCATGGTTGGGCGAATGCCAGATGGATTACGAAGCGGGCTGCGCGAAGCGGTGGTTGCCATTGGCACCCAGGATGCTGCCCGCCTGGTGCAATCTTACAAAACCTTGGGAGTACTGCTGCCAGGCGCTGATTTGAAATTGATCGAAATGGCAGGGGCACAGCTTTTTGACCGTTTCTGGGGCAAAAGTATGAGCGAGCTGCGCAAGATCGATCACGCCGAAATGATGAAGTTTGGACTTCAGTTTCGCGAACTGATGTACAACATGCCATTTCAACTACCTCAAAATTTATTAATGCTCGGGCGTACCGTTGCCATCTTATCAGGCATGTGCACAGGTCTTCACCCCGATTTCAACCTATGGACTTCCATCGCGCCTTATGCTACAAAACTGGTGACGGACGAAGGCGGTTCAAACTGGCAAACGTGGCTGGACGAAGCTGGAAAAATTTTCCAAGTGCTGATCGGCCTTCCTGGTCGCACCGATCGTGTTCTCACCGTGCTCGAGCGCGGTGATCTGAACGTTCAAACCCCCCAGCTAAACCGGCAGGTTATGTATCTGGAAGGAACGCTCAACCGGCTCTTCGGCGGCATAATTTTTACTGCCATGCTGATCGGAGGGGCAATCCTATTCAGCTCGAATGAATTGTATGGCAAAGTCTTAATGAGTGCTTCAGCACTTCCCCTGGTGTGGGCGCTGTTCTTCGCACGCGGACACCGTCCCTGGCGTTAAATTCCCGATTAAATTCAAAACCGCCCATCCAAGTTCGATAAGCGGTTTGTTGTTGTCAAGCTTTTTTCGAATGCTCGTCGATATGTTCGAGTGCGTGATCCAGTAGACCGCGCACTGCCAACAACATTTGCTTGCGAGCTGCGCGGCGATGTTCCAAAAATTCAGGTGGCAATAAACCCTCAACGCTTTTTCGCATTTCGTCTCGAGCCGTCCTCATGTGCTCACGCACATCTTCGGGAATGCGGTCCCCGGGAAAAGGTGTTTTTCGTGAAGTTTGTTCAGTCATAATATGCCACTCCTTCGAAAGGCTTAATTCATTATACCCCCCTCAGCTCCGGGTTACAACGGTTATTTTATTCGTCGAATTCATCTCTGAACACGCATAATAACAAAATTACTCACGCGGCAAACATTTTACCGAATGAAAACTTCAACTAGCAACGGGTCTCTCAAACATATTGACCACTCTCAGAAAATAAAGAGCAGCTGCAATACGTCCTAACCCTGAAACGATGAATATTCCTTCATATCCCCAAGAACTGATAATGCTGCTGCCAAGGGCAGCGCCTCCCGCCAAAGCTAATGTTACAACAACCTGGAAGATCGCAGAATAACGCGCCCTATGTGCATCAGGTGTAAGCTGAAGTAAATAGTTAAACGAAACCAGTTCGAACGCCCCCCAAAGAATGCCACCAAGTACATTAAGGGCTACCACCTGCCACAACCGGGTGATGAAGAGCCACAAGAAGGGTAGAATCGGGATTAAAAACATACAGACCGCCTGCACCCGACCTGGCCCCCACCGGTCGGAT
>CAIMZS010000655.1 GCA_903846015.1 uncultured Anaerolineae bacterium | reverse complement strand
GGCATCAAATACCAGCCTGGCGCAGGCCGAGCAAAGCCTGGCAGTTGCCAAACAGGCAGTAGATGACGCACAAGAAAAGGTGGATAGCATCACGTTTGAACGTGCTTCAGACAATCTTATTCAGCAAACACAGGCGAATATTGATCTGGCAAAGCGTGATATATCCAACGCTGAAGACAATTACAAGTTATATGCCAAAAAGCCCGATGGTGATTCAACCAAGGCGCAAGCTCTCTTGACCTTAACAAACGCTCGCCAAAGACTTACCGATTTGACTAATAAGATCAATTGGTATACCGGGAAAGCCACCAGTCTCGACGCAGAAAAATATCGCGCTAACCTGGCTGTTGCCCAAGCCCAAATGGCTGATGCCCAACGCGAAGTGGATCGTCTCAAAAATGGACCAAGCACTGATGATATCGCCGCAGCCAAAGCGCGTGTGGCAGCAGCCCAATCAACCATCAACCAATCGAAAATCATTGCTCCTTTTAGCGGCGTCATCACCCAGGCCGAGCCCATGCCGGGTGACCTGGTAACCCCCGGAACAATAGCCTTCCGCGTGGATGATCTCACCAACCTGCTTGTAGACTTGCAAATCTCCGAAGTGGATATTAACAATGTGACGGTGGGACAAGCGGTAACTATCAGCTTCGATGCGGTGCAGAACAAATCATATACTGGAAAAGTTTCCAAGATCAGCCAGGCAGGCGACTCTACCGGCAGCGGTGTCAACTTTACCGTGACAGTGGAACTCACCCAGGCTGATGAACTGGTCAAACCTGGCATGACCGCCGCTGTAACAATTACTGTTCGGGAAATCAAAGATGCACTGTTGGTTCCAAACCGCGCAGTACGCACATTAAATGGACAGCGTGTGGTTTATATTCTTGTTGACAACAAACCGAAATCAGTAAACATCCGATTGGGTTCTACATCTGATACGTTTAGCGAAGTAGTAGGTGGCGACTTGAAAGATGGCGATTTAATAATTGAGAACCCACCATCCGCCAGTCCCTTTGGTGGATAAGCGAGGAATGATGAATGAACCTGTTATTATCGCTGAAAATTTGGTAAAAACGTACAAAATGGGCGACGTGGAAGTGAATGCCCTGCGCGGACTTACCATGAGTATTAATCGCGGTGAAGTGGTAGCCATCGTTGGCCCGTCAGGATCTGGAAAATCCACATTGATGAATATACTGGGCTGCTTGGATCGTCCAACATCGGGCACATATACCCTGGATGGTGAATCTGTGGCTGGCCTCACTGATGACCAGTTGGCCAATATTCGTAACCGCAAGGTAGGCTTTATTTTCCAAAGCTTTAACCTGCTTTCACGAGCCACAGCTCTTTCCAACGTGGAACTGCCATTGCGTTACTCTGGCAAAACAGAAGGTCGCAAAGAACGTGCACGGCAATCGCTCATTTCAGTAGGCCTTCAAGATCGCATGACCCACAAACCTTTTGAACTTTCCGGCGGTCAGCAACAGCGTGTGGCAATTGCGCGGGCATTGGTCAATGACCCTGCCATCATCATGGCAGATGAACCAACCGGAAACCTGGATTCAAAAGTAGGGCAGGAAATCATGGACCTACTCTTACATCTCAACCAAGATGTGGGAACAACCTTGATCATCGTTACCCATGATCCAAAGGTCGCAGCGCAGGCTCAACGGATCATCCGCGTGCGTGACGGTATGGTAGATACGGAGATAGCATGAACCCAACACAAATTCTTATCGAAGCACTGGAAAGCCTGAACGGCAATAAAATGCGCTCAGGACTGACCATTTTGGGCATCGTGATTGGGGTAGCGGCGGTGATCGCCATGCTTGCAGTGGGCCAGGGCGCACAAGATTCAATCACAGGTTCAATCAATGGTATCGGCACGAATGTATTGTTCGTTTTCTCGGGCAATCAGCAAGGTCCGCCCAGACAAAATCAAAATGCGAACCGCAATGTGCGGCTATTAAACATGGATGACGCAAAAGCCATCAATGATCCATTTGCTGCGCCATCTGTTTCGGCTGTTGCGCCAGTTTTACAAGGCTCCGCCGATGCCGCCGCTCAGGGGCAATTATCAAAGACCACTGTGAATGGCGTTACGCCTGCTTATGGCAGTGTGCGCAATGAAACGGTCACCGAAGGTGAATTTATTTCCAATGATCAATATCTGGGGCACGCCTCAGTGGCGGTAATTGGCCCAGACCTGGCTGATAAATTATTTGGTCGAAAAGAAGGATTGGTTGGAGAAACAATCCGGCTGACCGGGCAGCCCTTCCGCATAATCGGCGTGCTGGAGAGCAAAGGTGGCTCGGCATTTGGAAATGCAGATAACCAGGTGGTCATCCCGTTAACAACAGCACGAGACCGTGTCATCCATCGCAGTGGCGACGATGTTGATGTCATCTTTGTGCAATCTGTCAGTGCCGAAGCAACCACGTTTGCATCAGATGAGATCAAACAGATTATGCAAACACGTCACAACATCCCCGTGGGTGGAGATAATGACTTCACAGTATTTACGCAGGCAGATATGCTCCAGACCGCATCATCGATCACAGGCATCCTGACAATCTTCCTGGGTGGCATTGCGGGCATCTCTCTATTGGTGGGTGGGATCGGAATTATGAATATTATGTTGGTGTCAGTGGCAGAGCGTACACGTGAAATCGGGCTACGCAAGGCACTGGGTGCGCGGAAACGAGATATTTTGACACAATTCCTGGCCGAGTCTTCTTTGTTGAGTTTACTGGGCGGTGTAATTGGCATTATGCTTGGATGGCTAATATCCTATATCGTTGGCAGGGTTGCCATTGCAACTGGCAACGCCTTTTACCCATCGATCACCACGAGTTCAGTGCTGCTGGCGACTATTTTTTCTGCAGCCATTGGTATGTTTTTTGGGATCTACCCGGCAAACCGTGCTGCCAGCCTTCAACCAGTTGAAGCACTACGCTATGAATAATAATCTTTAGCTGGAATTCGAAAAATTGGCAAACGGGCAAATTAGCCGGCACACCCATTGGCATATTTGCCTGTTTCTCTTCCATCAAAAACCCGGCTCACCTCCAAGAACCATTTGTGTAGGAAGAAGACCGATATGCCCAAAAAAATACTCGTCATTGATGATGAACCCAAGATAGTTGAAATCTGCCAGGATTACCTGAAGGCGGCAGGATTCGATGTAATTTCGGCCAGCGATGGGCTGCTCGGATTAAACAGTGCACGAAGAGAAAAGCCCGACCTGATCGTCCTGGATCTAATGATGCCCGGAATGGATGGACTCGATGTTTGCCGCGTGCTTCGTCGCGAAGGAACCGCCCCCATCATTATGCTGACGGCCCGCGTTGAGGAAAGCGATAAGTTGGTTGGACTCGAACTCGGCGCGGATGATTACATTACCAAACCATTCAGCCCGCGCGAATTAGTGGCAAGGGTGCGCGTAGTGCTGCGGCGCGCCAGTGGCGACCCAACCAGCGAAATGATCAGGGTAGGCGAAGTAAGCATTGACCGCACACGTTATGAAGCGGCATTACCTGAGAAAACCATTATTCTAACCCCTACCGAATTCGAAATCCTGGCAACGCTGATGAGCCAACCTGGGCGTATTTTCTCACGCTCCCAGCTTTTGACAGCCGTGCACGGAATCGCCTTCGAAAGCTATGAACGCGCAATTGATTCACATATCCGTAACCTGCGCCGAAAATTAGAGACTGCATCAGGAGAAGCGCGTTATATTGTGACCGTACACGGGGTAGGCTATAAATTTGAAGGCATGCCATGACCGATACAACCATTCGTTCCATCCAAACCCGCCTGTTCATCCTGTTGCTGCGCGCCTTCACAGCAGCTGTTCTCTTTATTGTATTATTTGTGCTTGCCGCAACCGCCTACTTCCTTATTTCACCTTCAAATTACAACCCACTAAACCGCATAACCATTGTTACTCGCCTGGAAACGTTTTACCTGGTTAAAAGAAACTGGCAAGGAGTCGAAATCCTGCCTCAAACTGAGGTGGAAGTAGATTTTCACCGCTTCTGGGAAAGATCAACTCTGATCAATGCCCAGGGAATGATTGTATTGGACCATGGCAGCAATCAATCAAAGTTGATTGGCACTACATACACCAAAACCACAGATTATTCGATAATCCCAATCACCGTGGAAGGAAAGGTTGTTGGCTCGCTTATCCTGGATTCTTCATATTTTCCAATCCAACGCCAGCTTTCGATGGATTTCTTGTGGCCGGTAGGAGTAATATCCTTCCTCATGGCAATTCCCACAATCATCATTGGCCTTTTCCTGATGCGCCGGTTTGTAACACCGCTTGCAGAAGTTATTGCGGCTGCCCGAACGGTGGCAAGCGGTGATCTCACGGCGCGAGTTCATGTTTCTGGCCCAGATGATCTGCGTGTTCTTTCTGACAGCTTCAACCATATGGCGATTTCGTTGGAACAAAGTGATAGCGAACGTCGAAATATGCTGGCCGATATCGCACATGAATTAAGAACTCCCCTGACAGTAATGCGTGGACGATTGGAAGGCATCATGGATGGCATTTATTCCCCAAGCCCGGAGCAAATTAGCCCAGCGCTGGAAGAAACCTACCTGATGGAACGATTAGTAGATGACCTGCACTTGCTGACTCTGGCAGAAACACGTCAGCTTCGATTCGAACACAACGATGTAAATATGAGCGATATCGCGGCATATGTGATCGATCTATTCAAGGCGCAAGCCGATGATAAAAAGATTAAGCTCACCATTCAGGATCCCGCCGATGATGCAATCGTGGTACTTGATCCGCAACGTTTCAAACAAGCGATTGGCAATCTGGTAAGCAACGCACTTCGCTATACACCCGATGGTGGCTGTGTGAAGTTATTCGTAGAAAAAACCGCCGGGATGGCTGTACTAACCGTTAGCGATAATGGACCAGGCGTACCGCATGAAGATATTCCCAATATTTTCATGCGTTTCTGGCGAGGAGAAAAATCACGCTCGCGCGCCTCGGGTGGAGCAGGGCTTGGCTTAGCAATTGCCCGTCAATTGGTAGAAGCGCAGGGCGGTATAATCCACGCAGAGAATCAGGCAGAGGGTGGTTTGAAGATTTCAATCAAATTCCCGTTGAAACCTTAAGCCGATTATCCAAATTACCATGAAGGCAAAGGGTTCACTTGAATTGAAAAGTTTTTCTGGGTAAAACCAACTTTTCAGGCAGTTTCCAAAACATTCTCATTAAGTAGCAATCCAATTGACATCTAAAAATCATAAATTGAAAGTGTTTAAATTATGGACTGGAAAGCAACATTTAAGCTAGAAATTCAACTGGCGGTGGATGCTCGTGAGCATGGAAATGAAGGACAGGCGCGCGTTTGCGCACGCCGGGCAGCTGGCGCTGTGGTGAAAGAATATTTTCAACGCCGCGGTTTGCCAGTGACCAATGTGAGCGCTTATGAAATCATTCTTGATCTGCTGAAAGAACCTGGCTTACCAGACGCCGGGTATCAAGCGGCCGAATATCTGGTAATGCGCGTCACCAAAGAGTTCAAGCTGCCCATCGATGTCGATTTGATCGAGCAGGCTCGTATCATTGCAGAATGTCTACTGCCTACACTGGATGATGTTTAGCTTTGTTTGAAGGTCCATCGATAAGTAAAAATCAATTCACTTACATTACGATATAATCATAACCATGATTCTGGTAACAGGTGGAACAGGCTTCGTGGGGCGCACGCTTATCCGGCAGTTGGTGGCCAACGGACAACAGGTACGCACGCTCATACGTCCATCCCCACGCTCACCCCATCTTCCTCGCGGTGTCCAGGTAGAGGTGGCGGTAGCCAGTCTTAACGACGAACGAGGATTGCGAGCGGCTATGCGCGGAATTGATGTTGTTTATCATCTGGCCGGAGCCGAGCACCAGGGTGCACGCGCAAATATTCTCGAAATCGATGCGCGGGGTACCTATAATATTTCACGGGCTGCCGCTGATACACGCGTGCGCCGAATATTTTACATCAGCCACCTGGGTGCCGACCGCTCTTCCTATTATCCATTGTTTAAAATCAAGGGTATTGCCGAAGAACACATTCGGCGAAGCGGAGTGCCGCATACCATCTTTCGCACGGGTCTGCTGTATGGTTCAGAGGATCATTTCACCACAGCTTTGGCTCGTATGCTAGCATTTTTTCCAATCCTGTTTACCCCACGTGAAGGGGATGTGCTCATCCAACCACTGTGGGTAGAAGATCTGGTTACCAGCTTATTCTGGTCGTTGGATACTCCTGGGACTATCAATCACACATTTGATATTGGCGGATCGGAATATTTTCCCTTTCGCCAGATCACAGAGATTATCCAGGAAACCATCGGACAGAGGCGTTGGTTCTTGCCTCTTGGGCTTCCTTATCTACGCGCATTAACAGTTACACTGGAAAGCATTATGCCCGGATTTCCTTTTTCCACCTTCTGGGTGGATTACTTATCTTATAATCGTACCTGCGCCGTTGATGCTATTCCACGCCTGTTTGGTTTCTTGCCAGCGCGCTTTACTTATCGACTGGACCACCTTAAAGGCATCAACTGGAACCGCCTGGCCTGGCAAACCTTTTTTACTAACCCCCACCCAACACAAAAATGACAATTATCCGAATTCTTGAAACCCCCGAAGAAATGGAACAGGCAGAATATTTACAAGCGATTGTCTGGCCTGGTAGTGATCTCGATGTAGTTCCTGGTCACATGATGTTGACGGCTGCTCATAACGGCGGTCTGGTTCTTGGCGCCTTTGAAGGCGAAAAAATGGTTGGCATGCTCTTCGGCTTCGTTGGGCTGTATGCTGTGCCCGATGGTCTGCACCTCAAACATTGTTCACACCAAATGGGTGTCCTACCTGACGCGCGCGATTCCGGCATTGGTTTTGCGCTCAAACGCGCTCAATGGCAAATAGTGCGCCAGCAAGGTATCGACCGTATTACCTGGACCTATGACCCATTAATGAGCCGCAATGGACGCCTGAATATTGGACGTCTGGGTGCAGTGTGTAACACTTTCCTGCGTTCTCTCTATGGAGAGATGCGCGATGGCTTAAATGCGGGGCTGCCGTCCGACCGTTTGCAGGTTGATTTATGGGTAAATACGAACCGGGTTGAACGGCATATGTCTGACAAGCCAATGCCACCACTTACGCTGACCGATTGTGAAGCTGCCGGTGTACAGGCACTTTACCAGGTCAATCTCGATGCTAATTTTGTCCGTCCACCCGAAAGTTATAACATTCCTGATGCTGCCATGCTGCTGATGGAAATACCGTCAGACTTCCTCAAGCTTAAAGAAGCTGATTTTGAACTTGCGCGCGCCTGGCGTTTCTTCTCACGCGATGTTTTTGAAACCTGTTTTTCGGCCGGTTATCTTGTCACCGATTTTGTTTTTGATACAAGGCATAACAAACCGAGAAGTTATTATGTGTTGACCAACGGCGAAGCCACTCTCTGAACAAATGTGTTTGCTGGATCATTTAAATTAAGACAGGTGATTCATCAAGTATGGAACCACCTGTCTTAATTTTATTCGGTTGTCGCAAAATCAGCGCCACGTTCCAGTTTGAGCATCCTTTGATTTAGCTGCCATACCGGCAGGTTGGTAAACTGGTTCGCGTTGAAGTATGTTTTGAGGCGTGGGCTTCTGGAATGGTTTGGGTGCTATGCTTACGGTCTGGTTCAATGGGCGATTTATGTTATTGTAAGGCGTTTGAGCGGGGCGATTAGACAACCTGGTATCTGGCATTGAAAACAACCTTTCACCTGCCATTGATATTGTTCCGATGATCAACAACCGGATCAGCCATACCATCACAGCGACAAAGACCGGCACTGCACGTGTGAGCATGTCGCGCCCAATTATCGCTGTTCCAAGCGCAGTGTGACCACTGACCGCGATGGAAACGCCCCACCAAGTCAGCGAGGCATTCATTCCGGCTGCAAGCAGCCACGCTCCAAAGAGATACCATACTTCAGCGGGCTCCTGGGATGCTTCGATTTGGGGCGTAAATAGACGGGCAAGTCCAGCAAAGTCGATCCCGCAAAAAGCAATCGACAAGATGGTTGCCCAGCGCAGCCCTATGAAAGTAAGATTTTGACCGAGCAAATCGGTCAATGCGAAGTCGGTGGTGGAGTAGTTAAAAACTTCAAAGGCCAACAAGGCGATTATAAGAATTCCACCAAAAACCGCCCCTCGTCGTAACCCAGATTTTCGCAAGTTATTAAGTAATTGCATTGAAGACAGGTATTTCATAAGTTTCTCCTTGAAGATGGGAAACGCAAAGAATTTGTAGCTATATATTAGAACAAAATTTCTAATAAGTCAATAGTCTTTTGTCACGTTTTTGGGTACTAAAAAATCCCCTTACGGGGATTTTTTATTTCGGGCTGATCCAAATTTAGGTATTTTTTGCAGAAATTGATTCCGGTCTTAAATCTTCTGCTGTTGGCGTTTGCGCATGTAGATGATCTTCCTCAATTTTCCGGATGCCATTGCGCACCTGTGTCAATAATTTGGTAACTTCCTCTTCCAGCTTTTGCAACGAGTCAACTACATAATCATCAGCATCATGACGGGTGTTACTAGCGTCATCACGCGACTGTGCGATGATCTGAGCTGCACGAGTCTGCGCACTTTTAACAATCGCTTCGCGTTCAACGATCGATTCGGCCTTATCCTTGGCAAGCGCAACAATTCGGCTGGCTTCCTCCTGTGCCTGAGCAATAATCCTATCTTTTTGAGAGACAAGCTGCTGTGCTTTTTTTACTTCTTCAGGCACAGTCACGCGCATCTGGTCGATGATATCCAGCATTTTATCTTCATCCACAACCACATTGCGGGTGAAGGGTACTGCGCGACTTTCGTTAAACAATTCTTCAATACGATCTACAAGATGCAGAATATCCATAGGCTCCTCCGCCCAAATGGCGCAGCGGCATTATTGTACAATCAATAACAGTATTCGTGTATCACAATTATATAACAACTATGCAAATTAATCGCGTAGTGAATTAGCAGGGCGTTGGCTATCGCTCATTCCCAAGACTTTCAACTTGAGAGCCGTTTCCACGTGGGGGGGTACCATGCTGGAAATATCACCATCCAGCATAGCAATCTCACGAACGGTTGTCGATGAAATAAAAGTATGTTCTTCGTTTGTAATAAAAGCAATTGTTTCAACGTCTGTGGCGAGGCGATGGTTGGCAAGCGCCATGCGAAACTCAAACTCAAAATCAGAAAAAACCCGCAGACCCCTGACAATTACCTGGGCCTGATTATCATGCGCCATGTTTACTGTAAGCCCACTATAACCGGTTATCCGAATTTTTGGATGCCCAATGAAGGCTTGCGTTACGAGGCTTATGCGCTCGTCTGGTGAAAACAGCAACGATTTCAACGGTTTATCATATACGGCGATGACAACCTCATCAAACAATCGCGCAGCGCGTTCGGCAATATCAATATGGCCGTAATGAATTGGGTCGAATGTGCCTGGAAACATGGCTCGGACCATTTAATATCAGACTCCTGGTTTCAAAAATCAGAAATATTTGTGTCGAAGTACATATCGAATCTCTGTTTCTGTCAGTAAGAAACTTCGTGACTTTCCAAGCAGAGATCAAAAAAATTGCACAGTAAATACACAAGTGGGTTTCCTAACTTCGGTCGCCCTTTTTGCCCCAGAACCGGTCGAGCGCTTCTGCCAGCAAAGCATGTTCCGGGGCAGTCAATTCGGCGTCAATTTCGAACATTTTTTGGGCATGCCCTCGTGCCTTCTCAATCAGATCAACATCTGTAAGTGATGCCATCTTCAGAGTGGTGGCATAACCCGATTGGCGCGTACCCAAAAATTCGCCAGGGCCGCGTTGTTTCAAATCCATTTCAGCCAATTTAAAGCCATCATTGGTTTCGACCATGGCCTGCAAGCGTTCGTTTTCTGTCGCGTCCGCATGATCTGGTACAAGCAGGCAGAACGACTCGCCACCGCCGCGCCCAACCCTACCGCGAAGTTGATGCAGTTGCGCCAGTCCAAACCGATTCGCACCTTCTATCAGCATCACGGTGGCATTTGGCACATCCACACCCACTTCAATCACCGTAGTAGAAACCAGAATGTGGTATTTTTGCTCACGGAAATCAGTCATGATTCGATCTTTTTCATCCGGCTTCATCTTACCGTGCAACAGCCCAAGCTTAAGATCAGGGAATATCTCATTTGAAAGGCGTTGGTGATCATCGACAGCTGCCTTGAGTGTTTCCAGCTTTTCGCTTTCCTCGATCAGTGGATAGACAATGAAAGCCTGCCTTCCAGACTTAACCTGGCTTCGAATGAGCGAATAACCTCGTTCACGTTCTTGCGGGGTCAATACATGCGTTGAAACAGGCTCACGACCGGATGGCATTTCATCCATAACAGAAAGGTCCAGGTCACCGTATAACGTCAATGCGAGTGAGCGCGGAATTGGTGTTGCTGTCATCACCAGTAAATGCGGATTTGTGCCTTTACTTCGTAATACAGCCCGCTGGTCAACACCGAAACGGTGCTGCTCGTCGATTACGGTTAATTGCAAATCTTTAAAAGTAACTGGTTCTTCCAGCAAAGCGTGGGTTCCGATCAGCAGTTTCACATCACCCGAAGCCAACCCTTCCTGAATAGCAGTTCTGTCGGTGGCATTACTATCTCCTGTCAGCAAACAGATCTGACGTGAATCCAGAATGCCTTCCACTGCCATTAGTTTACTAAAACTTTTAAAATGTTGTTCCGCTAAGATAGAAGTAGGAGCCATAATAGCCACTTGTGCGCCACTGCGCACAACCATCATTGCCGCCAGTGCTGCAACAACCGTCTTGCCTGATCCAACATCACCCTGGATCAAACGATTCATCGGGCGACCCGAGCCAACATCTACGCAAATATCATCAATAGCCCGTTTCTGCGCTCCAGTCAAAGTAAAAGGCAAAGCTGCGATGCGCTCACTCAACCATTCATCCGGCACATCAAAAATGCGACCAACAACGGACTGCCAATCACGCTTCTGGCGAAGCACACCCATTTGCAGGTAGAAAATTTCATCGAATGCCAGACGCTCACGTGATGCCTTGAGTGACTCTTGTGTATCGGGGAAGTGTGCCTGATGGATTGATTCGCCCAATCCAAACAACCCGGCTGCCTGTTTTACTGTTTCAGGCAGTGGATCTGCCACCCGTGGAGCCCAGAATTTGATCACCTGGTCCATCAATTGCCGCAGCCATTTCTGGGTAATACTGGCCGTCAATGGATAAACGGGCACGATGCGGTTGGTGTGCAAGTGTTCCGTTTCAACAGGTTCCCAATCCGGGCTATTCAACACCAACCGGCCCAAGTATTGTTCTATCTTACCCGCAACCGCGATGTTCATGCCTTCGCTAAGACGGTTCATTAACCAGGGTTGGTTAAACCAACTGATACGCAATGCCCCAGTTCCGTCGCTGATCACAGCTTCAACAATCTGCATTTTTCCACCGCGTATCGGGCGGTTCATCACACTTTGGATTTGGCCAATCACCGTCACCACTTCGCCATAAACAAGTGAGCGTATAGGTTTTAACTGGCTGTAATCATCGTACCTGCGTGGGAAGTAATACAGCATATCACCCAGCGTAAACATTCCTAATTTTTCCAGGGATGATGCGTTTTTAGGGCCCACACCTTGTAGAACTGTCAGGCTGGCGTTTAGTGCAACGGGTGTTTGCGATGTTTGCGCACCTGGATAGGAAGATGCCCGGGATGGCACGGGTTTCCGTGAAGGTTCCACCCGCTGGTCTGATTTCGGTTGTGGCTGTGATGCCGGTGATTGCGATTGATGGCTGACGGCTGACGATTCTTCAGTCCGGGCAGGAGAACCGATCGATTCCGGATCAGGCTGGATATTTTCTGCCGCATACACCGGCGTTGGAATATCAGCATTAGGAATTTGGCCCTGGATACGCTTCCAAACACCTTTTAACGTATCAGCCCGCGATGTAGGCGTCAGGCGATGATAATCATGAAGTCGCATGGCTACCAATTGGATCAAATCATCCGGCACATTTTCATTGCGTGCTTCGGCTTCCCAGAAATCCAATATTTTAGCCAGACCACCAATCACAGCAGTGTTGGCGTATTTATTCTCGGCTTCGAGACGGAAAAATTTTCGCAGTTTTTCAAGTGATGATTGCATGCAAGTATTTTACCCTATGTGAAACATAAAATATAAAACGTGAAACCTAAACTGTGGTTTATTTTGAACCAGCTTACAGTATCTTCTTTACTGCGACAATCCCTAACCCGTTTGGGCCGACATGTGTTCCGATCACAGTGGTAACATTAATAATGCGGATGTCCGTGGGGATCTGGTCCGTTTCCCTGCTTAGTTTTGCAAGAAATTCCTTTGCCCTGGTTTCAGTATTGGTATGCAAAATGCTCAGGCTTTGCAATGGTCCCAAGTTTTTAAGCAGATCAGCAAGTTTTTCAGTAGAATGGCGTGTAGTGCGGGGCGCGCCAACAGGTTTTACGATTCCTTCACGCAACTCTACCACTGGTTTAACGCTTAATAATCCGCCCAATGCAGCCACTGCCTGTGACACTCTCCCTGATCGTCGCAAATATTCAATTGTATCGAGAGCTGCATAAACCAATAAACGCTCGCGGACCGATTTTACTGCGGCAAGGGCTTCGGAAGGCAGCAATCCTTTTTCCACAGCTTCAGCAGCTGCGAGTACCTGGTAACCAGTACCCAGAGAGAGAGAGCCAGATTCGATTACACTGATTTTTCCGTTGAATTCATCGGCAGCTTTACGGGCGATATCGGCAATGGCTGTAAGTTTTTCGGCGGTAAATATGCCAATAATGTTTTCACAGCCGGCTGTAAACAATTTACGATAACGCTTTGCGAAATCTTCCAAGGAAGGGGCGGCGGTTGTTGGCGAGCTGCGCAGGGTTGGCAACCTTGAATAAAACTCTGTCCGGGTGATGTCTATCCCATCAAGGTAGGATCTGCCTTCCATAACAATAAGAGCAGGCACGACCTCGATTTCGTATCGGTCAATCAAATCGTCTGGTACATCACTGGGAGAATCCGTAACAAGTCCGATACGCATAAGGATTAAATTTTGTAGAAGGTCATGTATGAAAGCCTGTTTTTACCAAAGATTTGCGCTGTTATTCCAATACGGTCAGTCCCAGTGATTGCGCGCCAAGCAATGTTTTTAACAAGGGATTGAGTTCGCACTCATTAAAGGCAATTCCGGGAAATAAATTTCCGGATGTTTCCAACAATGATCGGGTACGCAAACTGTTGTCGTTTCCACGAAAGCAAGCGATCTCTTGAGGGTTCTCGAATTCTTCCAGGAATTCTTGCATGGTTTCGATCAGATGCCGTTGTGTGCGCACCTTTTTATAGGGCACCAGGTGACCTTCTTCGATGGAATATACTTGTTGTGCATCGGTTTGATCCCTTACAGGACCAGTTTTCTGTGTAGTTCTCCCTATCTGATAATACGGTAGATGATCGGGACACAATAACGTGAATAAATGCGGAATGATGGCGCGAAGATGGTCTTCCACCGCTGGCAATGGCAGGCCATGGGCAGCTTGTTGGGCGGCGATATGCACCAGCATTGCGAGTCCGGGACCGATTTGTTGGGAGTCCATCACAGAAATTTTGGCTGAACCACCATGGATTTGTGCTGCAATTCGAGCTAGATCAGCCCCAGGCAGAATATTTTCGGAGGCAACCAGAACAAGTATGGAACCAAAACTATGTTCAAGCTCGCTGTAAGCGCGACTGAAATCATCCACACTTGGAATGAGCACGCATTCCCCATCAACATTCAATTCCACGGTATGAATTAAGTGAGAACTGGCTGAAGTGATGGATGAAAAAAGAGCAGAATTATTAGTAAGTATACACAGGCTCATAAGAAAGACTTAATACCCCACCAAAGAAGCCTGGGGAATGGCATTAGGACAGGTAATTTATTCAATCGAGAAGATGAACTGGTAATGCGGCTGACCGCCTTCCTGCACTTCGATTTCCTGATTAGGGTATTTTCCGCGGATCAGATCGGCGATGCGGTTGGCTTCGACGTGTTTCATTTCTTCACCATAAAACAGGGTAATTAATTCAAAATTGGCAGCCTGGGCTTTTTCAAGCAGTTCGATGCAAGCCTCTTCCAGGCTGTCAGACGCTACGGCTAACTTGCCATTCAGCAAGGCTATCACCTGCCCATCTTTGACAGTTACACCATCAATTTCCACAGAACGTGTCGCGATAGTTACTTCGCCAGTCACAACACTTTCCATGGCCGCAATCATTTTGTCGGCTACCTGATCCAGATCAGCATCAGGGTTTAAATGCAACATAGCCGCCAGGCCTTGTGGAACATTGCGGCTGGGCACAACCCGTACTTTCTTAACGGTCACATCCCTGGCCTGATTAGCTGCAAGTACGATGTTCTTGTTATTGGGTAGGATAATGATCCTTTCAGTTGGCAAGTTCTCAAATGATTCGAGAATATCCTTGGTCGATGGGTTCATTGTTTGCCCACCCTCTACGATTGCGGCTACGCCCAAACTTGCAAAAATTCGAGAGAGCCCAGTACCGGGCGATACGGTTACAACGGCAATTTGCCCTGGTTCGATATTGGTCAACTCCAGCTTGGCAGGGCTAGCCTTACTCTCGATATCATCCATCTGAGCCAGCAGATTTTCCATCGCCACCTTGGTTATTATGCCAATTCCCAAAATGTAATCAATGGGTTCATATCTTTTTTCTAAGGGGGTATGGATATGCATTCGGTACATACCCTCTCCCTCGCCCACTTGAATAGAAGTACCCATGCCTTCCAACCGGTTATAGAAGCTTTGAAGTTCAAACCCATTATGAGGGCGAAAATCGACAACAACTTCCCAATCCTGTCCTTCTTCCACATCTTCCAACGCGTTTTCCAGGTTCATAGCTGAAAGTGGCTGAACAGAAATAAGCGGCAGTTCAAGGGATTGGCCATCCAAAAAGCGGAGCATGCCTTCAAGAATGAAAAACAATCCTTTTCCTCCCGAATCCACCACGCCGGCTTGCTTCAGGATTGGCAGTAATTCAGGTGTATTTTGCACTGAAACATCGGCTGCAGCCACACATCTGCGCAGCACTATCACCGGATCATCAGTATCCTTGATGGCGAGCAGCGCTTCTATTGCGATATCTTTCGAAACAGTCAAAATCGTTCCTTCAACCGGTCGAACCACGCCTTTATAAGCCGTATCGCGTGCTTCGACGAAGGCTGCCGCCAAAGAACTGGCATCAATGACATCTTTTCCGTGTAAAGCCCGGGAAAATCCACGCCACAGCTGAGAAAGAATCACCCCCGAGTTACCACGCGCACCCATAAGAGCGCCTTGCGCCACTGCCGCCGCCATTTGGCCGGCGTTATGATGTCCGAGACTACTAATTTCATTATAAGCAGACGTCATTGTCAATAGCATATTTGTTCCCGTGTCGCCATCTGGAACAGGGAAGACATTCAGGGCATTAACAATTTGATGATTGGTGCGCAGCCAGGTAAGACCAGCCTCCACCAGTTGTTTTAACGCCAAACCGTCAAAAGACTTGCTTCGCATGCGTAAAAATCTCCTCACCCGGGCAATAATTGATTAGAGAGTATAGAAAGCGCAAAAAATTTAATATGTTTGTGCGCCTGGATGTTGTTCTACATTAATCATTGTTGCTCACGCGCAATCCCTGCACGTGAACATTGATATCGTGAACTTTGAGTCCAACGTTTTTCTCAACAGAGTAACGTACGGCGTTGGCTACGCTCTGCGCCACAGAAGCAATACGTGTTCCAAACTCCACGATGATGTAAATATCAATATCGAGTCTGTCACCGTCAAAGTGAACATTAACTCCTCGGGTGGGTTCGCGCGTTATGCTTGTAGCAATGCCTTCAGCCAGATTTTTCGGCGCCAGGCCAACCACACCGTAAGATTGAAGCGTGGCGTGGTAACTGATGGATGAAATAGCGGTTGGTGAAATGTGAATACTTCCCAGAGTTGTCTTATCCTGTCCCATGATTATTAATCCTTTGCGAGTGTTAACACTTGACTTGTAGAAGGATACGCTTTGTGGTAAAATGTTGGGCCTGAACCAAACGGCTCAATGGTATTATAGCAAGAAAGGACAATTCACTATGGCTAAATGCGCTCACTGTGGCAAGACGACCACCTTCGGTCACAATCGCTCATTCTCTTTACGGGCTACTAACCGCAAGTTCTTACCGAACTTACAAAAGGTAACCGTTTATGAGAATGGCACCAAAACCCAGAAAACGCTTTGCACCAAGTGCATCCGCACGATGGTCAAGACAGCGTAAACTGCAATCCCTTATCATTCAAAGATCGCGGCGCAAGCCGCGATTTTTGTTTAAGGGATGATCAAAAGATCCTGCAGTGTTTTGATCCCTGCCCTGATGCCATGCGAATGATTAAAGATTGCATTCCCGGCGACGAAGGCATTCGCGCCTGCCTTGATCAGCGCAGGCAGCGTTTTATCTGCCACGCCACCGTCAACTTCCAACCAGGCTTGTGATCCAATGGAATTCAGAGCCTGACGGATTTCAGCTATTTTCGGCAGCATTTCGCTGATAAAGCTTTGCCCGCCAAAACCAGGGTTGACGGTCATCACCAGTACAAGGTCAACAAAAGGAAGAACTTCCTTCACCATAATTGCCGGGGTTGCCGGGTTTATGGTTACACCAGCCTTCACACCTAAAGCCTGTATTTGTTGAATAGTTCGGTGCAGGTGCGGGCATGTTTCCACATGAACGGTAAGACGATCTGCACCAGCCTTTGCAAATGCCTCGAGCATGTTTTCTGGTTTTTCGATCATCAGGTGCACATCCAGCGGTAATTTGGTAGCCCGCCGGCAGGCATCCACCACCAAGGGCCCCAAAGTCATGTTGGGAACGAAATGCCCATCCATCACATCAACGTGAATCCAATCGGCTCCTGCAGCCTCACAATCAGCCAGATCTTGACCTAAATGGGTAAAGTCAGCCGAGAGTATGGAAGGTGCAAGCACAAGAGATTTCATTTTAGGGTAGGACATTATTCCATCGAAAAAATATGGCCAGCCACAAAGGCACCAGACCGCCTACAGCGGCAAGTGCCAGAAGACCCAGTCCTACTGATACCCAGTCAATTTCGGCTGGGGCTTCGTAAGGTTCTTCTGTTGGCAATGATTGAAGGTAAGCGGCTCTGGGTTGCATATCAGGAGATTTTATGGTTACTGTAGGAGCGCCGGACAAAGAACTACGCATGGGAGCGGCCTGAACCGGGAGTGCGGCAGGTTTGTGCTGCCCAAACGTCATCAATACACGTCCCAATTGGTCCGCGGTTCGATATCGGGCAACTGGTTCCTTAGCCAACACCTTTAAAAGAATCTGTTCAAGTTCTGGCGTAATCTTGGGGTTGAAAGTGCTTGGGGACTGTGGTTTCATCTCACGGTGAAGCCGGGCCAGCGTTTCAGGTGTTTTGGCCACAAAAGGCGGCCTGCCGGCCAGCATTTCGTACATTACCACGCCAAGTGAATAAACATCTGAAGCAGGTGAGGGTGCCTGGCCAGATGCCTGTTCTGGCGAAAAATAAAGCGGTGATCCCCATACCACATCATTTTGTTCTTCTGGATTGATACCCACAATAGCACGGGCAATGCCAAAATCCGTCACTTTTACGCGCCGATCAGGAGTTACAAGAATATTATGAGGTTTTACATCACAATGAACCAGGCCAGCGCGGTGCGCATAACCCAGTCCAGCGCAGACTTGAATAATCAATGGTAAGGTGTCTTCCGGGCTGAATTTTCCCAGGTTGTCGATCATCGTTTTCAGATTGGTGCCCGGTACATGCTCCATAACGATAAACAAACTTCCCTGGTCAAAGCCGAAATCGTGCACCGTAACGATGTTTGGATGTGAAAGATTGGCGGCTGCTTTGGCTTCTTGCCGGAAGCGAACCTGGAGCTCAGTATTGGCAGAAAAATCCGGGCGCAGCATTTTAATCGCCACAAACCGTTCGAGCATCAGGTCGCGCGCACGAAACACTTGCGCCATACCTCCTGCGCCAAGCATCTCTAGCAATTGATAACGATTACTTAACAAAGTCGGTTCGGTCATGGTGATGAAATTATAACACTCCCAAATGGCGGATTTACCCCCCAAAAACTACCGATACTCGGATTTGACCTGAATAGCGAACACACCAAAACCGACTTTCTATAGCGACAGTCAAATTCAGTAAATATGCCCATTTACAAAAGCCGCCAATCCAGTAATTGGATACAAAGCAGCAATTCATGTAAAATAGAGTCAGTATCAGGCGAGAAAAAGAGGCAATCATGAAAAAACTTACTGCACTCATTGCATCGACCTTCATCTTGCTCAGCGCATGCAATAATCCAATTGTTATTCCTGCCAATCTGGCTGTTACCCTGCCAGCCAACCAGAACTTCATCATCAGCGCCACCGCGCCAGGGACACCTGGAATGGAAACTGCCAGCCCTGCACCAAGCGCAACCGCAACCTTGACGCCCAGCCCCCTGCCAAGCGCCACCCCAACCGAAACACCATCCCGGACACCTGTGCCAACCCGAAAATCGCCTTATCCAGTGGCGCTCGGCACCCCTTTAATCGACATGGGCTTTTCGCCGATCAGCCCGGACAACCTTCAGCAATTAAGACCAGTTTTTAGTGTACTGGCAACATATCCACGCCATGCCACCATCAGCGCGGATGGACAGACATTGTTCCTAAGCACGTCCAGTGGGTTATTTATGTACAACCGCAAGGGCAAAGTGCTCGGTCAATGGCGCAACATTTTTACAACCGCACTTGCCTGTGAAAACTGCCTTTCAACCAATCGTGATGGCAGCCGAGTGGCAGTGATCACGCGCCAGGCGGGTGATTGGGAAGCGCAAGTATACGATATCATGGGAGAAGAGGCTGTCCTGGCACTGCCCCCTCTACCCATCGATAAAAGTTACCACGGCATCCCCAACGAAGCCAGCATCGCCATATCTCCAGATGGAAAGTATCTGGCCTTCCGGGCTGGATCTATCACCCTGCGAGTGATAGATCTGGAAACCGGGCTGCAAGTCTTGGGCTATGATCGTGCAGTGAATGGAATCACTTTTACGCCAGATGGGGCCAATTTTGTTATTCATGGTGGCAGGGAAATGTTATTTTACAATATCAGCACCTGGAAACAGCGCGCCAACCTGCTCCTGCCACGTGAGGATACGCCCTATACATTTTCATCAGATGGCAAATATCTCGCAATCGCCTTGCCAACCAAAATGCGGATATTTACAGTCGAGAAATTACAAATTCTACGTGAGATCAACGTACCGCCCAGCAACGCAGATACGCGTCAGTGGCAAATCTCATTTGCTGACAATAACACCCTGGAAGGGTATGCAATTCGTTGGGATGGTTCCAATACTACTGCCACGGTGGAAACTGGACAATGGAACATCGATACTGGAGAAAAGTTGCGACTGGAAACAGTCACGACCGAGTCGCCCAACGCTCTCGAATACTTATGGGGGGCGCCCCTGCCACTGCCAACCAACACCAATGAGTTGGAAGCGGGATCTCAGGTATATAATGCCTTCAGATTCATCAGCGATGGTCTGCTACTGGTAAACAGCCCGCATTCTGCGTGCTGGCTCAAACTTCCAACTGGCGAAAGCACTTGCTTCAAAGATGCCAACCAGGTTCTCTTCGCACAGGATGGCACCGTACTTACCGAGGTACTTGGAAACTCGAATACCAGCCTTACGAATCGCGCTGGAGAAGTAGTTATCAAGGTTGAAGGAACTTACCGCATTGCCGCCATTAATCGTAATGGCGAATGGGCATTTATCAATACCGGATTTAGCGCAGATCTGTATACAAAGGGCAAAATATTACCCCAAGAATCGGCAAAGGGACGCCCACAGGGATTTGCAGAAAATGGAAATTTAATCGTTTTTACCGCTCTGGAAGCAGAAAACACCTACACAATCAATATCGTAGATAAAAAAACCGGTAACACAATTGACCAAAAGAAGGATAATTTCCTTTACAAACCTATCTTGATGACGGCTGATGGCTCCATTTATTATATGCAAAACGAATTGGGTAACAATCAGACCGTGTTGAATGTCATTGACCCCCTGACCCGGCATACCACAGAAATTACTCGGCTAGCGCTGCCCGCCAAACCAGGACCATTTACACTTTCAACCACTGGCTTGTTCGCCATTGGGCAACAGGATGGTGCCGTCATTATCGTGACGCAAGATGGCGGCCAGAGCGCCAGCTTCCAGGCAGCCGAAAGCGCCATTGATGCACTCTCGTTCAGTTTGGATGGACGCTACCTTGCAGTTGCCAGCGCTGAAGGTATGCGCGTTTACGCTATACTACCCAAAATAAAATGATAAAATTGCTGACAGCTACCACCGTCCTGAATATCTCCCTGAATACTACGCGCAATCCACGGCGCCAAAAAGGGAAAAAGCCCAAGAACAGGAGCAACTCGTGAACAAATTCATCGAACGTCTCAACGCTGGCGATGTAATGATTTCAGATGGAGCCACAGGCACCAACCTACAAAAAATGGGTCTGCCTGCAGGTACAGCGCCCGAAGACCTGGTGATTGACAACCCGGATATATTATCGCAGCTTGCAGGCCACTTCGTGGCTTCCGGCTCAGATATCATCCTTACCTGCACCTTCGGCGGTACACGCCTGCGCATGAAAGAATCCAAGTATGTCGAACGCTGCGTAGAAATCAACATGCGCGCTGCAGAACTTGCACGCAAGGCAGCATCGGCCCGTGATGGGGTACTGGTGGCAGGTTCTATCGGACCCACTGGGGCATTGATGAAACCTCTTGGTCCGCTTACCCCGCAAGATGCATTTGCCACTTACGCTGAACAAGCGAAAGCGTTGGCAGAAGGAGGCGTGGATTTACTAATCATCGAAACGATGTTTGCTTTAGAGGAGGCTGGCGCAGCATTTGATGCAGCTCGTTCTGTGACCGATTTGCCGATCGTGGTTTCCTTTGGATATGACCGAGGTGTGCGTACAATGATGGGCGTAAAACCTGCTCAGGTCATGAAAATGTTTAAAGAAAAAGGCGCAGCAGCTGTAGGCGCAAACTGCGGCACCACGCTCGAAAACATGGAAAAGATCATACAGGAATATGCTGCAACCGCGCCCAGGTTCCCGATTTGGGCCAAGCCCAATGCTGGTATGCCAAGAACAGATGAAAATAATAACGCCATCTATGATGTTACGCCAGACGAAATGGGCGCAGCTGCCCGGCGCGCCATCGCATCCGGCGCGCGCGTGGTGGGTGGCTGCTGCGGCTCATCCCCCGATCATGTGGCAGGAATTGCGGCTTCCGTGAAGAACCGCTAGAAAATCATTCATTTATAAAACTCAGGGAGATAAAACTATGTTATCAGTTGAAATTAAAGATGGCGACAAGCAAGTTGGCATTTTAGCGGCTGTAGAAAAGGTTTTCAAAACCGGTTCAAAAGGCTATTTTGGAATGGGAAAAATTCAGATTGGTGAAAAACGCTATCAAGTACAGGTGCAATTGATAGAAATCGGGTCTAAACCCAAAACCGAAGACTGATCTAGATGAAAATAATGAACAAGCCGAAAGGGAGTGTAAACCGGCTACATTTTTGCCAATAATTCAGTTTTCTTGCTTTGAAATTCCGCTTCAGTGACAATGCCCTTTTTACGCAGGACATCCAACTCAGCGATCATGGCAGGGATAGTATCTGGATGTGCAACACGGGAACCTGTCCCTTCGAAACCAAGATTTTCCTTGGCATTAAGCATGGCGGTTTTAAATTTAACCGGATCACCAATTTGCTTGAACATATTGACGCCAAGTTCGCTGGCTGTCATTATCTCAACATCACCGTAGTCAAACATTCGGCCAAAAAAAGATTGGGTCATTTTGACATCGTTGACTTTTTCAAGGGATGAATCGACCACGCTTTTATTAATAATACCCAGTATCTGAATTACTCGCCGGTTGGTGACAATGTACTCTTTATTTTTCCACGCAACGATATCATGAAGCATACTGAGCAGTGGCAAAAGCACCAGTACAAAACCGAATAATGCAAGACGGTTAGGCATGTTTATGGTTGCAATAGAAATAGCGACAATCACAACAAGTGCAACGAATATTTCCAACAAAATGGCGCTAAGAAGCACAAACCAGTGTTGACGAGCCACCAATAAAATTCGCTCATTCTCACCGAGCATGCTCTGAACATAGCTATCTGCCATAATTGCCTCCTATTTTTTTCTTATGACTATCCCCGCTTCCAGCACGGGAACGGATTGACTGGTTGTATTGTACTCTTTTCGCATGTTTATCATAAGGCTGGCATGCCAAATTGTCTGCCCTAAAAACTAGATCCAACACCATTTTCTGCCAATGCGACCTGAATAACCAGGAAAAGAAAGTACAGCCAATTCAACAACAGATAACAAAGAAGTTTTCATTCCTTATTGATAAATGAATGCAAGCCGTGAAGCAATTGCTTCCAACCAGTTTCAGCACTTTTTTTGCGTTTGATGCGATCATACTGGGTGTGCATGATCGCCAAAACACGCTCATCTTCACCAGCATCAAGCCAAAAACCATGCCGACCTGGACAATAATCAATCATTAAATCGTAAAGTCGGTATTGGAATTCGTGCAAATTTTCGCCACAAGCTGGACATTTGTACTGTGTCTTGTTCTCGCGATGCACAAGCGAGCCTTTGAAGCTGTCATCATCAAAGGCAATATCTTCCAACCTGTCCAATTCATCAAAGTCGAGCCACATACCCCGGCATACCGGACAATAGTCCACTTCCATCATGCCCTTGTAATATTTCTTGGTCAGCGCAGTCGAGCATTTAGGACAATTCATACCAAAGCTCCATGCTCCGCAGGTGCAGAGACTACCACTGGAAAACGGACGGATGGCAGGGGAACTTGAACCGACACTCTATTGCTTGCCAAGATACAGATCCTAGTAGAAAAGCACCCGGTAGAATATAAAAAACATGTCATTTGTCCATTCTATCAGGATAGAAATGCCCTTACAATGGAGAATATGACACATAACCGGGATAAGAAAAGTTTACAGGCAGTAAACTTGGGTTTGGGAATCAATATTGGGCTGGCAGCTCTAAAAACCATTATTGGCGTGACCGGACACAGTCCTGCTTTGCTGGCTGAAGGTATCAACTCAACATCCGATGTGGCTTATTACATTGTAGCCAGCATTTTTGTGCGCATGGCAAACAAACCAGCTGATGACGAGCATCCTTATGGTCACCAACAATTGGAAAGTATCGCAGCTGTCGTAGTTGGGTCATTCATTGTGACCACTGCCGTGGCTGTGTGGTGGGATGCAGTCGAAAAAGTGTGGGGGTTGCTGGATGGACAAACAACATCATTGGGAGCATCACAACTGGCGCTCTGGGTAGCTTTGCTGACTGTCGGAATAAAAATTTTTCTTACTTTTTATGTACGAAAATTGGGCAAAGAAACAAAAAACCCGGTGGTGGAGGCTATGGCGTACGACCACCGTAATGATTTGTTCTCGGCTGCCGCCGCATCATTGGGCATTTTCCTTGGGCAGCGTGGATTACCCTGGATTGACCCTCTGGCGGGTGCGATTGTGGCGCTGCTGATCTTGCGAACGGGTATTTATATTTTACGAGAATCATCAGTAGAACTAATGGATGCTGTACCCAGCAAGGAACTTGCCCAGCAAATTTGTGAGATTCTGGATGGATTGCCTGGTGTGGAACAGGTGCAAGAAGTACAGGCCCACCGATTTGGCCCGCACAGCGTGGTCAACGTTACAATTGGCGTCGACGGCAATCTGGCCGTTAAGCAAGGGGATGAGATCGCCAACCGGGTTGAAGATTTGTTGTGCCGAAGCATTCCGAATATCCGCCGAGTTCATGTACATTATCATCCAGCAGATAAGGAACACCAGGGTATGACCTTGGATCAAATACTGGCCGAAGCGCGCAGACATACGGTTGACTACGAACCATAATCTTCGTTTAAAAATACCGGATCTTGTGTGATTAGCGTGAAAGTGAAATCCAGAAACTAATTTTCATTTTGCCGTAAACTCCGGTTCCTATTCCACGGACTCCGAAGGGGGAGATGGGCGATGAAGAGCACGCTCAATCATCACAGAAACATTCGCGTTGGTTTTTTGCCGATCAAGCCAGGCAAGAAATTCAGTATTGCCTTTTGGACCCAACAGGGGTGAACGGATTAGCCCCTTGACGCCAAAGCCGAGCTCCTGGACAAACTTGAGCACATCCACCAATACCCGGCGATGGATAAGAGGATCGCGGACTACGCCACCACCGCGCGCAACATCTACCCTTCCGGCCTCAAACTGAGGCTTAATCAATGTGATCACCTGGGCATCGTCTGTCAGCCAGTGAAAAAATACTGGCATAAGCGTTCTCAACGAAATAAAAGATGCATCACAAACGACAAGCTGCACCTGTTCTGGTAATGCTACGACATAGCGGGCATTGGTTTCTTCCATAACAACGATGCGCGGGTCGGAACGAAGTTTCCAATGCAGAATACCTTTCCCGACGTCAATATCATAGATCCTGGCGGCTCCGTGCTGAAGCAAGCAGTCACTAAATCCACCTGTTGAAGAGCCAACATCAGCACATATCAATCCTGCCGGGTTGATATGAAATGCCTCGAGCGCACCCAAAAGTTTTTCACCACCACGGGAAACAAAACGTGGTCCAGAATCTACATCGATCTGCACATCAGGTGGGAAGGAAGCCCCGGCATGATCGACCATCTGACCTTTTACACGAACCTGTCCCGCCATAATAATAGCCTGGGCTTTGGAGCGTGTTTCGGCCAGATTGCGTTCTACAAGCAGGAGATCCAGGCGAGTTTTTGACATATTTGGCAGTGCCGTCAACTTTCTTTCATTGAGAATTACGCAAAATTGCGAGACAAGCAGCTTCTCAATTCTACCCTCAAACTTTCAACTCAATGACATAGCATTGCGCCAACCCCATTAAGGTGCCCGAATAAGGTAAAATTAACCTATGTTTTCAGCCCTGATAAAAACAATGCGACCTCGACAATGGACAAAGAACGGATTTGTCTTTTTTGCGATAATCTTCGATAAACAACTATTTCATTACTCCGCTTTTTTACATACATTGGCCGGGTTTGGATTATTTTGCCTGATATCCAGTGTTGTTTACTTGATCAACGATATTGCGGATATCGAAGCCGACCGCCAACATCCGATCAAAAAAAATCGTCCACTACCATCCGGCAAATTATCCATAAAGATTGCCTGGATAGCAGCCATCTTATTCGTGGCTATCACTCTACCGTTGGCATATTGGCTGGCGCCGAATTTTGCTGCGGTGTTAGTCGCTTATTTGTTCATTAACCTGGCGTATTCCAAATGGCTGAAGCATATCCCAATTGTGGATGTGTTTGTCATCGCAGCCGGGTTTGTGCTGCGGGTTGAAGCAGGTGTCACACTTATCATCGTTGAACGGTTTTCGCCCTGGCTGTATGTGGTTACCACCCTCGGTTCACTTTATCTTGGGTTTGGCAAACGCCGCTCTGAACTAGCCTTGCTGGCACTTGGAGCCGGTTCTCATCGCAAGGTTCTGGAAGGTTATAGCATTCCACTGCTCGATCAGTACATCACCATCGTTTCTGCAGCTACCATATTATCCTATTCACTATATACCTTCTCAGCCCCAAATCTTCCCGCCAACCACAGTATGATGCTGACGATCCCTTTTGTGGCATATATCATCTTCCGGTATTTGTACCTGATTCAAATGACTCAAAATGCAGGCGCACCAGATGAAGTTCTTCTGACCGACCGGCCAATCAAAATCGCCATCTTTCTAACAGGATTAGTAATCCTTACAGTTTTCTACCTCAAAATATGAGCACTGCAAGCGCACCCGGCAAAATTATTTTATTCGGTGAACATGCCGTAGTGTATGGGCGCCCTGCCCTGGCAGTACCGGTTACGCAGGTGCATACTGATGTTGAAATCACGGAGGGGCAAGGCACAGGAATAAGGATTGATGCGCCAAATATTTTTCTTCAGACTCAACTTTCGGCACTTTCTTCCACAAATCCGCTGCGCAGTGTTATAGAAAAAACTCTTCAAACCTTCAGCATTTCAGCTTCACCCGCGCTCACGATTCGAATCTTATCCACAATTCCGGTCGCATCAGGACTTGGTTCTGGCGCAGCAGTTTCGGTGGCAATCATCCGGGCATTGGCTGCACATTTTGGCCAGGCTATCGACGATGAACGGGTAAACCAGCTGGCTTACGACGTGGAAAAAATTCATCACGGCACACCTTCCGGTATTGATAATACGGTAATTACCTTTGCCCAACCCGTGTATTTCGTCAAAGAACAGCCAATCGAAACACTACAGGTTCTCAGACCATTCACCATTGTTATTGCCGATACAGGCATCCTGGCCCCAACCAGGGAATCGGTTGGGGATGTTAGAAAACTTTGGGCATCCAACCCAAAGCGCTGGGAACTGGTATTCGACAAAATTGGAGAAATAGCTCGCGCAGCCAGGCAAGCCATCCAAAACGGAGAATGGCAGGCGATGGGAGCATTGATGGATACAAATCAGGCGCTGCTACAGGAAATGACCGTCTCTTCACCAGAACTTGACAAGCTGGTTGTGGTCGCAAAAACCAGCGGAGCAGAAGGGGCCAAGTTATCGGGTGGGGGGCGCGGTGGAAATATGATTGCACTGGTAAGGCCAGAAAATGCCGAAAAAGTCGCATTCGCATTGTTAGATTCCGGCGCGCGGCAGACCATCGTTACAGTGGTTCAATGAACATCTTCATACTCAAACTTATCCTTGCCCCACTTATCATTGGCACGGCAAGCCTGGCGGGTAGACGTTGGGGACCTGCTGTGAGCGGTTGGCTGGTCGGTCTGCCACTTACAACCGGACCAGTGGTATTTTTTGTGGCAGTCAGCCATTCCACACCTTTTGCGGCATCCACTGTGCTGGGTGTTTTAAGCGGTGGTATTTCATTGGTGGCTTTCTGTATATCATACAGCAGATTGTCGGCGCACTTTCGCTGGCCGATATCTATCTCTGGCAGCCTGGCGGTCTTTGGAACGATAACAACCTTGATGCAAAATTTCATCCAGCCGCTTTGGATCATCTTTCCAATGCTACTGGCTGCGATCCTGGCTGGTTTTTGGCTAATGCCCAAGGAAACAGAGCTTGTGACAATTGATGTTAAACCAGGGCGGTGGGATTTGCCTGCGCGCATTCTGATCGGCTCTTCTTTCATCGTTGGCCTGACAGCTATTGCTCCATTTATAGGTCCGCGTTTGACAGGGCTGATATCAACCATCCCACTTTACACTGCCATACTGGCTGTGTTCGCCCAGCGGTTACATGGCCCAGCCGGGGCAAACAGCGTACTGCGCGGATTACTCTTGGGGTTGTTCGGTTTTGCAGGTTTTTTTCTGGTATTGGCGCTGTCTTTGGAAAGAACAGGAATAACGACTGCGTTTATGCTGGCGATTGCAACAACTATTGCTATTCAAAGTCTTTCTTTTCTCGTATTGCGGCATTATAATTTCAAAATCCGGAGGAGTTTATGACAAACACATCAGACATCATTATCATCGGCGCAGGAATTCATGGCGCGAGCCTGGCATTCCATCTGGCTCAGCGTGGTGTTAAAGCCACTATACTCGAAAAACAATTTGTTGCGGCTGGCGCAACCGGACGCTCGAGCGGATTGGTGCGCATGCATTACGATACCGAAGTCGATTCACGACTTGCATGGGAATCATTCCGTTTTTTTCGCAATTGGAGTGAATTGGTTGGTGGAAATTGCGGATTTACACGCACCGGATTTATACAGATTGTGGCGCGTAAAAACATCGATGATCTACGCGCTAATGTGGCCATGCAGCAGCGCGTGGGAATCTCCAGCTTCTTAATCAGCGCTGATGACGTACATAGATTAGTACCCAGCTTCAAGACCGATGATTTTGATTTTGCCGCTTATGAACCCGAATCTGGCTATGCCATGCCCAGTGATACCGCAGCCGCGATGGTTACGGCGGCACGCGCCAAAGGAGCCCGCCTTGTGCAAGATTGTGCAGTAATGGGGCTGCAAATTTCCGGAGGCCGAATTGAAGGCGTGGAAACGACTCAAGGTATATTTTCCGCCCCGGTGGTAGTCAACGCTGCGGGAGCCTGGGCAGGTCAACTAAACAAAATTGCAGGTTTGGAACTGCCGTATGATACCTGGCGACACGACACAATGTTCGTAAAGCGTCCAGCACAAATTGGCCCATCACACCCAACTGTGATCGACTTTCCAAACGATATGTATTTCCGCCCGGAAGGCGGACTGACGCTGGTCGGGTTGGAAGATGGAAATCCGTTGGGAGAAGCGCCCGAAGGTGATGTCGATCACGCCCAGGCAGGGTTCGTTGAAAGGGCGATTGACCGCATTTGCGAGCGTGTACCAATGATGGAACAAGGTGGGCTGCACAGCGCACATGGAGGCTATGACGGCATCACACCTGATCAACATCCCATGCTGGGGTTGGCTGGGCTGGATGGTTTCTACCTGGATTGTGGTTTCAGTGGAACCGGATTTAAGATCGGGCCGGCTGTGGGACTGTGTATGTCAGAATTAATTCTGGATGGTGCGGCAAAAACAGTGGATATTTCATCTCTCACGCCACTGCGATTTGCAGCCGGGAAATTGGTATCCGGCCAGTATCAAAGTATGTGGCATTAATGACAAGGGTTGAACTCAGTTGATAAACAGATTTCTAGCGGCCTGTCGGAGAAAACGCATAAAGATCGGCTCCAGAGCACATGTGACGGCGCGAAAAAGCGGATAACAGCAATGAAAGCAGTCTACGCAGCGGATTTCAAGGGCATATTTTCCTAAACTTCAAATAACAAGCGCAGTAATAGAGTTCGTGCACCTGCCAAATCGAGGATATATTTTCAGGTTATACGCGATGCACGCCAAATACCATTCGAGCCCTGTTTATCTGCAGGGCTCGAATGGTATTTACATCGGGATTATTATCTTTTATGGATTGTAATTGGGTATGGATCAGGCCTTTACAAGATTTGAGAGTGAGCCAAGTCCCTCAATCTCTACTACCACTTCATCCCCAGCTTTGAGCGGCCCCACTCCGGCAGGAGTTCCTGTAAAAATAATATCGCCAGGCTCCAACGTCATGACGGATGATACAAATGCAACCAGGGTATAAACGCCAAAAACCATATCACGCGTAGAAGCCATCTGGCGTGGCTGACCAGTCACTTTGCATGTGATAAGCGCATCGGAGATATCGAAATCAGTATCAATCCATGGGCCAAAAGAACAGAAAGTGTCAAAACCCTTTGCGCGGGTCCATTGGCCATCTATTTTCTGTAAATCACGCGCTGTAACGTCATTACCAATGGTGTAGCCTAAAATATAATTGCGAGAATCTTCCGCAGTGATATTACGCCCACGTTTACCAATGACTGCCACCAGTTCTGCTTCGTGTTCAACCTGCTGTGACTGTACCGGCAAAACGATATGCTCACCCGGATTGATAATGGATGATGGTGGCTTAAGAAATATCAAAGGGAGCTTGGGCACGTCATTACCCAACTCTTTGGCATGTTCAACATAATTGCGCCCAACGCAAATGATCTTGCTGGGCTGGCAAGGGGCAAGCAACTTTACATTCGCGATAGGCAAAAGAGCTTCCTGCCGGCGATATTCCCCAAAAACGTTACCATCGATCTCACCGATATTTTCCTCAAAAATCCACCCATATTTTGCAGGCAAGTTCTTGTATTGGTATCGAACTATACGCATATTGACCTCACTTCAAATCGATTCATATCCATGTGGATTGGTTACATGCCATTGCCAGGCTGTACTGATGATATCCTGGATGGAGTCGTGCTGTGGCTTCCAACCTAATTCACGCCGGGCTTTTTCAGATGATGCCACCAATCGCGCGGAATCGCCTGGACGACGTTCAAATTCCCTGATCTGAATCGATTTTCCAGAAACAGAACTGGCTGTCTCAATAACTTCACGGACCGAATAACCCGTTCCAGATCCAAGGTTGTAAATCATTTTATCACGCTCAGCCAGGGCTTCCAGAGCAAGAATATGCGCGGAAACCAGATCACCCAGATGGATATAATCTCGAATACACGTACCATCCGGGGTGGGATAGTCAGTACCATAGATAGCTGCATATTCTGCCTTGCCAAGCGCCACTTGCAGAACTCGCGGGATAAGATGCGATTCGGGTTGGTGGGCCTCGCCGCGGCCCGGCAAGGCACCACTGGCATTAAAATATCGAAGTGCTGCAAAACGAAGCCCATGGATCTGGCGGTACCAATCCAGAGATTGCTCAACGGCCAGCTTGGTAAATCCATACGTATTGGTGGGCCCGAGTGGGGATTCTTCGGTGAGTGGTTCTGAGCTGGATTGGTAGACAGCAGCTGTTGATGAAAGCACAAATCGCCCGACATGCGCCCTGGTTGCCATATCTATTAATGACAGCGAATTGACCAGGTTATTACGTAAAAACTTTCCCGGGTCTTTCATACTATCACCAGCCTCGATAAAAGCTGCAAAGTGCATCACGGCGTCAAATTTTTGCGATGTTAGCGCCACTGCGAGCGTATGGCTGTCCGCAATATCCGCTTGAATAAAGTTCGCGCCTGCTGGCACGGCCTGCAAATGTCCAGTGACAAGAGAATCGTATACGGTAACGGTATGTCCCGCTTTCAGCAGAGCTTCAGCAGTGGCAGAACCAATGTAACCAGCCCCGCCTGTGATAAAAATATTCATATATGCCTCCGCAGGTACATTGGCGAACTGTTCCTGCTCATTTTAAATTGGGTCGATGCTTATGCCATTCTGTTACTTGTTGATAAGCATGTGCTATCCGTAACAGGCCAGCCTCGTCAAAATGGCGACCCATTAATTGCATGCCAACCGGCAACCCACTGGCATCAAACCCGACCGGGAAAGCCAATCCTGGTACACCAGCCAGGTTAGCCGGCAGGGTAAAAACATCCTCAAGGTACATTGCTAGCGGATCATCACCATGTGCCCCTATCGGAAATGCTGTTGTAGGGGCCACTGGACAGGCAATCGCATCAACTTCACGATAAACCAGCTCGAAATCACGCTTGATAAGGGTGCGCACTTTTTGCGCCTGCCCGTAGTAAGCATCATAATAACCTGTTGAAAGAGCATAAGTGCCCAACATGATACGCCTGGTAGCCTCGTTGCCGAATTTTGTTCCACGTGTGCGAGTGAAAACATCCCAGAGATTTTCCCCATCCATCCGTGGTCCAAAACGAATACCATCATAACGCGCCAGGTTTGCCGATGCTTCGGCTGGAGCAATGATGTAATAAACCGGTAAGGCGTATTCTGTATGCGGCAAACTGACTTCTTTGATCTCAGCTCCCAGGTTTTTCAAAACATCGATCGCAGCCAGAACTTTTAATTCTACGTCTGGTTGGATGCCCTTAATAAAATACTCTTTGGGCACTCCAATCCGTATTCCATGCAAGCTGCTGCCCTTATCGAGCATAATTTTCGCCACAGGGATATTCTGAGAGGTAGAATCCAGCGGATCGCACCCAGCCATGATGGAAAATAATGCCGCCACATCTTCGGCTGAACGACCAAACGCGCCGCAAGCATCCAGAGATGATCCATAGGCGACAAGACCATAACGAGAAACCCGGCCATATGTCGGTTTCAAACCCGTTACCCCGCAAAATGAAGCAGGTTGGCGAACACTTCCCCCAGTATCCGTACCCAAGGCAGCGACAACGAGATTGGCAGCTACTGCTGCCGCACTTCCACCAGAAGAACCGCCTGGTACTCGATCCAAATTCCACGGGTTGTGGGTGACACCATAGGCCGAGTTTTCGGTTGATGAACCCATCGCGAATTCATCGGTATTGGTTTTTCCAACAACAACCATGCCTGCAGCTTGTAACCGCTTTACTACAGTAGCAGTATAAGGCGGGAAATAACCTTCAAGGATTAATGAACCACATGTACATGGCATGCCTTCCACGGTTAGAACATCTTTAACCGCAAGCGGAATGCCAAGTAATGAATAATCTTTTGATGGGCGAGCCGATCGTTTTTGATCAGCCAAATCAGCCTGTTCCAAGGCTGATTTGGCTGCGGTATGCAAGAAAGCATGCAAATCTCCATCGAGAGCAGAGATTCGATCCAGAGCCGCCTGGGTTAATTCGCGGCTGGAAATCTGGCCTTTTTGGAGCAGATTTTGGGCTTCAATCAGAGAAAGGTCGGTGAGGTTCATCGGAAAAGGGCGGATAATGAGGTAGGCAAACCAGCGAACCAATTGACAGAAGAAAATGCGACCGATAAAACCGAGAGTCGATCTCCTGGCATTCGGAATTGATATAAACTATCCACGATGTTACTCAAAAACAGGTGGAATTTTGAATTGGGCACGCTCTTTTTGTGCGGCGGGTTGGAGCAGCGTTTCCGGTAAAAGCCCGGGACGGGATTCATCAACACGCAAGGGGTTTTCGAGACTAAAAACACCTGCCAGGGGTTGAACGGATGACGTATCCAGTTCTTGCAGCTGGGCAACATGATCAAGAATAGCCGATAACTGCTCTCGATAGCGATTTTTCTCGGTATCAGTCAGTTCCAGACGGGCGAGTGCAGCTATATGTTCCACTTCCTGTATTGATAAGGACATACAAGGATTATAACGTATTCCGAATTAAGCAAAACAGATTCTTCATCCCGGTTTTGGCTCATTTTGCAGATTACCTGGTCCATGCGAGGGCATACCATTTTAAATATTCTTCCACGTGGGCAGACCAGTATTTTTCTTCGTGCCAACCAATATATTCATGCCATTCGTGCGGAATCCCTTTTTCACTAAGGAACTTTTCAAACGGCTCGATGACACTGAATTCAGAATCCTTATCGCCTGCATCCAACCAGATACGGGGCATGTATTCCGCCGGTATATCCAACAGCCTGCGGGTGAGAGGTTTTTCATCAACATAAAAAATAGCCGGAGAATGTCCACCAATCGCGCCGAAGAGCTCAGGGTGAAGGGTACCAATTCGCAAAGCCCAAGCGCCGCCGCGCGACAATCCGCCAATCGCGCGGTATGTTGAATCGGTCTTTGTTCGGTAATCATTGTCGATTTGTGGAATGAGGAGTTGAACAAAAACCTCCTCAAATTTGTATTCATTCGGCTGTTTGTACGAAAAATCGAATGGAAAAACCATGATAAATGGCGGGGCACTTGCAAGAGAGATAATCTTGTCAGCAGCAGACACCGCGCCAATTCGGATCCATTGATCCTCAGTTGAACCCTGACCGTGAAGTAGATACAATACCGGGTAACGTAGACTGGCATCAAAGCTATAACATGGCGGCAGGTAAACGTTATAACTCATTGGTTTGTCAATCAACCTGGTATAAATGATACCCTTTTCAATGGTACCGGTTTTTTCTTTACAGGTTGAGGATGTGGGCGTGGAAGTGGCCGATGGGGGAGTATCCTGTATCGGTGGCATCGTAGGCGACACCGTGATAGGGATCAATGGGGTAACAGCATTGGGAGTGGCCGTATTCATCGGTGGGATTGGTGGCGGGGTGGCATCACATCCAGACAGAATCATGCTAAAAAGTAAAGCTATTGATAAAAGAGTGACCGAATATCTGGGCATTAGGAAATATCTCGCATATTTTATTTGACTAGTTGGACGGTTGGCATTATACTCTTTCCTCTGCAATAATATCGGGGTGTAGCGCAGTTGGCAGCGCACCGCGTTTGGGACGCGGGGGCCGGCGGTTCAAGTCCGCCCACCCCGACTGGTAATAAGCCGCCGGCCTTTTGGCTGGCGGCTTCCCTTTTAAGTGATTTCATCATCTGTTTTCATTAAGCTCATCAATAATTCAAAATGGCAGTAAAATTAGAATAGAACTATGCTTGGAGGTATAGAATGGCAAAAGCGAAATTTGATGGTCTGATCGAAGCGGTGCGTTATGCACCCGATGGAAACATTGAGTTGGTACGCGCATATGAGCGACGAGGAGCTACTTTCTCTGATCATATACTAATTGACCGCGCCAACCTGGTTGCTCGCTTGAAAAAAGGTGAGAAATTCGTCACCGGCTCACGCAAAGAGTTTTTGGGGAGCACCTTTGAATCTACCAAGTCCGTTTATCTCAATGGCAATATTATCACGACCGGCAGCAATACGAAACGCGACCAGCTTGAAGAAGTTCCACTTTTATAAAGTTCATGAGCCGGAAAATCCGGCAGAGGTTAGCCATGAAAATTGCTGACAGAACTCCATTTCGAAGCGAAAGCGGGGGAATCGATATCGTGGGCCGCGCCCAAGGAACTCTGAAATATGGGCTGTCCTGGTATGCGCGGTTGCAAGCCCAGGATGTGGTCATCGCTGTTTTGGAGAAGGTTTTAGGCCCCAATTATGTCTTAATGCGTAATGTAACTCTGCCAAATACAGATATTGATCTGCCATTGGTACTGATCGGTCCTCCCGGCATCTATCTCATCAATGTTACACACGAGCGTGGCGTATACCGGGCCAGAGACGATGAATGGGGCAAAGTTGCGAACGGGAAATTTGTCCCGGCTGGGATTAACCATATCCAACGCACAGCAAAACTGGGGCGCGTCTTGCAAATTTACCTTGATCGCGCAGGCTATAAGGATAAGCTGGTTGTGGATCCGATTCTTATGGCTGCAGATCCTGGAATGCATATAGAATCTGTTCGCCCAGCAGTCCGGATTGTAATGAGTGATGCGCTGGAACGATTCGCCATCTCCATGAACCAGGCTCGAGCCGTGCAGGACAACGATACCGTCAAAGCTATCGCGCAAGTGATCGTCAACGGCCCCAAAAAAGAGGCTGCCGCTGCCCCATTTGTAGAATCACCGGCAGAACCTTTGCCGGTTAGCAACCCGAGCAGCCCGCAGAATGCCAACGAGACCCTATTTAACCCCGTCCCACAACCGGAAACGACCCAGCCATTCGCATCAGATTCATTTGATTTTTCATTTGATTTTTCAGAACCGGAGCAGCAGGCAGCCAGCCCACAGAAAACCCCACCTTACCAGTCAGCCGCTGCCCCCAAACGTAGCAACCAAAATACAGCGTTGAAAAATAATAACAATGTGACTCAGGTACAACGCAACAGTACATCCCCAGAAAACCAATTCGAACAATTTAGTTTTCAAGAAAGCGAATCACCTGATCGAGCCTTTTCAGCGGGTGATTTCATGGAAAACAGGTCTCAGGAAACTGAATTGCATGCTATTGACCAGCAAGCTGGAACCCCAACCGTTCAATTTACAGATTTAACTGAAATCGTTCAGCCGGCAGCACCAGTCCCTACAGATAGACCTGCTGCAGACAATAAACCAACAGCACCTGCGATCAAGAAAAGAAGATTTTTGGGAATGAGTATTGCTCAATTGGCGATCCTGGGGGGCATCTTTCTGTGCTGGTTTTGCGCCATAGCTGCATTCGCCATCTATATCACACAACAATTTTAAATGGCCAGTCCATACCTAAGCATTATCATCCCTGCGCACAACGAAGAACGCCGCCTGCCCCAAACCCTGGAGCAGGTTGTGCGTTTTATTAATAGCCAGTCTTTTGAGAGTGAAATTCTGGTAATTGAGAATGCCAGCAGTGATCGTACTTTCGAAGTAGCTCAAAATTACGCTATAAATCACCCAGTGGTGAGTGTTATTCACGAGGATTTGCCAGGTAAGGGTCGCGCGGTTAAAAAAGGGATGTTGGCTGCAAAGGGGGCTTTTCGTTTTTTTGCTGATGCCGATCTGTCCATGCCACCCATCGAAATCCTTCGTTTTATTCCCCCGGCGGTTGATATCCCGATTGCTATTGCTTCGCGAGAAGCGCCTGGCGCCGTACGCTTTGACGAACCATTTTACCGGCACGTCACCGGGCGTGTTTTCAATACACTCATTCGTCTGCTGGTTTTACCCGCGCTGAACGATACCCAATGTGGTTTTAAGATGTTTCGCGCCGATGCTGCAGACGACATCTTCCGCCGTCAAACGCTTATGGGTTGGTCGTTTGACGTTGAGTTGTTATACATCGCCAGCAAAAGAAATTATCCCATCCTCGAGGTAGCAATTCCGTGGTATTTCAACCCTGAAAGCAAGATCAACTTGCTCCACGATTCATGGCATATGTTCATTGACCTGCTCACTATCAGACGTAATGGACGCAAGAAATTGTATGACAAGTAATGCCACTTTTCTGGCCCGTACACAGGCAGGTTATCGAGAAGGGGGTGATGAAAAAATTCAAGCTATGCCCGATAATTGCCAAGCAAAGCGTACAAAGAATGATAAGACGCCCAGTTTACAAATTGAACAAATGCTTTGGAAAAGCGGCGTTAAATTAATCGCTGGGGTGGATGAAGCTGGACGCGGAGCCTGGGCCGGCCCAATGATGGCCAGCGCGGTGATTCTGCCAGACGATGTGCAAATCGCATCCACCCTGGCCGGTGTTCGCGATTCAAAAAAGATGACACCTCGCCAGCGTGAACATTGGGCTATTAAAATTAAGTCTGCGGCTGTAGCATGGTGGGTGGGCGAAGTCACATCGACTGAGATTGATGAAATTGGTATTCTACCAGGTAACCGCCTTGCAATGACGCGAGCCATCGATGGCCTGACGCTAACACCCGAATATCACCTTTTTGATTTTATCCATTGGAAAGACTGCCCCTATAAAGGTGAAAAACTCGTCAGGGGCGAGACGCAATCTCTTAGTATCGCGGCGGCATCTGTACTGGCTAAGACTACCAGGGATGAGTTAATGGTGATCTTTGATACCCGCTATCCAGGCTATGGATTTGCCCGGCATAAAGGCTACGGCACTGCCATCCACAGGGATGCCATCCAACGATTAGGGTTGTGCGAAATCCATCGCATGAGTTTTTCCATTCCCGGAAAGTCCTCATAAATCCGTTTCATTTTGTGTCTTCACCCAAATTTCTTGCGAAACTTTCTGGGAATAATGATATTCATCACGACAAATCCCCTTTTTCCGTTTAGAACCCATATATTAAGATGCCAGCGACAGATGCCAGCGCAAGAATAACGATGACAGGAATTTTCTTGCTTAGTGCCAGACTAAGGGAACAAAGCATAATCAGTATTCCTTTCCAATCCATTATCGAGGCCTTTGCAAGACTCACCGAAACCGCCAACGTCAGTCCAACCACACCCATTCCCAATCCACGGGTGAAATCCCGGACAATAGGCTGGTTCTCGATTCGATTATAGGATGAATCTATAATGATGATCAGCAATGGCGGCAGACTTAAAGCAATCAACGCCATAAACGCACCCAGCCAGCCAAATGTCAGATATCCCAGGCTAACGCTCCACAAACCATTTGGCCCAGGGCTGAGGTTTCCAACTGCAATGGCTGTGACGAAATCGGAAGGGGCAGCCCAACCCAGAGCCAATAAGTCTCCATTCAAGAAAGGTAAGTTACCAAGGCCGCCAATCGACAGAAGCGATGCTTTTAAAAATAGCCAAAAATAAATTAACGGGTTCATGAATTGATATCTCTCAACATTTCTGGCGCCTGGGTGGGAATAAAAAAGAATAAAACAATCGTGGTGACTCCAGATAATAACAAGATAACAACAGGTGAGAGCCGGGTGATCCCCATAAGCATAGTAGCGCCTATCAATATAAAGATATGCGCTCCGAGGCGCCGGGCGCCTTCTTTGTGAGCATTTAATAAGATTGGCTGAGCCATTTGCACACCCATGGCAAAAGATAAGCCAATCGCGGCTGGCATTATAGCCTTCATCATTGCCTGGATCCAGGAAATATTGCGAATAGTTGTAAACCCGGCAGTCATTAATACAGTCACCGCTGCGCTGGGAAGAAGCAAACCACCTACTGCCGCGCATAATCCCAGCCAGCCACACATTCGATAACCAATCAAAATCGTCAGCTTGACCAGATTTATTCCCGGCGCAATTTGAACCAGTGCCCAGGCACGCACAAATTCATCTTCGGTCATCCAGCCGCGCTTTATGGCTGCCTGGTGAATAAGGCTAAAAGTGGACGAACCGCCTCCAAAAGATTGAATGCCAATAAGTAACCAGTCTATGAATATACGCGCCGGGGTCGAATATGCTTTTTGAATTGTTGTTTCCAACGAGTGACTCCTATGTTCAGGAATTAATGGTTCATTTTTTTAGGGATGTGAAAATTATAACATTCGTTCCTGGAAGGCAAACTTCGAGCTAAAATTGTTTTCAAAATGGATAGTTTTTATCTTGATTAATGTGAATTTTTGTTCTATAATTAAATTATCCGAATGGCAAACCAAGAACAATACAATGAAAACAAAAGTAGTTGGCGGCTTACCTGGTTGTTGAAACACTATCGAATGAGCAATTAAAGCTGTGGCAATCTGTGATCATTGATGCTGTCAGTCCGGTGATGGAAGCTCGTGACATGTGCCGAGGATTGTCCAATAAACATCATTCCAGGTTGGTTGTTATTGAATGTGTTTTGGAAAGTGAACTGCATAAAAAAAGAATAGAATCGCGAATCCGCAATATGAATGGAATCCCTGAAGTTACGTGGGATGATGTAGAAAATCGGCGTAAGGAATACCTGGAATGGAAGGAAAAAATATTGGTGCTGAATACATCCGATAACTGGGTAAATAATGTAAACACCGTTTTAGAATACATCAAGGCGTTAGAAAAGGAGCAAATATGAAACAAGCCAATATGAATACCGAATTAACACCCGAAGAGTTGATCAGTAAACAGATCGCAGACCTGGCAGATTGGCGTGGAGAGCTGTTAGCCCGCTTGCGCGAGCTAATTCACGAAGCCGCGCCCGAGATCAACGAGGAATGGAAGTGGGATACCGCAGTGTGGTCAAAAAAAGGAAATGTGGCTGCCGCCGCGGCTTTCAAAGATCACTTAAAACTTAATTTTTTCAAAGGCGCTGCGCTTGAAGACCCACTTGGACTTTTCAACGCCGGATTGGACGCGAAGGCAACGCGTGCCATCGATTTCAGCAAAGGGGGCGATATCCGAGAAAGCGCCCTGAAAGATCTAGTGCGCGCGGCTGTGGCGTATAACCTGGCTGGCGGTAAGAAAAATTAACATCAGCAGGATGAGTTGTGATTTTTCAGGCTTATCTCGATACGACCAAAACCAGAACGGGCAAAGCGCCAGATGACTTTCGTAAATTGGCTACCGAAAACGGTCAGATAATTTGGCATCTACTGGTTTTTAACATAACCCCGATATTTTGTAGTGGTGAAGCAGGTTTTCAATATCGTTGAAATAAAGAGGAAAATAATATGAATGGCGTACGTGTATTGGTTGGAACCCGAAAAGGCGCGTTTATTCTGACGTCCGACACGAGGCGTGAGCGCTGGGATATCAGCGGGCCACATTTTGCTGGCTGGGAGATCTACCATATAAATGGATCTCCGGCTGACCCTGACAGGTTATATGCATCTCAGTCCAACGGCTGGTTTGGGCAGGTAATCCAGCGTTCTAATGATGGCGGGAAAACATGGGGACCGGTCGGCAACAAATTTGCTTACGATGGAATTCCGGGTACGCATCAATGGTTTGATGGCACTCAACACCCGTGGGAGTTCAAGCGCGTTTGGCGTCTTGAGCCATCACTTACCGACCCGGATACGGTTTACGCAGGGGTGGAGGATGCCGCACTATTCCGCTCGATAAATGGCGGAGAGACCTGGCAGGAGCTTCCAGGGCTGCGTGATGCAAAAGGGCATCTCTGGCAGCCAGGGGCCGGAGGCATGTGCCTGCATACGATCATTCTGGATCCAGGCAATCCCTTACGAATTTTTGTTGCCATTTCAGCCGCCGGCGCCTTTCGCAGTGATGATGGTGGTCAAATCTGGCGGCCAATTAATAACGGACTTATCTCACCCTTCGAGTTGCCTGACGCGAGCGCCGAAGTGGGTCATTGTGTTCACAACCTGGCAATGCATCCTTCACGCCCAGACGTTCTGTTCATGCAGAAACACTGGGATGTTATGCGAAGTGATAATTCCGGGGAGTCATGGCACGAAATCAGCGGCAACTTGCCAAGCGATTTTGGGTTTCCAATTGTCGTCCATGCGCATGAGCCAAATACAATCTATGTTGTCCCGATCAAGAGTGACTCTGAACACTATCCGCCTGATGGCAAGCTGCGTGTTTATCGCAGCCGTACCGGGGGAAATGAGTGGGAACCTCTGACAAGAGGGCTGCCGCAAAGCGATTGCTATGTCAACGTCTTACGTAGTGCGATGGCAGTTGACACACTGGATGAGTGTGGCGTCTATTTCGGCACAACGGGTGGTCAGGTGTACGTTTCAGCCGATTCGGGCGATAATTGGATATCCATCGTTCGCGATCTTCCGGCGGTATTGTCTGTTGAAGTTCAGACCCTGCCATGATCCGCATTATTCTCCCGCACCATTTGCGAGTACTGGCACAAGTCAGCCGGGAAATCGAGCTGCCTGTCATGGGACCAGCAACCCCTAGCACGGTACTGGACGCACTGGAAGCCCAATATCCAATGCTGCGCGGTACGATCCGTGACCAGGCTACACTCCAACGCCGGCCCTTCATTCGATTTTTCGCCTGCGGAGAGGATTTATCACTCCAACCGGTTGACGCGCCCCTGCCCGAAGCAGTCGCAACCGGAGCAGAGCCTTTTCGAGTTATTGGAGCGATGGCCGGCGGTTAATATTGAAAAAGGCGAAATTAGCCCAGGCTCTACATGGAAAGAATACCTTTTGAAAAAACAAATATCGCAAAAAAGGCTGCTTGTATAACTTCACCCAACCCAGGTCATTCAAGGAAACCGCATTATGATAACAAAACCCCAACTTGAATATCGAAATGAAAAACATTATGTCGCAATTCGCACAGCGGCACCTATTCCATTCGGTAAATACCTAGCTCCTTTGTGGAGTGAAGTAAGCAGCTGGCTAAAAAGCAATGGGATAACATCAACGGGCCCGGCGATTATTCGATATCTCACCACTGACATGTCAACAAAGTTGGATATTGATGTGGGCTTCATAGTTGATAGGGCTTTACCTGCCCACGGACGAATCATCGCAGGTGTCCTTCCCGCCGGTCAACATGCAACCCTCTTGTACACCGGGTCCTATAAAGGAAAGGGTATTTATAAAGCAACGGTTGCACTTCTGGATTGGGCGAAAGAGAATAATATTGTTTGGAATACATCCACGCAGGATAACGTCGAGTGGTGGAACGGGCGAACCGAGTTTTATCTCACCGATCCGGATAAAGAATCCGATACAAAGAAATACCAAACTGAGCTTGCCTTTTTGGTTAAATAAAAAAATGAATCAGAACGCACAAACCGACCTGAATAACTTGTGGTCTGCCGACAGGGAATTGCAGAACAAAGCCTTTATTAATATTTTGGCAGCAACAACCGACCGTGTAGATTGGGCCTATGACGTGTGGGATGAGATAGTGACGAATCTGGGTCACAAAGACAACCATAACAGGGCGATTGCTGCACAGGTACTTTGTAACCTTGCGAAGAGCGATCCCCAAAACAGGATGCGAAAAGATTTTGATGCGCTGATCGCTGTGACAAAAGATGAAAGATTCGTTACGGCAAGGCATTGCATGCAGTCGCTCTGGAAAGTCGGTGCTGCAGGAAAAGAACAGCAGAGCCAATTAATGAGCGGCCTTGTAAGGCGCTTTAAGGGGTGCGTTGAGGAAAAGAACTGCACCCTGATCCGTTACGATATCATTCAAAGCCTTCGGAATCTATATGATGCCGTTAAGGATCAGAAGGTTAAAGATTTAGCAATGGAATTGATTGAAACTGAAGTGGATTTAAAATATCGCAAGAAATATGGCACCCTATAGCGAAGTGTCTAAATTCTCTGGTATTGGCGAGCGGTCTACTCCACCACTGCCGGAATGCGCTCCAGCCCAAGAGCTTCGGCGGCACGCAGGCGATAGAGACCATCACTCAGGATATAACCATCCCGGGTGCGGCGCACCTGGATGGGCGGATTGATACCCATTAGCCGGGCTCGTTCAATAGCTTTTTCCAACTTGATCGAGTCGAGTTGCAACGATTGCTGGTAACTGTTCAGGCGAACCCGGTTGATTGGAATTTCGACAATGCTTAGATTGGTGGTTGGCGGTTTGATGCTTTGGGTTGCTGGCTGCAGGCTGGCAAGGTTTAACTGGAACCCGGTTTCCCGTTCGAATGATTGGGTTATTTCCATTCTTTGTTCTGGTGAAAGTGCAGAAGCCAGAGTTACACTCACTTCGGCTTTTTCTGTATGAATTCCTGGTCCTTTGCTGATGATATATCCTGCTTTGGTAATCAGGTTACGTGCAGTTTCAAGAATTGCGCCCTGGTTGGGTTGAGGGTTAATGATCATGGGCCATCCAGTTTGGATGGTTAGTTCGGCAATTTGAGCCTGATAGCGTTCGGCTACCTGGCGCGAAATAAAAGATAAAACGATTTCGTTTCCTTTCAGGCTGGTACGGTAAAGCGTACTTCCTTCCAATGCTGACTTGATAAAGGTATAGGCAGCATTGATTTCCATATATTGACCGTGGGAAACCACGGGACTCAAGGTTGAGATGGCTTGCTCCGATTCAGTAATGTTTAATTCCCATCCGCTAATTTGGCTAAAGTGATCACAAATTTTTGAAATTTGAAACTCATCCATTTCCACAGCAAATGTGCCGGATGCGATAGTCACTGCCACGAGTTTCTGATCGCGATAAATGGCTGGGCCTTTGATGATTTGCCGGTCTCGCGGCAGAACCTCACGGACGAGAGCGCTAAGAGCGCTCTGGTTGCTTTCGGGGGTTACTTCCACCTGCCAACCAGTGATTTGTCCCAGTGCAATAATCGAATCAGCATATTGTTGGCGGGCGGAATCGGGAAAGTCAAAGGTCAGAATCAACACATGGTCAGCCAGACGGTAACCACTCTTGCGCAAGCCCGCTTCAGGAGGAAAATGTCCATTGGCGGTGGAGATGGCTTGATTCGGCTCCATGATTGTGGATGAAACTGAAAGCTGTTTGAAAGGGGAAAGTTCCACTTCAGTAGGGGCGGCTTGCCCTAAAATAGCGAGTACGGATTCTGGGTAGACTGCCTGTTCCAATCCGGGGGCAATCTCGACCCATAAGTGATCGCTTTCGATAGAGAGACAACGAACAGGGGCGGCGGCATCCCCTTTGACCATTAACCATTTCCCGAGCGAATCGGAAAATTCGGCCATTTTCTCAATCCGCTTGCGATTAAGTTCATCCTGGCGAAAACGCAGGTCACCGCTGTCAGGCTTGATGTAGCGAGTGCTTCTCTCAAATTTAAGTTCAAATGTCTGTCCAGCCTGGGGCAGACGAACGATACGCTGCCGAGAGCTAAGCGCTTTTTCCAGGCTGGTGCGGGCATTGAGATCACCATGAACCAGGAAAACATGCTCAGGGTCGAGTGTTTCAGTCAAATTGATAATCTGGGATTCATCGGCGTGGGCAGATAGAGAGTAGGATTCAATGTGGCATTGCACATCCACTTTTTCACTGCCGAGGCGAATGGTGCCGGAACCTCGTTCACGAAGATCCTGCAAGCGGCGACCGGGCGATTCTTCATCCTGATAACCCGTCAGAAGGATTGCGTGTTCGGGTTTGGCTGCCAGAGCGCGAGCATAGCTGAGCGATGGACCACCCGCCAACATGCCAGAACTGGCGACAATCACTGCTGGGCCAGGATTCCAGAGAATGGCATTCCGTTGGTCGTTGGATGTTACCGGGCGGATGTTGTTATTGAAAAATTGGGCACCCTGTTCCTGCAAGGCTAGCGGCAGGGCATCCCCGAAGGATGGGTAAACCTGGCAGATGGCGCGCACCATGCCATCCGCCCAAACAGGGACGGAGGGCAATTCGCCACGCCGAAGGTATTCTGCCAGGATGAGCAGGATTTCCTGGGCGCGGCCCAATGCAAAGGCAGGGATAAGCACTTTTCCACCCGCGGCTGTGATACGGGCAACAGTTTCCACCAATTTGCGCTCCTGCACCGCGCGGTTGGCATGCAGCCGGCCCCCATAAGTACTTTCGACAATAAAAGCATCGGGATGGAAGGCAGGGGGGCGAGCACCGTCCACTGTACGCTGCGGTGATATGGAAATATCGCCGCTAATGAGCAATTTCCCTTCGGCGCTTTCCAATCCAATCATGGCTGCCCCGGCGATATGCCCGGCAGGGAAATATGTGGCAGCCAGACCATCAGCCAGAGCCAGGCGAGTTTTAAACGGCACAGGAACCATGGCTGTCATCAAGCGTTGGACAGCAACATCATCGAAAAGAGGCAGCTCACCTTCTTCATCCAACCGGCTTTGCATGATTCTGCGCGAATCCTGATGCAAGACGCGCGTCAGCGCCAAAGTTGGCGCAGTGGCATACACCGGAACTTCTGGGTAGCGTTCCAACACCAGTTCAAGTGCGCCTGTGTGATCCGTATGAGCGTGAGTAACGAGCACAGCATCGAGTTTACCTGAGCCATTTTCGAGCTGGCTCAAATCGGGCAACTGATCGGGAGCCAATCCGCCATATGCTTTAGGCGAAGGTCGAATGCCGCAGTCCACCAACACGCGCCGCCCGGCGGTTTCCACCAGGATGCCACTCGCGCCAACTTCATCCGCGCCCCCCAAAAAAGTAAGCTTCATCGTCTATTCCTGTTCATGCTTCTCGTCCTGAGCGCCTCGAATCCGGCCTGGGCACGATCCAGAGTAGCTGGATCTTTCCAGTCAGCTGGCACCTTTAATTTTATCTCGCCAAACGGCTGTCCCTGGCGCACCTGGAAAAAACGTATTTTTTTAATAGGCACGCTATATTCGTTGGCAAAGCGTTCGATTAACCCATTCAATTGAGCCGTCAGCCCATCTGCTGCCATTGGATAATAAACAATGCCTCGTTCAGGACAATCTGATTTTTCGCACCAACAATTCACAGCCAGGCCTTCATCACTCATGCTCCACTCGCGGGTGGCAACATCGCGCTTTTTAGTTTTTACATACGCGAGGATCGTTTTCTGGCCCGGGTCAGAGTAAACTTCCATAAAGTCTCCGACTACCTCGGAAGACGGTTTATCAACCACCCTGGCTGAGGCCGCCAGGTTTTTTTGGGGTTTCGGTTTTGCCGGTGTTTTCTGGCTGGGGCTTTTTCCTGTTTCGTGGCCGGCCGTTTTCGGCGAATCTGTTGATCCCGTTTTCGAAGCAGCAGATTGACTGGCGGGCGTTTCAGTCAAAACCCGACGCGGCTGACCTGCATCAGCATGGCATGCGCCGGTATGTTCCTGGCAAGTCGCCCGCCCACATTCTTTACACCGGACAAGGCTGTGGATGCAAACAGGACGATCACAAACAATACAGGTTTGCACTTCCGCGGCACATTTCTGGCAAAAAGTGCGTTTGCAATCCACGCATTGCGGCGCGAGGCATTCGCTGTGTGCCAGGTGGCCGTTTTCGCACAACATAAGCGATAAACCCGGCCTATGGCAAACATCGCAGGCCATCCCCTCCACAGAATGAAGGAGCGGATCCCACGTAACGCGACGTTTAATGGTCACCCCGCGTTTGCGAACTTCAACAGTCAAATCCAGCTTGGGCTGAGCGATGATTGCCAGGTTGACCAGTTCCATTTGTATCCGCAGGTGATATTTCTGCTCTACATCTGCCAGTTTGGACCGGCGCTCAGCTTCTATGGCTGCAAGCTTGGATTCCAACGTTGAGCGGCGATCATCATCCGCTTTTTGCAAACGACGATCGGTGTCTTTGTGTAAATCATCGTAATAATCATTCAGGCGGGCGCGATCCAGTTCAAGGAACCGTTTCAAGCGTTTTTGGATGGATGTCAGCGTATCGCCTAATTCGAAAGTTGCTAAAAGCCTGGCACGCTCCATCAGATCATGAAGCGCTTTTTGCGAAAGCGGCGGATCCTTGCTCCAGAGCAAACTGGCGGAGGGCGTGTCCAAATACTGATTCTCCGGATCAAGAATCGCCAGCCGTTCAATACTGGCTCCTTTAATGGGAAAACCTGCCTGTAAATCCATCCACATCGGCAAAATCAACTCGCGCTTTTCATCCGCAATCAGACTAATTTTGAAATTAAGGCGCGCATAATGATGCAGATTGATGCTCTCAAGCTCGCCTGGAATAGGGAACATCTTGGCATTGAGCAGCGAAATAGCTTTTTCAATGACTTCGTAGAGTTTTGGCTTTTCGGGGCGAACATTGTTAATAAAAAATAGGCCATTGGCAGTTTTCACACGGATTTCGTCCACAATGGCTTCCACGATGGAGTGTCCGAAATGAATGTAAACAGCATTTTTTGCTTCAGGCAAAAAGGCCATGCGGAGATGAGGCGTTACCCCCCAACGCACAGCGACATCGTCGGGCAGGAGTACTTCATAAGCGCCATAAGCGGGCGGCTCAATAATTCCGTCCACCTGGCGGCAATAGCCGAGAACCAATTCTTCGAGCGAGATATCCTGGGTCATAGCTTATTCTGCCGTGAAATCGTCGCCAAACAAGGCATCATCATATTCCTGCGTCTTTTGGTGCAATTGCCGGGCCTGCAGGAGGGTTTCACCGAGTTTTCTGAAACCGGTTTGTAGTTCATCCTGGGATTGCGCCCCCAACCAGATGTCGAGCAGGATAGCCTCGAAATCACGTTCGTCTGAAAGCTGACCAAGAATCATATCCATTTCACCGATAACCAGTTCAAACATGTTGAGCTTTTGATCCAGAATACCAAGCAGGTAATCTTCGACTGTGCCACGCGCCGACAGGTTGTAAATGCGCACTTCGCGTGTTTGGCCGATGCGATGAATACGCCCTACGCGCTGCTCGATACGCATGGGGTTCCAGGGGATATCGAAGTTGATCAGGGTGCGACAAAATTGCAGGTTTCGCCCTTCCCCAGCGGCTTCGGTGGAGAGCAGTACCTGGGCATGCTGCTCAAAATCGTCAATAGCCTGGTTCTTAGCTGCGGTATCCATTTCGCCGTGATAGACCACCAACGAAATATCCATTTTCCGCAGGCGTTCGGCCAACAGCGTGAGAGTGCGGCGGAAATGGGTAAAAATGATGACCTTTTCTGATGGATCGTGAAGCAAACTGGTGAGGAGTTTTTCAAGCGCGTCCGCTTTGGCCCAGGTGGAGATATGCGTAGATTGGTCAGCTAATGCCAGAAGAGGGGCCTTATCCTGAAAACGCCCAGCCAGTAAGCGCAGGGTCGGTTCTGCGGCGGCGGGATTACTCCCAATTTCACGTTGGATGGTGAGCAGGGCAAAACGATCCACCTGGCGCAAACCCTTGCCCGTTTTCTCTGTGGCCTGGTCAGCTTCATCTGTTTCGGCGGTGCTGCCCTTCAGGTGTTCACGTATGTAAGCACTGACAGATTGGTAAAAACTATTTTCCTCGGGGGAAAGGTTTAGATGGATAGTATTGGCCTGGCGTGGCGGTAATTTGATGTTAACCTGGCTGCGAGTGTGGCGCACCATTACGTCACCAAGAAGTTCGCGAAGTTGACCTCGATTTTTGGGCAAACGTGGATCACCACTGACCACAAATTGCTTGCGAAACTCGCGCGGAGTCTTAAGCTGGCCAGGCTTGAGCAGGGTGATCAGGTTGTACAATTCATCCAAGTTGTTTTCCACCGGAGTGGCGGTGAGCAGGATGATATATTTGCGTTTTAGCTCGTTGATAAACTTCCACGAGGCGCTGTTACGGTTTTTAAGATGGTGCGCTTCATCCACCACAATGAGATCGAAGGGGATTTCGGCCAAGCGGGCGCGATTTTCAGCGCGTCGGGCAGTGGCAAGTGATGCGATCAACAAAGGAAAGCGGCTCCAGGCGTCGCTTCCTAAGGCGCGGAACTCAGCGTCTGCAGTGGTGACAAAACCGAATAACCCAAACTTGGTTGCCAGCTCCTCCCGCCACTGCTCCACCAGTGCGGCGGGTGTCACTACCATGATGCGTTGGACCACATTGCGCGCCAGGTATTCCTTGATGACCAGTCCTGCTTCGATGGTTTTCCCCAGACCGACCTCATCACACAACATCCCACGCCCACGAAAACGGCGAAGCATGGTTTGAGCCGCGCGCACCTGGTAATCAAAGGGCATAAACTGGAGCAGGCTCAAACAAATAAGCTCATCGAAACCGCTGACGAGCAGAGCATGTTCGGCCAACAGGCGCAGGTTATACAATTCGCGGCTGGCAAAAACCCCGGCACTGACGCTTTTTATCAGCATTTCAGGTATGGGCAACAATTCGATATCAGTGGATTGGGTGGATGGAAGACTTGGAGGCATATTTTTCAACTTAAGAATGATGATTATGTCAGGTATTAAGTATAACTTCATATTTACTGATGGCAAGTACCACTATAAAATTTGATCAGAAGTATAAAATCTGCGCGTATCAATGCTGGAAGCATGCATGGGAAAGAAAATGCTTTGGCAGTATGGGTGTCACAAATGGAACCTGTTTAAAAAATATTCCAATCCGGCTGGATAAATTCCATCTTCAGTCTGACCCAAAATCATCCCGGCGGATGAGCCACAAGCTGGTTAACTCATCTATACTTACCAGCGTTCACGGAGACCCAAGCAACTATGCTTATTTTGTTCGCGCTATTGCTGACCATTACAGATTCCGATGCGAACATCTTTCTGCCCGATTAGACCAGTCTCAGGCACTTAGCGAGACCGGATAATAACTTAAGGACATGCCACCATGAAATCCATCCATTCCTTCTTCCGCCGCCTGCAATGGAAACTTACCCTATCTTACGCGGTTGTTACTGCCGGGACTGTGATCATTCTGGCGGCGCTCCTGGTGTTTATCGTCTTCTTCGCTGAAACCCAGAACAGTTCGCGGATTTACGACAGCTTTTTCTGGTCAAAGACCGGATTCCAGGATAATATCCCCGACCTGTTGAACAACCCGGATATCCTGCAAACCTGGCTGGAACGCATCCAGAAGGATGGCTTCACCAACGCGGATTTTCAATCCTACACTATTCGTGAAACACTCGATTATGCCAACACAATCATCGCGGATGCCCCCATCTATGTACTTGATCCCAAACTGAATCTGCTCGCCGCCGTCCCAGCAATAGACTCTGGAAGTATCGGCAAACCTTTCAATAAGCGTGAGATAAAAGGCTACAGCATCGGAAGGATACTGGACGCTGCGCTGGTTGGCGATAAAAATTACTCCGCCCAAAACATGGTCTTCCCAGATGGAGCCCACCTGGTTGCCTTTCCGCTCCGCAAAAGCGATGCTGACCCCGTGGTTGCCATCGTCATTTACCAGATTAAACCTGTTATCTTTGCGACACCCGCCAACCTGGAAATCTACCAGGTATTCTTTACCGTCATCGCCATCATCATGCTGATGGCTGCCCTGCCAGTAGGGGCAGTCTTCGGCTGGTTGGCATCTCGAGGACTGCGCAAGCGCCTCGCCAACCTGTCTGCCGCATCCAAGGCGTGGAGTACAGGCGATTTTGCTAGCATGCCCCGCGATAAATCCAATGACGAAATTGGCGACCTGACCAGAAACCTGAACAATATGGCAGAGCAACTTCAGAGCCTGCTGCAGACCCGCAACGAACTTGCCCGTATTGAAGAACGCAACCGCCTGGCGCGTGACTTGCACGATACAGTCAAACAACAGACCTACGCCACGCGGATGCAGCTTTCCGCAGCCAAGAATTTGCTTACATCTAATCCGCAAGGAGCCGCGGAGCACATCGAAGCTGCGCTGCAACTTAACCGCGAAACCCAACAAGAACTCAAACTGATCATCGACGAGCTGCGCCCCGCCGCACTCGAAGATCGGGGGCTGGCGCAGGCGATTGGCGTTTATGCAGCCCGATGGCAGGAGCATACCGGCATCAAAGCGATCACCACCATCAACGGTGAAGGTTCCATCCCGGTAGAGGTAGAACAGGTACTCTATCGCATCTTGCAAGAATCGCTCTCGAATGTCGCGCGCCACGCTGAGGCAGATACGGTCAACCTGGTTTTCAGCATTGATCCAGACAGAGTGAGCTTAACGATCGCTGATGACGGATGCGGTTTCGAACTGGACGCGGTATCAGCCCATTCCCTCGGGTTGGGGGGCATGAAACAGCGCATAAGCGAGATTAATGGCTCTTTGACAATTGATTCTACGCTGGCTGTTGGCACAAAAGTCAGCGCCGAAGTAAAATTACATACCACCGGCACCAAGTAACTCAAAACGATTGGTTGGCTTTTCTATGGCTTAAGTGTGGCAAAAAGGTTTCAAAATGCCTATTAAAGTTTTGCTCGTTGATGATCACAGAATCGTTCGCCAGGGTGTGCGCGCATTTCTACAAACCATCGCCGACATCGAGGTTATCGCTGAATCCGATTCGGGTACAGCAGCCGTTTCAGCCGCTGAAAGACATCAGCCGGATGTTGTACTTATGGATCTTGAAATGCCGGGTGAACTGGATGGCATCGCCGCGACACGCCAGATCCGCAAACTGTGCCCCGAGACACAGGTTATCGTTATTACTTCGCATCATCAGGATGAGTACATTTTCCCGGCTGTGCGCGCCGGGGCAATTTCTTACCTGCTCAAAGATATAGAACCGGATGAACTCGCTGCTGCTATTCGCAAAGCTGCCCTGGGCGAGGCAGTGCTTGATTCGCGCGTTGCTGCCCGCATTATTAAAGAACTGCAGGGTATCCGTAAAGACGAAGTCAACCCTTTCACTGAGCTTTCAGAGCGAGAATTTGATGTATTGCGCCTGATTGCAGCCGGCACATCTAATGCTGATATTGCCGGAACACTTATTATCGGAGAAAGCACCGTAAAGACCCACATCAGCAACATTCTCAAAAAACTGCATCTCGATGATCGCACCCAGGCTGCTGTTTATGCCTGGCAAGAAGGTATTGTACATCGGAAAAAATGACCCTGATTATCCCAGCTAAACCCCCTGGCTTATTTCGAAAATAAATCCAAACAGAAATGGACCCCCTTATGAGATCAACGCTTAATTCAAAAACTATGACTGGAAAAATATGCATGGTGACGGGAGCTACTTCCGGGATCGGCCTGGTCACAGCAACGGCTCTGGCAGCGCAAGGCGCAGAAGTAATCATCACCGGTCGGAATCAACCGAAAACTGAGGCTACCGTTCAGCAAATAAAATCCGAAACGGGAAATGAATCCATTCAATATATGCTGGCTGATTTTTCCGATCTTCAGCAAGTTCGTGAGTTGGCCGGATCATTCAAAGAACGTTTTGGTCGATTGGATGTGCTGGTAAACAATGCTGGCTCATATTTCAATACACGCCGGGAAACACCTTATGGGGTTGAAATGACCTTTGTCGTCAATCACCTGGCACCATTCTTGCTGACCAATCTGCTGCTCGAAACCATCCAAAACAGTTTGGCAGCGCGAATCATAAATGTTTCATCCGAGGCTCACCAGTACGACGCGATGAATTTTGATGATCTCGGGTTCAAACAGGGATATTTCGGAATGAAGGCCTATGCCAGATCCAAGTTGGCAAATGTCTTGTTCACTTACGAATTAGCTCGAAGGATGAAGACCAGATCGGAAGAGCGTCGTGTAGGGAAAGAGTGTTCAGAGCCGTGGGGGGGGGG
>CAIMZS010000654.1 GCA_903846015.1 uncultured Anaerolineae bacterium | reverse complement strand
TGCGCTTAGCTTAATATCGCTGTTCCATTCGCGATTGAGGCGTTGAGCAAGGCGGTATACAATATCAAGGTTGCGATTGTTACGGTCAACCAGGGCCAGGCTGCTGCCTTTTAATTTCGGAGAGCGCATCAATGCTGAGAGTGTGTTTTCACCGAAACTTGCGCTGCCGGCGCCGATGACGACGATCTTGGTTGGCAGGGACATGATTTCTCCTTTTTTTGTTAATAAATCAATACGTATTATCACCAATTCTTGCCAGTGATAAAACAGAAACTATTCAACCGTATTTGTAGCAATAACGCGGCTGTACCATTCTCCGCTATCCTTGATGGTTCGCTTTAGTGTGTCAAAATCTGTTCGAATAATTCCGAAGCGCATGGTGTTGCCATGACCCCATTCGAAGTTGTCCATTAATGACCAGACAAAGTAACCTCGCACATCGACCCCGTCTTGCATGGCAAGGCGGACCTGGGTAAAATGCTGGCGAAGATAATCAAGCCGGCGTTCATCGTGGATTTTTCCATCAGGGCTGAGATTATCTGGAAAGGCAGAGCCGTTTTCAGTTATGTAGATTGGTGGCAGGTGATAATCATGATTGAGCCGGTTCAACAAACGGCGGAAGGCGGGGGCGCAAACCTCCCAACCCATGTCTGTGTATTCTGAACCCGGGATAGGAGAAATGTGGCCCTGTGCTCCGATCACACTACGAGAGTAGGAATTGATCCCGAGAAAATCCAGTTTCTGAGAAATTAATGCCATATCCCCTGAATGAACTTCTGGGAAATTATTTCCAAGTGCTTCGGCCATTTGTGGATGGTAATGACCGCGAAAAATGGGATGCAGGAAGGCAGTTTCGCGGCTGTTCCAGGAAAGTTCAGCAGCGGCAAGGTCAGCGGGCTCATCACTGGCCGGATCGACACCCCATTGGCTGAGAACAATTCCTACTTCGAGTGACGGATCGCAAGCTCGAATGGCTTGAACTGCCAAACCATGTGCTACCATCAGGTTGTGGGTCACCTGCATAGCCTTTTTCCAATCGTTTTTTATACCCGGGGCGTGTTCTCCGCTGATGTAACCATCAATTGCAATTACTCCCGGTTCATTGAAAGTGGTCCAATGCTGGATGCGGTCACCGAGGCGTTTGGTAAGGATGGCGGCATAATCGGCGAAGTAGGGCAAGTTATCACGGTTGATCCAACCACCGCGTTCGTACAAAACCTTGGGATAATCCCAGTGGTGGAGCGTGATGAATGGCTCAATATTGGCAGCCCGCAGTCCATCTACCAGGCGATCATAGAAATCCAGACCAGCTGAGTTGACAATTCCAGATCCTGCCGGCAGGATACGTGGCCATGAAACGGAAAAGCGATAGGCTTTTAATCCAATCTGGCGCATTAAGGAAATATCTTCGGGATAGCGATGATAATGGTCACAAGCCACATCCCCGTTATCCCCATTTGTGATTTTTCCTGGTGTGTGGCTGAAGTGGTCCCAGATCGATTCTCCTTTTCCTTCTTCGTTCCACGCGCCTTCAATCTGGTAAGCTGCGGTAGCGGCGCCCCATAAAAAATCTGGTGGATATATTATTTTGTTCATAAAGCCTCATTTATTACGGATCGAAATAATCTTGAATCCCGGTTGGGATTGGCTGGTCAAATCACTTTTTTATTTCAAATTCATTTGTTCGTCATTCTTTGCTGCCGGTAAGCTTGATGCCCTGAATAAACGTTTTCTGAGCAAAGAAGAAGGCAATTACAATTGGGATGGTGAAAACCGTGGCTGCGGCCATTAATTGGTTCCAAATCATGGTGCGTTGACTCTGGAAATCTTGCAAACCGAGTGCCATGGTAAAGTTACGAGGGCTTGTAAGGAAAAGCAGGGGACCGGTGAAATCATTCCAGGCCCATAAAAAGGTGAAGACGGTTACCGTCGCAAGGACAGGGATCGATAATGGAATCACCAACAGCGTAAATATTTGCCATTCCGAGGCCCCATCCACGCGGGCTGCGTCGCACATCTCTTCTGGAATTGTGCGAAAAAACTGACGCAGAAGGAAAACATCATAAGCATTTGCAAAAAATGTCGGGATGATCAGGGGAAGGAAAGTATTACCCCAATGCAAATACTCATTGAATAATAAATA
>CAIMZS010000653.1 GCA_903846015.1 uncultured Anaerolineae bacterium | reverse complement strand
GCAGGCCGTTGTTATCATGTTCCTTCTCAGCATCCTATTTTTTGCCCTTGTCAATCTGGCTCCTGGGGGACCTTTGGCTGGGTACGGTCAGGCACGCCGTATTCCACCGGAGCGGATTGCGATTCTCAAGCGGCAATTGGGCCTGGACAAACCGATCCCATTTCAATTTGTAGTCTGGCTCATTGGTAACGATTGGATGAATGTGGATATGAATGGTGATGGGCTCCCTGATAGTCCTGGTACCCGCCATGGTGTTTTACGAGGCGACTTCGGCTATTCTTTTCGATCTCGGCAACCCGTGCTCGACGAAATATTCATCCGGTTGCCCAATACGATCTACTTGATGTCGGTGACCATGTTGGTCGCACTTGTTATTGCCATACCGATCGGTGTGATTTCCGCAATAAAACAATATTCCTTATTTGATATCGCTGTTACTACATTTGCCTTCGCTGGACAGGCCCTGCCGGATTTTTGGTTGGGCCTGATTTTAATTATTATTTTTTATGTATGGCTTAAAAATCCAGTCACAGGTGACCCTTTGTTACCTGTAGGCGGAATCTATACAATCGGAGCACCTTTTTCTATTGTGGATCGGGTCGCGCATCTAATTATGCCAGTTACAGCCGGGGCGTTGGGGTGGTTGGCCTGGTATTCGCGCTTTTTACGATCCAGTATGTTGGATGTAATCAACCAGGATTATTTGCGTACTGCGCGCGCAAAGGGATTAAGTGAGGGAAAAGTTATGTTCAAGCATGCTTTGCGCAATGCTCTAATACCCCTGGTAACTTTGCTGGCGCTTGATCTCCCTTACATATTTGGCGGTGCGGTTTTTATCGAGATGTTATTTTCCTGGCCTGGGATGGGACTGTTGTATTATCAGGCAGCACTTCAGCGTGATTATCCAATCTTGATGGCTGTGCTCATTATTGGAGGAATTTCAATAATTCTTTCCAATTTATTGGCGGATGTACTCTACGCCTACCTTGACCCTCGAATCCGTTATTCCTGAAGGTGAGCGCATGGGACAATTCACTCTGAGTCCGGTTTCACCAACATCAAAAAGGCCTGTCGAAAATGAGGCCACTTCCGCGATTATCTGGAGGAGATTTCGGAAACATCCAGGTGCCATGGTCGGTATTTCTGTATTGATCATATTGATACTTTCTGTATTGCTGGCATCACTATCGCCTTATGATCCAGAGAAATCCAATATCATTGCGCGGTTTCAATCCCCATCCTGGCAGCATCCGATGGGAACTGACGCGCTTGGGCGTGACCAGCTAACTCGGATTTTATATGGGGGGCGCATCTCTTTGACAGTTGGCGTGATGGTTGTGTTTATCACACTATCCATTGGTGTCACTATTGGCGCAGTTGCCGGTTATTCGGGAGGCTTGCTCGATAATATCTTGATGCGTATTACGGATGCGGTGCTGACCCTGCCGTCTTTATTGGTTTTGATTTTATTAAGCGCCATTTTGCGTGAAGTTGATATTCCCATTTTTCAGCGAAATAGCGTTTTGACGATTGCATTTGTGATTGGCTTACTTTCCTGGATGACTTTTTCCCGCCTTGTACGGGCGGCATTCCTTACGTTGCGAGAATTGGATTTTGTGACAGCCTCTCGTTCTTTGGGCGCCTCGCCATTTCAAATTATTACCCGCCACATTTTGCCGAACACAATTGGCCCAATTATCGTTGAGGCTACTCTGGAATTGGGCTATGCCATTATTGAAGAATCAGGGTTGAGTTTTTTAGGATTTGGTATTCAACCGCCAACGCCAAGTTGGGGTAATTTGCTTAGCAATGCTCAGGAGAATTTTTTGCGGTATCCATGGTTGGCAATTTTTCCCGGAGTTATGATTTTTCTTACAATTATTTCAGTTAATTATATAGGAGATGGCTTGCGGGATGCTTTTGATCCTTACAAGGTCTTACAAAAAGTTGGAGAAGTCTAAACCATTTTCATACGCCATTAATTGCTACCCTATAAGGAGAGTATTTTATGCCCAATGAACTCAAACCCCTCGAACCAATCAAGACCCCTTATCGCCTTCAGTATCTCAGCGAAGATCAGTTGAAACAACTTCAGACGGCTACGCTGGCTGTTATGGAACGCACCGGGGTGAAATTTCCATCCATAAAAGCCTTGAATATTCTGGCGGAACATGGCGTAAAAGTTGATTTCGATAAGCAAATCGCTCGATTTCCAAGCAACATTGTCATGGAATATCTCTCGAAGATGCCCCGTTACTTCAACATCGGCGCGCGCAATTCCTTTTATGATTTCAATTTGAGCGATGGCTGCACCTACTTTACGACAGATGGGTGCGGCGTTGAGACCATCGATATTAATACTCGCGAGCGGCGACCTTCCAATAAAGCAGATGTTGGGATGATGGCACGTGTGGCTGATTATCTCCCATCGGTTGCTTTTTACTGGCCGATGGTTAGTTCACAAGAATATGGCAGAACCGCCCCGTTACACGATCTGGATGCAGGATTCCGTAATACGCTCAAACACATTCAAAGTGAGACTATTATGGGCGAAGCGGATGCGCGTTATGCGCTTGAAATGTCCACCGTTATTGCTGGCAGCAAAGACGAACTTCGCAAGCGCCCAAATTTTTCATTGCTGGTCTGCACCATCGCTCCGCTGATTCAGGATAAAGATGGTATTGAAGGCGCGATGGTGCTCGCCGAGGCCGGTGTGCCAGTTGGATTCTTGTCTATGCCCACTATGGGCACCACTGCTCCAGCTACTTTGGCAGGAGCGCTGGCAATGGGAGATGCAGAAGTAATCAGTGCTACTGTGTTGATGCAAATGGTGGCACCTGGGGCGCCAGTCTTTCATTCCATGATGCAGGCTTGGGCTGATCCTAGCTCTGGAAATTATGTCAGCTATCCACTGGACGCACGTGGTCGCTATGCCCCGGTGGAAATGGCTCATCATTGGGGCATGCCTGCTTTGGGTGCTTGTTATGGCACCGACGCACGCGAGGCAGGTACCTGGCAATCTGGCTCGGAAGTGGCATTGGATGCGTATATGGTTGGGCTGACCGGAGCTGAATTTGTAACAGGTATGGGGCTTACACATACTTACACACGCTTGTTTCCCGAATCCCTGCTTCTCGATAACGATATTTATCAAAAGGCACGTCATTACCTGATGACGATGGACATCAACGATGAGACGCTTGCGCTGGATACAGTAGACGCTGTTGGCCCTGGCGGACACTACCTCGCCCAGAAACACACTCGAAAACATATGCGCGAGTCGATGAAACGCGGTGTTGCTCATCAGGTTGGCCCGGATGGCAGATACCGTGATCCCCGCGAGTATGCCATTGAGCAGACCAGGTGGATCCTTGCGAATCACCATCCAGAACCCGTTGATGGCGATAGGCAAAAGGAACTTGACAGAATCTTGGCAGCGGCCGATAAAGAATTGGGCGATTGATGGTGTGCCATAAGTTTCAAAAGTAACCAGCACACGCGAATTTTATTTCCGGGATTACGGTGGAGCGCGCCTTGTCTTGATAGGATTATTTTTATGCCAAACAGCTTAACACCATCGTTGCAGCCGATTACGCCGGCTTATCATTTACGTATTTTGGATGATAAACAACTGGAGCAAATGAAATCGGCGACCATTGAAATCTTGAGGGAAACTGGCGTTCATTGCCCATCTGAAAAGGCATTGAATATTTATGCTGAACATGGAGGAATCGTCAACTTTGAAAAACAGATTGTAAAAATTCCTCCCCAGATCGTTCTTGAATCGATGTCTCATGCTCCGCGCTTTTATACGATGGGTGCGCGGTTACCATCACACGATTTGAACTTGGATGGAAAATCCACGTATATTACTACTGATGGGTGCGGGGTCGAGACGATAGATTTTGTTACCCGACAGCGTCGATCATCTTGCAAGGATGACGTCGCAAAAATGGCACGAATTTCGGACTACTTAACATCAATCGCTTTTTATTGGCCAATAGTGAGTGCGCAGGATTATCGTTCGACTGCCCCGCTTCATGAGCTGGAAGCCTCCTTCAACAATACCATCAAGCACGTGCAGAGCGAAACTATTATGGATGCCAAAATGGCGAGATATGCGGTAGAAATGGCGCGTGTTATTGCCGGAGATGAAAAGACTCTGCGCATGCGCCCACCCCTTTCTCTTTTGGTATGTTGTATCGCCCCGCTGGGATTGGATCGCGATGGTATGGAATCGGCACTAACTTTGGCAGAAGCCGGACTTCCGGTTGGTTTTATGTCGATGTCGAACACTGGATCCACTGGTCCAGCCAGCCTGGCAGGGACTCTGGTCGTTGGAGATGCTGAAATCGTTGCGGCGATGTGCCTGATACAGATGGCATACCCTGGTTCTCCCGTTTTCCATTCGATGATGCCGGGCATCATGCACCCACACTCGGGTGCATATCTTGCTACTGCGTGGGAAGGGACGCTGCTCTATCCAATTGGGGTAGAACTGGCTCACAACTGGGGTGTTCCCAGCCTGGCAGGTGTTTTCGCAACGGATGGACAGGTTCCGGGGTGGCAATCCGCTGGGGATGCGGCTTCGTCGCTGTTATTATGTGCATTGGCAGGAGCCGAGACGGGTAGTGGCATGGGGTTACTTGAATCTTGTACGCTGCTTTATCCAGAAGAGGTGCTTCTTGATAGCGACATTTATCATCGCATCCGGATCGAGTGTGCAGGCCTGGATACAAGTTCTGAAGCCCTGGCCTTGGATGTAATAAAAGAAGTTGGACCTCGAGGCGCGTTTTTACGTCATCGCCATACACGAGATAATTTGCGAAAACGAACTTTCTCCGGTTTAACCATGCAGCCAGGAAAAACAGGTGGGTACCTTGACTGCGTAGATGTTGCGAAGGATAAAGTTAAATGGATTCTGGAGAACCACCATCCAGAGCCATTGGACCAACATCGCCAGGAAGAACTCAGCCATATCTTGATGATTGCGGAAAGAGCCTTTGGGTAGCTGGAAAAGATTAGAATTTTATTCAGTGTTAAAACCTGGCTGACAGATAGCGTCAGCTTGAAATTAATGCCCGTTGGTGGCCCAACTTTGTAAGGGAGATTAAAATGAGAGCGCAAATTAAAGTGCTTTCTTCGGATGAGCTTGCTCAAATACACGATCGCAGCCTGAACTTGCTGGCGAATACTGGAGTACGTGTGCTTTCGGTGCAAGGAAGAAAACTTTTGGCAAAGGCCGGGGCTGAAGTAAATGAAACATCTCAGATTGTCCGTTTCCCCAAGTTTCTTGTGGAAAATTGTATTCAAGTCGCGCCGAAGAAATTCAAACTCGGTGGACGGCGGCCAGGCTGGGATTTGGAAATGAATATAGGTGAGTGCTCTTTGCTGGCAGATGGTGGGGCGGTGAATGTCCTGGACTGGGAAACAGGTGAAATCCGTCCTGGATGCTTTGATGATTGGTTAAAAGCCACTCAACTTATTGATGCCATGGATGACATCGGCATTTACTGGAATATGGTTGAAGGTGGTTTTGCATCCGAATCGATGAGTGATTTTGTATCGTATTGGCGGAATGTTTTTAAGAATTGCTCCAAGCACATCCAGGATTCGACCGCTTCACCTGAAAAGTCACGAATGTTATTAGAAATATTACAAATCACCTTTGGCGACAAGAAGAATATCCGTCTAACCCATCCCTATTCGCATGTTTTGTGCCCAATGTCTCCTTTGGTGATCGATGATGTTTATACGGATGCATACCTGGCGCTTGCCGGGTGGGATATCCCAGTAGCATTAATGCCGATGCCATTAATGGGTGCTACCGGACCCGCCAGCATGATTTCTACCGTCCTGCTCGCAAACTGTGAAGCGCTGGCGATGCTTTGCCTGGTGCAGGCAGCGGATCCGGGAACGCCGGTCATTTATGCGCCTTTTCCTCAAAGCATCGAACCTTACACCTGGCGTTACACTGGAGGCGCAGTGGAAAACTCTATTTTTGGCGCAGCAATGACTGAGATGGGGCGTCAATATGGTTTCCCGGTTGAGGCCGCGACAGGTGGCACAGATCAATATTATCCTGGCGCTCAGGCTAGTTATGAGCGCGCGATCAATTGGACGATGCCGACCTTATCCTGGCCAGATATCCTGGTGGGACCGGGGCTTTTGGGTGGATCAACCATTCTGTGCCTCGAGCAAATGGTCATGGATGTCGAAATATTCCGGCGTTGTTCACGTTTGCATGAGGGCATCCCAACCGATGCCGATCGTTGGTTGGAGGGAATCATTGCGGAGACTGGGCAAGGCGGTAATTACTTAAAACAAAGGTCGACCATGAAGGCGGTACGGGATGGGCGCTGGTATCTGACCGAAATGGGATTTCATGATACTTATGAAAAATGGAAAGAAACCGGAATGCCTGACATTATTGATGATATTCAGGGTATTACCAACAGGATATTGAAAAATTACCAACCTCTGGCATTGGATGCGGCAGCTGATCGCGAATTAGAGCGGATGGAACGCCGCGTGAAGGCAAAAGAAGGTTAGTTTATTGGTCGAATCTAAGCCAAGAAACCGCTGTTTTAATTCGGTCAGATTGATAATAACTTAATAAAAGAGGTACGATGAAATTTACAGCACAATTTCTTTCAGATGATGAGCAGCTTAGAATTCATCAAGAGACCCTCCATATCTTGGCTGACGTGGGAGTCAAATTCCATGGTGAAAAAGCTTTGCCGCTTTTAGAGAAAAACGGGGCCAAGGTGGATTGGGATACCAGAATTGCCCATATTCCTCAAGAACTTGTGGATGAGGCCTTACGAGTGGCGCCAAAATCCTTTGTCTTAGGGGCACGCAACCCGCAGTATAACTATGCCATGCCGTCTGCTCTTACGCGTTATTGTATAGATGGTACTGCCACTTTTGTGCTTGACCCAGAAAGTGGCCAAAAAAGATATGGAACCAGTGTCGATAACGATAAAAGCTTGCGGATTTTCCAGCAAATGGATATGGGGGTGATGGCTTGGGCGCCAACTGCAGCATCTGATCGACCCGCACATTCGAGGGTGCTGCATGAATTTTTTGGCATTATGAAATCGACTTCAAAACATGGGCAGCATGAGGTTCATCATTCAGGGCAAATTCCTTATCTGGTAGAGGGGTTGAGGTCTGTGTTGGGGAGTGAAGATGCTATTCGAGAACAAATGAATTATTCGCTCATCTATTGTCCGGTTGCTCCGTTGATGCATGATGGCGATATGCTGGATGCTTACATCGAGCTGGGGCATTGGAACATGCCTGTGATGGTATTGCCGATGCCTGTCAATGGCACAACTGGCCCCGCAAGTTTGTTCTCCAATCTGTGTTTGGCCAATGCAGAGGCCCTGTCCTCAATCGTTATATTTGAATTGGCTCACCCAGGACGCCCCGTAATTTATTCCAGCGCAACTGGTTCAGTAGACTTTCGAAGTGGTGCGTATTTGGCCGGTACTCCAGAAATGGGTTTGCAATCGGCAGCCATGGTGGTGATGGGGCGTTTTTACAACTTACCGAGCACGTCAGCGGGTTGTTCGTCAGATGCCAATGAGCCTGGCGCGGAGGCAATTCTTGACAAATTGATCACTACAATTCCTCCGGTCTCTGCGGGTTCGGATATTATTGTTGGTCTGGGTGAGATTGAGGGTGATCAGCTTCTTATCCTTGAACAGATTGTTGTGGATAATGAGTTAGCCCATTTGTGTGAACGACTCTATGCTGGCGTGGATGGTGGTGATTCGAAAAATCTATATGAGGATATCGCCAGGGTCGGGCCCGGAGGTCATTTTTTAGGCTCCAAAAATACTCGCCGGGCAGCAAGAAGTGACGAATTTTTCATGTCAAAATTAATTGATCGCCATCCTTACGAAGCCTGGATGGATTTGGGGAAACCCAATATGTACCGCAATGCGCGTGAGAAGGTCAACGAGATCCTGGCGGGGCCATTGCAGGATCCACTCCCTGAAAATGTGCTTTGCAAGTTGGATGAAATATTGCTTGCAGCTGATAAAGAGTTGGCGAAAGACTAAAAAATATCAGTCAATCAGATATAAACCCATATTGTCAAAGGAGAAAATATGTCAGAAGAACTTTTTCGTAAAATGGCTCAGAGCATTATTGATGGCGATTCAGAAGTCGCCGTAGAACTGGCCAGCCAGGCCATTATTGCTGGAATCGATCCCCTGAACGCTATTACGCAAGGCTATGTTGTTGGGGTTACCCAGGTGGGGGAAGCATTTTCGTGTGGAGATGCTTTTTTGCCAGAATTGGTCATGGCTGGAGAAGCAATGAAGGCAGCGGTTAGCACGCTTGAACCTGAAATGGCACGGCGAGGAAGTCAGCGTCAAATGCTTGGAAGGGTAGTACTCGCCACCGTCGAAGGTGATATTCACGAGATTGGCAAGTCGTTGGTTGGCACAATGTTAGGCGCATCTGGTTTTGAGGTCTTTGATCTGGGCGTGGATGTTTCATCCTCAAAAATTATCATGAAAGCGCGAGAAGTAAATGCCGATATCATTGCTATGAGCGCTTTACTCACGACAACCATGGTCAAGCAAAAGGAAGTCATCGAAATGCTGGAAAAAGAGAACTTGCATGGCAAAATCAAGGTGATGGTGGGCGGCGCGCCGGTAACCCGTGATTGGGTGCAAAAAATAGGAGCTGATGGCTACAGCGAGGATGCTATTGGGGCTGTCAATGCAGCCCGGAAATTGATGAGCTCCTGAAAATAAGCATCAACCAGGCAAAGAGGCCTTGCTCTGGTTGCATGGCCTCTTTGTAGAATGCTGAGTATGTTTCACTATGTCCCAATTAATGATGAGATTTGGTGATTTTTCCTTGAAGAGTTGGTATCATAATGACGGCACTTGAAAACGCTGAAATTTGTTATTTACTTGCTTTTCCGGACAAAGCTGGGATACCTGCACCAGCAGAACAGGTTAAGGGGCTGAAAAATGCACCTTACTTTCAGCCAGTAGACATTCACCTCCACACACTCGCACAGGAAACTCTCAATCTGGATGGCATAGCGGTTAATATTTTGCGCCAACTCTATGATGACCGTGTCCAGTTGATCGAATGTCATTTTAAAATCTTGAATGTTTTATCTGAGACTGGTATTCTGCAGCGTCAAAAAATTGAGAATGCACTTCAAGAGAATTTAATCCCTGAACAATACCGCACGAATGGCTTGTTTGAGGTTTATGTAATTTTGCTAATTCAGGATTTTCTAGGAATTCCAGGGGATTTTATTGATTCAAATGCTGATGCGCTTGCCCGCTTTGTGCGTTCGGAATATGAAAAATTGGATCCGTCGGTTATTCAAGATATATTGGTATCGCGCATACAATATTCCAGGAATGACTTGACTTTGGTGGATTGGGAAGCTGCGTTGATAATTGCCCCAGGAGGTGATTTTCAATCGGATATCGAATTGTTAAAGATTGGGAATTACCAGTTGCTGCGATATCGAATGATGG
>CAIMZS010000652.1 GCA_903846015.1 uncultured Anaerolineae bacterium | reverse complement strand
GCCAGCATCAAGAACAGCTTGCTGCGATCCATCGCGTAGTTCTTGGCGCGCTCGTTCAGTATTTGTGGCACCATCTCGGCATCCACATAGATGACATTAGCGCCCGGGCGCTTGATCGGGGCACCGTTCGGGAAACCCAGGTTGTGGATGATGCGATAGGCAAAGTCAGTAGCGACAAAGCTCTTGCCGCTGCCCTGGGATGCGCCCAATACGGTCAGCAAACCGCGCGGGATCCAGCCATCCCAAACCCACTCAATCGGGGGCAGTCCCGGGGCGATATCTTCCAGAGATAAAATCTCGGGACGGTAGCCGGGGCGGGTGGCCAGGATGGTTTCCAGGATTTGTTTGGGCTCAGGCAGCCCGGAGACAACCAGGTGCAGGGCATCCTGCTCATGACCAGACTGAGCGCCCACAACAGCCTGCCAGCACAACTGCCAGGGCATATCGAAGTCTTTGAGTTGCGCCTGAACTTCCAGCCCTGCCAGGCGGTCTGCGATGGCCTGCACTTGCATGCGACGAGTTAGCATGCTGCCCCCCAAATCATTTCGCACAAGAAAATGGGGCTTGAAAGAGTGCTATAATCACCGCAATTGATAGACGTGGATACGTCAATGTGCTCTGAGACCGCCGGATTGCGCCCGGCGGCCTTGCTTTTTAAGTTCATGCTGTGCTCCTGGATAAAGTGATTTTTAATTGAGTGAGTCCACAGCCATTTCCAGATCACGCTCGTTGGGCGTGATGTAGATGCGGGTGGTGTTGAGATTGCTGTGGCCAAGCAGAGCAGCGACCTTCTCCAGCCCGATGCCGCTGTCTACGAGGTTTTTGGCAAAGGTATGGCGGGCAACGTGTGCGGTCAGGTGGGGGATGCAGGCATCCTGGCCAAAACGTTTGAACACACGCTGAACTGAACGGGGTGTCAGGCTTTCAAGGCTGCCATCGCTGGCTGTCCAGATGAAATCGGCATCCTTGTTGGGGCGGATGGCGAACCAATCCTGTAAAACCTTGCGCGCTTCGTTGTTGAGCGGGACAGTGCGCTCACGATTACCTTTTCCGTGGCGCACTACCACGCTCCCTTTGCGGTCGCCCAACGTGATGTCACTCTTGCGCATGTCGAGCAGCTCGCTCAGACGCAGCCCGGTGTTGAGCAAAAATATCACGATGGCCGCATCCCGTTGGCGGGAGACCTTGCGCTTTGGGTAGCGTAAGGCTGCCAGCTGCAGATCCTTCTCAATGGCGCGCTGCAGGGCATACTGCTGTTTTTTGTCCAGTGAGCGCGCTCCGTGCTCATCCTGGCGCACGCTCTTGACCTTGCTACGCGGATTGTTGTCAATCTGGCCGGTCTGCACCGCCCAATCCAAATAAGCGGACAGGGTGGCCAGATGGCGGTTGATGGTCGATGCCTTGCGGCGCTCGGTTACCTGCAGGTGTTGGCGGTATTCGCGGATATCAGTCGGGGTGACCGCCTGTGGGGTAAGCGGCTCGCCGTTGGTTTGCTCGAACCAACCGGAGAAATGCTTCATATCGGCCAGGTAACCACGGGTGGTGAGCGTGGCGCGGTCTTGTTCGATCAGGTAATTCTCAAATGCGCTAAATGTTCCCATTGAGGTTCCATCCTTTAATCAATCTTCCACAAGCAGCCGCCGACCGGTGGCCAGGTGTAGAGCAACTGCGACGTATAAGCCAGGACTTCGTTTGAATACTTTTCCTGCAAGAAGTAGATCAGGCGGTCTTGTTTGGTGCTCAGGTATTCCGGGCGCAATAGACGGCCCAT
>CAIMZS010000651.1 GCA_903846015.1 uncultured Anaerolineae bacterium | reverse complement strand
GTCATTATAACCATGAACTATCTGGACGATACCCTCAATATCGAAACCCCCGAAAATGTGGCCTTCGGTTACAGCATCGCCGGGATTGGCTCGCGTTTCCTTGCCACTCTGATTGACACTATTTTCGTTTCGATCATTCAGCTGCTGGTGATGCTGCCCGTCCTTTTCTTTATTGGATTTCAAATTGCGATGGAAAACTTGACCAATTGGGTGCTGGCCCTGTTCAGCCTGCTGGGATTTGTTTTTTTCTGGGGCTACTACATCTTTTTTGAATTGATTTGGAACGGTCAATCCCCAGGAAAGCGCATTGTCGGCCTGCGTGTGGTGCGCCGGGACGGCACGCCCGTCACCCTGTCCGAAGTGCTCATTCGCAACCTGCTCAGAATCATCGATCTGCTGCCTTCCGCCTATGGAATCGGATTAATCAGCATGTTCCTGGACAGCCAATCCCGCCGCCTGGGTGATATGGCTGCCGGCACACTGGTAGTGCACGCCCAAAAACCACTATCGCTCGAATCCCTGGCTCCCAGCGTAGTCGAAGCGCCACCAGGCGACCCGGGCAGCGATAAACTACCTCAGGGCTTTCCGCTCGAGCGTCTCAGTTACCAGGAGCTGCTGCTGATTGAAGATTATCTACAACGGCGTTCAAACCTGGCCAACAGCGCCCTGCTGGCCGAGAAAATTCTTAAAAAGATCTATGCTCAGGTTGGCCTGAGCCTTGAATTCATCCCAGGCAATGCAGAAGAAACCCTGGGCGCAATCGCCAGTGCAGCACGGCGCAATCAAACAAGATAGGAGCAATGAATGAGTCGTAAACAACTTTTTATATTAATAGGAGCGCTGGCCTCCATTTGTTTGTGCGTAGTTTGCCTTGCAGGTATCGGCTTGACCTACTTGGGGAAAAATTTCAGCCAGGCGATCAATAACGCCGGTGATCCAGCCAATGTTCAAAAAGTCGCCAGCGCAATCGCCGATTACACGGCGCCTGAAGGCTACAAACAAGTCGCCATGGATTTGCTCATGTATAAATACGTGATGCTCATTCCAGATATTAACAGCAGCGCCAGTGGCCCTTTCATCATGCTGATGTCTTTCCCAAAAAATTCCAGCCTGAGCCAGGAACAAATGCAGGAACAGATGCAGCGCGCCTTTTCCCAACAATCGGGGCAGCAGGTCGCCATGAAGGTGGTCGATACTCAAAACGTCACAATCCGTGGCAAGGATGCAAAAATAACCATCCTGCAGGGTCAATTGAAAAACGGCGGCACCGTTCGTCAATGGCTGACCATTTTTGAAGGCAAAAACGGGCCGGTCATGCTAATGATCCAGGGATCCACCGGTCTTTCATGGGATGAAAAACTGGCACAGGATTTTGTCGCATCCATTAAATAGCGCGCAAAGTCGCCAGGATCGCAAAGATTTTAAATGCGATTCCCACGGAGCACCTAGCGCCTCAACCAGAACAAGGTTTTGCCCTGCGAACGTAATTGCGCAAGAATCGGGTGGCAGCCGGCACCAACATTGCTTAGAATGATGGCAAGAAAGGATTACAGCCATGGACATTCAATTTTCAAACTATCAACAACTCAGCGATGATTACCAACTGATCGAACAAGCTATCCACTTCCTGGAAGACAACCTTCAGCGCCAACCCGAACTGGCACTGGTAGCCGAAAGTGTTGGGCTGAGTGAATTTCACTTTCAACGCCTTTTTACCCGCTGGGCCGGCATCAGCCCCAAACGCTTCTTACAGTTCCTGACCAAAGAAAACGCCAGGCAGCTGCTCAGGCGCAGCTCTGTTCTCGATGCCACTTACTCGCTGGGTTTATCCAGTCCAGGACGATTGCACGACCTGTTCGTCAGTACCGAGGCGGTCACCCCAGGCGAATACAAATCGCGTGGCAGTGGTCTCGTCATCCGCTACGGTTTTCACCCAACCCCTTTTGGCGAAGCCCTGATCGGCCTGACCGAACGAGGCATCTGCCATCTTTCCTTCGTGCAAACAGGTCATAAAACGGCATTGAACCAACTGAAATCGGATTGGGGCAACGCAGCTTTCATGGAAGATTCGACCGCCACCGGGCCCTTGCTTGAACCGATCTTTTCATACGGAGACAACCCAACCCCCATAGCACTGTTCCTCACCGGCACTAATTTCCAACTGAAAGTTTGGGAAGCGCTGCTCAGCATTCCACCAGGCGCATTGACCACCTACGAACACATCGCAGCGCAAATCGGCAATCCCCACGTCGTGCGTGCCGTAGGCACGGCAGTGGGTCACAACCCGATCGCTTTTCTGATCCCCTGCCACCGCGTCATCCGCAAAATGGGCGAATTCGGCAGCTACCGCTACGGCCCCACGCGTAAAAAGGCCCTGCTGGGCTGGGAATCAGCACAATTCGATCACCAATAACTCAGGATAAATGATGAAAACAAAAGTCTGGGCAGCCCTGTTGGCTGTGTATATCGTATGGGGCTCCACTTACCTGGGCATCCACTTTGCCGTCCAAACCATCCCACCATTTCTGCAGGCCGGTGTCCGCTTCTTAATCTCCGGCATATTCCTGCTCATCTGGCGGCGAATGTCCGGCGACCCTGCGCCAACCCTTAACCAGTGGCGCTCTGCCCTGATTGTAGGCGGGCTGCTGCTCGTCGGCGGGAATGGACTGATCTCGCTGTCCGAGGTCAGCCTGCCGAGCGGCGTGGCGGCGCTGCTCGTAGCCGCGACTCCCATCTTCATGGTGCTGGTGGAAGCACTGCGCCCGGGTGGGGTCCGGCCCACAGCCTGGCAAGTGTTTGGCCTTTTGGTGGGCTTCAGCGGCGTGGCGCTGCTGATCGGCCCGGCAGAATTTGGCGGCGTGCGCGAGTTCAGCCTGATCGGCGGAGCGACTGCCCTGTGCGCAACCTTCTTGTGGGCGCTGGGTTCGATCTACAACCGCAACACCGATCTTCCGGCTTCAACCCTGCTTTTCACAGGCATGGAAATGTTGATGGGCGGCCTGGGACTATTAATTCTCAGCGGGTTGACCGGTGAATTGACACATTTCCAGCCATCCGCTGTTTCAACGGCCTCGCTGCTCGGATTGTTGTACCTGATCACCTTCGGCTCGCTAATCGGGTTCACCTCCTATGCCTGGCTGCTGCGCAATGCGCCAATCTCGCTGGTATCCACCTATGCCTATGTCAACCCGGTCGTCGCCGTCCTACTGGGTTCATTGTTGGCGCGGGAAACACTCAACCCGCGCATCCTGGTGGCAGCATCAATCATTATTGGTTCCGTGGTACTGGTAAATCTGACCAAGAAGCCTGCGCCCCCGGCTATTGACCCCCTGGAAGTGGTATGAAAATCGTGAATCAAAATGGCCGAGGGTTTCCCCCCGGCCATTCTTTTTTTTAATCTCTCACCCAGAGAGATGAAACAACCTAGCAATCAAAATAAAGTGTGAATTCGTAAGGTGTAGGGCGGATACGCACCGGGTCCAGCTCGACTTGCCGCTTGTAGGAAATATAAGCATCTAGCAGGTCGCTGGTGAACACATCACCCTTCAGCAAGAACTCATGATCCGCTTCAAGCGCTTCCAGAACCGCGCCAAGTGAACCGGGCACTTGCTTGATCAGGCGGGCTTCTTCGGCTGGCAGTTCGTACAGATCCTTGTCCTGAGGATCACCCGGATCGATACGATTTTGAATACCATCCAACCCGGCCATCAAGATGGCAGCAAAACACAGGTAAGGATTGCTGGATGCATCCGGCGCGCGGAACTCAACACGCTTGGCCTTGATACTTTTGGTAACCGGGATGCGGCAGATGGCCGAGCGGTTGCGCTGTGAATAAGCCAGATTAACGGGTGCTTCGTAACCGGGCACCAGGCGGCGGAAGGAATTGGTAGTCGGCGAAGTCAGCGCCAGCAGGGCCGGAGCGTGTTTGAGCAGACCGCCAATATAATATTTGGCGATATCCGAGAGACCGGCGTAGCCAGCCGCATCATAGAAAACGTTATTCTCGCCCTTCCATAACGACTGGTGCACATGCATGCCCGAGCCGTTATCGCCAAACAATGGTTTGGGCATAAAGGTGGCCGTCTTGCCGTTCTGACGCGCCACATTCTTGGCAATATACTTATACAGCAGCAAGTTATCCGCCATGCGGGTGAGCGTATCAAAGCGCATGCCCAGCTCGGTCTGCCCGGCAGTCGCCACCTCGTGGTGGTGAATTTCCATCGGCACGCCGGCCTGTTCAAGCGTCAACAGAATCTGGCTGCGCACAACCTGCAGGGTGTCAGTCGGCGGCACCGGGAAATACCCGCGCTTGGGCGAAATCTGCCCGCCGAAGTTTTGCCGGTCGCCGCGCCCACTGTTCCACCAACCTTCATCACTGTCGATGTGGTAATAAGATTCATTCGTGCCGCTGGAATAGCGCACGTTGTCGAAAATAAAGAACTCCGCTTCCGGACCAACATAAACAGTATCGGCAATGCCAGTCTGCTTGAGATAGGCTTCAGCCTTGCGCGCCACATAGCGCGGATCGCGGCTGTAAGGTTGCAGGGTAATCGGGTCGTGCACATCGCAGGTTATCACCAGCGTGGGGATCTCAGCGACCGGGTCAACGAAAGCCGTCTCGGGATCCGCAATCAGCAGCATATCCGATTCGTGAATTTCTTGAAAGCCTCGAATGGAGGAACCATCGAACGGGATACCCTCCACAAAAAATTCTGCGTCCAGACGGCGCACGGGAATGGTGAAGTGCTGCCAGGTGCCTGGGAGATCAGTAAAACGGATATCCACCAGTTTGACATTCTTTGCCAGTTCTAAAACATCACTTACGGTTTTTGCCATGGGAAAAACTCCTCTAGTTCAATTTGAACGCCTTCTTTTTATCGATACGAATTATAAGAGTACGCCGCACCCAATTCCATGCCCCAAACGGGTACTTTTTTGATATTTTGTAGGAAGTTAGCGGCATCAAGCATTGACCGATAACACCAATCCTGCCCGGCAATAACGGTCATTGAGGGCCTGTTGCTCTGTGACATGGTAATCTCACCCTTGACCTGGCTCTTGAACTTCAATCCAAAACCATCCGCTCCTCACGATTTCTGCCCGAGGTTGGCACTGAAAATGACAGCATCCAATATGGAATTTTT
>CAIMZS010000650.1 GCA_903846015.1 uncultured Anaerolineae bacterium | reverse complement strand
TGGTTTTATTTTCCCATCCATTTTTATCGTACTGATGACTCCGGCTATTCTCCAAATCATGAAAGTCAACATAGGCGGTGGTTAAATCTTGACGCTAAAACCCAGCTTTTCCTATCACATGTATCATTTTTTTTGGAGTGGTCTGGATTTGCTCTTCCCTCCATCTTGTGGTGGTTGCGGAAAATTGGGTGCGCGTTGGTGTATTGATTGCCAACAAAAAATGGAGCCAGTTCCACTGCCCATTTGCGAAATTTGCGGAGCGCCTCAAAATTTCAAGGGAATTTGCCAGGGTTGTCAAACTACACGACCTGCGTTTTCTGCGCTTAGGTCGTGTGCTATTTATAAAGAGCCTGTGCGCCCGGCGCTGATTAAAATGAAATATCGCAATGAAATCGGGCTGGGGGAGGCACTGGCCTGGAATCTTGCGATGTACCTTGAAGAGTTGGGTTGGCAAGCTGATGTATTGATTCCAATTCCGTTAAGTGAGCAAAGATTGGCGGAACGAGGCTATAATCAAGTTGACTTAATAGCACATCCTCTTGCCCGATTGACCGGATGTCAATATCTTCCCAAAGCACTTCGCCGGGTTCGGCATACGATTTCGCAGGTGGGTCTTTCGGGTTCGGAGCGGAGAGTTAATGTTAATGGTGCGTTTCACGCAGAAGCGAGAGTAGTGCAGGAAAAAATAGTTTTGGTGTTGGATGATATTGCTACCACGGGCGCAACCATCCAATCGGCATCCAGTAGTTTGCTGGATGCCGGGGCAAAAAAAGTTTATGCATTGACTTTTGCTAAAGCCATGAAAAGATACGGTGCTGACTATGAAAAGTCTTTAGCCGCTCGTCCGTTGTGTTGATGGGCGAGATTCACATCCTACCATCCTTATTGAGGAGGCTCTATGGCAAACAATCTCGAGATTTTTGGACGTGAATTTGAGGTAACGGATCACTTGCGTGATTACGTTACCAAAAAGGTGGCAAAATTTGATCGCCATCTGGGAACTATAGATGAAATTCGAGTTGACCTTTCTTTTGTTAAGGCAGCTCGAAATTCGGCAGACCGGTATGTTGCGCAAATGACGGTACGAGGAAAGGGGTTTATCCTTCGTTCTGAAGAACGCTCCGACGATGTTCGCACTGCGTTGGATGCTGCTCTTGAAAAACTATCTCGCCAGATTGACCGGTTTAAGACCAAGAGCAGACGCGTTCGCGGTGATGGCAAATCAACTGCTGATGTTGCCCCGGATACTGAGCCTATCGATGATGACAAGTCAGAAGAAATGCCCGTGATTGTGCGGCGCAAGAACTTTGACCTGATCCCCATGGCAGAAGAAGAAGCCATTGAGCAGATGAAACTGCTTGGGCACGACAACTTTTTCGTTTTTTATAATGTCAAAACGGATTCCGTTAATGTTTTATATCGCCGTCGTGACGGCACCTATGGTTTAATTGAACCCCGTATTCGTTAAAATATTGTCTGGCAGGCGCGCCATTTTCGGCGGGTCGGTCAGCTCATAACCAGAGTAAAATAGACTGTCCCATTTGGGTCAGTCTATTTATTTGGAGACTACATGGAAAATATCGACTTTGACGATTCCATCCTCGAGCCCGGTTGGGAAGGCAAGATTGATTTTTCGGCTATCGAAAACGCTGTCGAAAAAATGATTTTAGCCGTTGGTGAGGATACCACCCGCGATGGATTAAAAAAGACACCTGCGCGTGTGGCGCGAATGTATGCTGAACTGTTTGCTGGCTATCGTACCGATCCGGCCGCAGTAGTTAATGGTGCTATCTTTGATGTGCAGTATGATGAGATGGTTATCGTGCGTGATATTGAGTTTTACAGCCTATGCGAACATCATATGCTGCCATTTATTGGTCGGGCGCATGTGGCCTATATTCCAGATGGCAAGGTGCTTGGGCTATCCAAGGTTCCGCGTATTGTGGATATGTTTGCCCGCCGCTTACAAGTCCAGGAGCGCATGACTCGCCAGATTGCAGATTTTCTGCGAGACTTACTTCATCCGCAGGGAGTAGCAGTTGTTGTGGAAGCCATGCACTTATGTTCTATGATGCGCGGGGTTAAAAAACACGATGCGCGTATGACCACATCGGCTATGCATGGTGCTTTTCGAGCCAACCTGGCTACCCGCCAGGAATTTTTGGATAACATTTCGCGCGGGGCTTCACAGCTGCGTATTTAAGTGAGAGGTACTCAATTTATGTCTTTTTCCGTATGATTTCTACACCTACAGAGCCTGTGAAGGCGATTGCCTGGGTTTTTTGAACTTTAACCTTTACCCGGGATACGCCTGGAGTAGACAAGCATAAGCGCGCAATATCTTCGGCGAGGGCTTCCACGGTTAACCGTTTGGCTGTTTGCGCGTGTGCCCGGATGGCGTTGGCTGCTTTTTCATAATCAACGCAATCGGCAATATCATCCGATTCAGCAGCTTTTCGGATATCGGTATGCATTTCCAGATTGATGAGGACTTCCTGGGGAGTAATTCGCTCCCGGTCATAAATTCCTAGTATTGCATGGACTCGCAGGTCTGAGATGATTATTTTATCCATGCTTGTCTCCTTTTTCGGTCAGGCTTTCGATTTAGGGAATTCAACCAATTCAGATGGGCTGCCAAATTAACTTGGGCGCCAACCTGGGTATTTGTAGACCATCGGGTATATGCTGTCTTTGCCATAAAAAGCTCCAAAAAACGGCCCAGTCTAATTGCCATTATAAAACGGGCTAATTCTCTCGCCCAAATCGGTTGCAAAAATATCATTTTGCATCTATAGTATAGGTATCCAAAATTTTTCGCCCTAACTTTTTTACTGGATTAGATGCGTACTCATGTTATCGGATGTAACCCTTTTCATTGGTGTAGACCCTTCAGGGGGGCGCAAGCCCTTTACTTATGCTGCGCTTGACCAGAATGGAAAATTGGTGGCGATCAACGGTGGCGAGCTGGATGATGTTTTGGCCTTTATTAGCGGGAGGCCCGGCGCCATTTTGGCGGTTAATGCCGCGCCTCGTCCCAATAAAGGGTTGGTTCGGCAGGAAGATATCAGGCAAAGCCTGCCGCCTTTGCAAATTTCAGGTCGCAGTCTTGATATGCGTTTGTGTGAACACCAATTGCGCCAACACGGTATCAATGTTTCTATGACACCTGCACGCAAAGAATTGTGCAGCAATTGGGTTCAGGCAGGTTTTGATTTTTACCGGTGCATTGAGGCGCTTGGTTTTCTGGCTTTTCCTGCATCAAACGGGTCACATCAATGGATTGAGACCCATCCACATGCATGTTTTTGCGTGCTTTTAGGCCAAAACCCGCTGCCTAGATCCACGTTGGAAGGTCGTTTACAACGCCAGTTGGCACTTTACGAACAGGGGTTGCATATTAATGATCCGATGGATTTTTATGAGGAGATTACCCGCTACAAGCTGTTGCGGGGTGCGCTGCCGCTTGAGCAGGTTTATTCTTCTGAAGAACTGGACGCGATTGCTGCAGCGTATGTTGCCTTTACAGTGGGTCGCCACCCAGAGCGAACCATCAGGTTTGGCGATGCGGATGAAGGGCAGATTACCCTGCCTGTGACGGAATTAAAGGCCAAGTATTAATGTATGGATTCTGCGCATGTATTGAACGCGAAGTGGCAGAACTGATCACCGACCTGCCATTTCGCGTTTCTTGGTTGTAAGCACCTATTTATCGGCTGCGAATAAAAACAAAAATAAACATTACAAGGGCCAATGCCCCGAGTCCGGCAGTGATGATGGCAATTTCTGGTGAGTTCTTTTGCCAGAAGGCTCCCATTCCTATCAATACCCATGCTAACGGGTGGAAATAGTGTAGAACATATTTTGGAAAACTCAGTTTTTCTAAATTTTTTGCTCTGGATTTTGGCCAGATATAGAGAAATGTCGCGGCCAGAATGAAACAAAAAAAACCGATGATAGGATAAGGTATACCAAATAATAAATATTTTTCCATAGATTCCTTCTTTTAAACAACATAGTTGCCGGACAAAGTCACATCCTTGGCATGCGAAGATCGAAAATATATTAATGATATGATGCGTTAGAGGCGAATAACAAATCCACAATATTCGCACTTAATCGAGTCTTGCCCGCGCAAGATAATCTGGTTTAAGTTTCCGCCACAGGATGGGCATTGCGCAGGTAGAGCTTTTACTTTGGCTATTTCGGCCTGGTCGATGGCAACTGCGCGATTCTTATCGAATTCCTTGTTTTTGGCGCGGTTGAGTATTTGCAGCCATTCGCTGCCTTCCTGCCAGATATGCAGGTGGACGCTTTCGTGCATAGAGCCTTCTTTAAAACGGATATCAAGATGGTCTTCGTTTTTAAGCATACCCTGTTTTGATGGTTTGATGTCGTCAATCAAAACGACAGGGATTTCCCATACTAATTCCTGTACTTTTTGTTTTGCGGTGGTGATGAAGAGAAATTTCTTAGTGGCTACTTCCTCTTTTTGCTCGAATAATAAGCGTTGGTCTGTCAGATAGAAAACGCCTTCGGGATCATCATTGCTTTCCTTGCCATCCTTGCCATCCTTGCACCAGACAGCCTTGACAGCCCGGATTCCGCCTTCGGTGGGTAGCAGAGTGAAGCGGGCTTCAGCAAGTTGGGTTACCATGTATTCAATATCATCCAGACGTTTTTTAAAGGCATAGGCTTGATTATTAAAGGCATCGTACATGCCGTTTACAGTACCCTCCGCTGAGCGCACTTTGTCTTCCAGCATTTCAATATCAGCATCAATGGATGCCATTAACGGGCGCACTGTGAAAGGATTCGATCTCATGGTGTTGATCTGTGCCATTTTGATCTCAATTGAGCGCAGTGAGCCTTGCAGCGTTGATGATTGTATATTGATTTGGGTAACAATGGGTGAGTGGAGTTGGCTCCATTGGCGGGAAAGATCAGATGCCTGGCTTTCCAATTCCTTTTCAAAGACATAGCCTTTGGTGCGTAAACCGGCAACGCGCAGCAGCATGTTGTTAACGTTCGTTTGCAAATCTTCCACAGCGTCCAACGGACCTTTTAGACGCACGCTGTCTTGCATCCAGCCTATTTTTGTTTGGAGTGCATTAATTTCGCTGGCGAGCTGTTCTGCGGGTGATGGTGTAGTCATAGATTCTCCTTGAAAATATTCTGATATCTAAAAGTATATACCAAAAAGCTGCATGGTAAAATAACATTTATGTAATTTGTAACAATGGTATTTCATTCAGAAGAGTTACGCACAGGCATATTTTATTTGGCGCGTTTAAAGTAATCGTGAGATGCGATGCTAAAAAGCGTGGTAATTCAAAAAAAATATCCTTCGAATAGGTCTTTTTACTCAATATCCTAGAGTGTATCCATAACTTCAGCTTTGCAAAAAAGGCACATATGTCATCCATCCTTCAGCAACAATCGATTAATGCAATTCGTTTTCTTTCTGCCGATGCAGTCCAACAGGCAAATTCCGGCCATCCAGGTTTGCCGATGGGTGCAGCGGCGATGGCTTATACCCTGTGGACTCGCCATCTTTGCCATAACCCATCCAATCCAAACTGGTCGAATCGTGATCGCTTTATTCTTTCAGGTGGCCACGGATCGGCGTTATTATATTCGCTGCTCCATCTAACAGGTTATTCAATCTCGCTGGACGAGGTAAAGCGCTTTCGCCAATGGGGCAGCCTGACGCCAGGTCATCCGGAATTTGGCCTGACTCCTGGCGTGGAAACAACCACAGGCCCTCTCGGGCAGGGTTTCTCGAATGGGGTCGGGATGGCGATCGCTGAGGCTCACCTGGCGGCTGAATTTAACCGCCCTGACTATAAAATAATTGATCATTTCACTTATGCCATCGTAACGGATGGTGATTTGATGGAAGGGGTTTCCTCAGAAGCGGCATCACTGGCTGGGCATCTGCAGTTGGGTAAGCTGATCTATTTATATGATGATAATCATATTTCCATCGAGGGTGGTACTCAAGTTGCGTTCAGCGAAGATCGCATGGCTCGTTTTGTCGCGTATGGGTGGCATACCCAATCCGTGGAAGATGGTAATGATGTGGATGCCATTGATAAAGCCATCACGGCTGCCAAGAACGACCCTCGGCCTTCCATCATAGCAGTTCACACCACGATTGGTTTTGGGATGCCCACGCGTGCTGGAACGGCCAAGGCACATGGCGAACCACCAGGCGATGAAGAACTTAATGGTGCCAAGCTGGCTTTGGGTTGGCCGATTGAACCCCGCTTTTTCATTCCGGAAGATGTGCTTGCTGAATTTCGTCGTGCTCTTGCGAACGGCGAAGAACTGGAGCTTGCCTGGTCAAATCACTTCGATGAATACCGCCGCGAACTCCCAGCTCTTGCGAATGAGTTTGAACGCCGTTTAAAGGGCGAACTTCCGCCAGGTTGGGATGCAGACTTGCCAGTTTACCCGGCTGACCCTAAGGGTGTGCAAACGCGTGCCGCCTCGGGAAAGATACTTAATCATTTTGCGGCACGGATTTCAGAATTAATGGGTGGTTCGGCAGACCTGGCTCCATCGAACAATACATTCATGGCTGGTTTGGGCGATTATCAAAAAGAATCGCCGGTTGGTCGTAATATGCATTATGGTGTTCGCGAACATGCCATGGGGGCGATTGTCAATGGCATGGCTTATCATGGTGGTCTGCGTCCTTTTGGCGCGACTTTTTTGGTCTTTGCTGATTATATGCGCCCATCGATTCGCCTTTCGGCACTGTCGCACTTATCTTCTGTATGGATCTTTACGCATGACAGCATTGGGGTTGGCGAAGATGGCCCCACGCACCAACCCGTGGAACAACTTGCATCCCTTCGCAGTATTCCAAACCTGGTCACTATTCGCCCGTGTGATGGAAATGAAACCATTCATGCCTGGCGGGTGGCTCTCGAGCGTACGCACGCCCCAACCGCATTGATTTTTACACGCCAGAATTTGCCCACGCTTGACCGGGAAATATATTCGGATGCCGCCCAGTTGGAAAAAGGTGCGTATGTATTGGCCGATATGGGTGACGAACAACCTGATCTGATTTTGATGGCATCAGGATCAGAAGTTTCCCTGATAGTGGATGCGGGTATCCGCCTGGCTGCAGAGGGGATCAACGTTCGGTTGGTGTCCATGCCAAGTTGGGAACTGTTCAAAATGCAGCCCGCAGCCTATCGCGATGCGGTTTTGCCACGCACTACAAAGGCCCGTCTGGCTGTGGAAGCGGGCATCGGCATGGGTTGGGATCAATTCGTTGGCGATTACGGCAGTGTGATTAGCCTGGATCATTACGGCGCATCGGCTCCTGCCGGCACCCTGTTCAAAGAATTTGGCTTCACAGTTGAGAATGTGATTGAAACAGCCAGAAAGCTGATGAGACAATGAAAGTTGCCGTTGCATGTGATCATGCCGGGTTCCCGTTGAAGGGTATCGTGTTGGAGATTATCCGTTTAGCCGGGCACGAAGCGCTCGACCTGGGAACAGACAGCACCATCGCAGTGGATTATCCCGATTTTGCCGAAAAAATGGGCCGGGCGATCCAGAATCGGGAAGTGGAGCGTGGAATTTTATTATGCGGATCGGGTGTGGGCGCCTGTATTGCGATAAACAAACTTACTGGCATTTATGCCGGTATTTGTCACGACACCTACTCTGCACACCAGGGTGTTGAGCATGATGATATGAATGTTCTGTGTATCGGGGCGCGCATCATTGGCCCGGAGCCTGCGCGAGAGATTATTCAGGCTTATCTGGGAGCTCGTTTTGTAGGGAATGACCCGGGCCAGGAGCGGCACAAGCTTCGTGTAGCAAAGGTAAGAAAAATTGAACGTGACAATTCGTAAGGGATAAGGATAATACCCTTTTCATAACCAAAATATTTTGGCTGCTATCTGGAGATTAACATGCAAACCCCAATTCAAAAATTGACCAGTCTTGGTCAATCCTTATGGTATGACAATATTCAGCGGCGCTTGTTGCCCGCTACTCCCAAAGGCCATGATGGTGACCTATCTGCAATGATCGAACGCGGCGATATTCGCGGTGTGACATCCAACCCGAGTATTTTTCACAATGCCATCGCAAAATCACATGATTATGATTCCGCCCTTACGCCTTTAGCGCTCTCAGGCTGGACGGCAGAGCAGATATTCTGGCAGCTTGCCATTGAGGATATTCGTGCTGCCTGTGATTTGTTCCAACCGCTTTATGACGAAACCGGTAGTGCTGATGGATATGTCAGTTTGGAAGTCAGCCCTTATCTGGCTAATGATACCGAAGGCACGGTTGCTCAGGCCAGGCATCTATGGCAGGTTGTCAACCGGCCCAATCTGATGGTCAAAATCCCAGCCACAAAGGCGGGAATATCGGCTATTCGCCAGGCTATCGCATCCGGGATCAACGTCAACGTTACTCTGATCTTTTCGATTGAGCGTTATAAAGAAGTGATGGACGCTTACGTGAGCGGTCTCGAAGATTTCCTGTTGGCTGGGGGGGATATCGAGAAAATTCACTCAGTGGCATCTTTTTTTATTTCGCGAGTGGATAGCAAAATTGATCCAAAGCTACCCGTCGGTTCTCCGTTGCTTGGCAAGGCTGCCATCGCCAATGCCAAACTGGCGTATGACGAGTTCCGAAAATATTTTGGTGAACCCCGTTTTGGAAAGCTTCAATTGGCTAAAGCAAATTTTCAGCGTCCGTTATGGGCATCCACCAGTACAAAGAACCCGGCTTATGTCGATACGGTCTACGTTGACAATCTGATTGGTCCGGCTACTGTGAATACGGTCCCTCCTAACACTTTGGATGCATTCCGGGAGCATGGCAAAGCAACCATGACTATTATGGATGGCATTGATGAGTGTCGTAGCCAAATCGCTGAACTTGAAACCCTGGGTATCTCGATGGAGACCGTCACTGCCGAATTGGAAGCAGAGGGCGTAAAATCTTTTGCGGATGCTTTCTCTGCGCTGCTCCAAACTGTAGATGAACGGCGCGCTGCCGTGGTTGATCGGATCGGAGTGTTAGCCGAGCCGGTCGCCCGGCGCGTGGCGCAACTCGAGGCTATTCACGCATCTGAAAGAATGTGGAATAATGAGCCTAGTTTGTGGACTGATGACCCCGCTGGTCAGGCCGAGATTAAGAATCGCTTGGGTTGGCTGGATCTCCCCGAGACCTCACGGGTTGCTGTGGAGGAGATCAATGCTTTTGCTGCGCATGCCCATGAAGAAGGATTTACCCATTTTCTGCTGCTTGGGATGGGTGGCTCATCCCTTGCGCCTGAGGTCATCAGTCTGGCTTTTAAATTACAGCCATCCATCAGGTTTGCAATATTGGATTCGACCGATCCCGGTCAGCTCTTGGCCACTGCTGCCAACTTCCCGCTTGAAAAGACTATGTTTATCGTTTCCAGTAAATCGGGTGGTACGGCAGAAGTGACAGCCATGTTTGACTACTTTTGGGCTCAAGCGGAAAAAATGTTTGGTTCTCAAGCTGGCAGACATTTTATTGCCATCACAGATCCTGGCACATCGCTGGGGAGTCTGGCTGTGAAACACGGTTTTGCGAAAGTATTCCATGCAAATCCGATGATAGGCGGACGTTACTCTGTGCTGACACACTTCGGACTGGTACCTGCCGCGCTGATGGGAATTGGCCTGAACCATCTGCTTGCACGAGCGACCTGGATGTCTGCTCAGTGTACGCCTGAAATCCAGGCTGCTAGAAACCCGGGTCTGGTGCTTGGCGCAATTTTGGGCCAGGCCGCCCAGGAAGGTCGCGATAAATTAACGCTGATTGCCGACGATGGGCTTGATTCGATCGGTTCATGGATGGAGCAGTTGATTGCCGAATCCAGTGGCAAGCTCGGTTTTGGGATTGTTCCGATCGATCTCGAGCCGCTTGGGTTACCCTCGGATTATGGTAATGATCGGCTGTTCGTCTATTTGCGCAAGGACGGCAAGTTCGACTCGGCATTGGGGGCTTTACAACAAAGTGGTCAGCCTGTGCTTGTATTTGATATTACCGATCCTTATGATCTTGGCGCGGAGTTTTATCGTTGGGAGTTTGCCACGGCGATTGCATGTGCCATTTTTGGCATTAATGCTTTTGATCAGCCTGATGTGCAGGACGCCAAGGATCGCACAAATCGAAAAATTGCGCAATATAAAAAAGATGGCCATTTGATTGAAGATCTGCCAGCCTGGGAACAGGGAGGTTGGAAAGTCTTTTCTCACCAGCCTTTGCGCGCCACCGGTCTGGCTGAAATCCTGAGATCAACTCTTTCAGGGGCGCAAAAGGATGATTATGTGGCGATTAATGCCTATGTGCCTCGTAATTCGTCGACTTCCGAGTTACTCACCAGCCTGCGCCTGGCTGTTCGGGCGCGGACCGGCTGCGCTACAACCGTTGGATTTGGTCCGCGTTTTCAACATTCAACCGGTCAATTGCATAAGGGCGGTGTTGGTGGTGGTTTATTTTTGCAGATTACGATTGATTCGGATCAGGATGTGGAAATTCCGGGCCAGGGCATGAGTTTTGCTGTGCTTGAACATGCTCAAGCACTTGGCGATTATGAAGCGCTGGCGGCTCGCAACCGGCTAATCATGCGTATTCATATGCCTTCGCTGGTTGGGTTGCAAAAACTACTCGAAATTCTTCAGTGAGAAAAGAACTCGTCAGGAAGCGGAGGCCAGTCTGGAAGCTGATCGGCCATTTCAACCCAGTTCTCCTTTCCACTCCATGACTCAATAGCCAGCGCGTAAACACTCGTGCTGGCTATTTCTTTATCTGTTATTGGGCGGTATTCTTTCCCAGCCGTCATGTTGGGAAAATATTTGTTGATCAGTCCGTAGAGTGCTCGCCGTCTATCGACGGCCTCCACCAGAATGCTTACTGAGCCAAATACCATCACTGAGCGGAATTGTATGCTAAATTCCAGGGCGGTATTTGCTGGCAGCAGACGTCCATATTCGCTTACCTCCAGGCAGACTCTGGGGGCATGCTCCAGGTTTGAGCGCACTCTTCCCGCTATGTTTGAGTGGAAAATAATCTGGTTATTGATTTCATCAAACCAAAAATTTGTGGGGGTGATAAACGGCTGATCGTTTGATGAATGGGCTACATGTGCGATTTGTCCGTGCCGTAGAAATTCACGCACCCACTCATCATCTCTTTTTAACTCCACCCGGCGTTGGTATTCTGCCGGGCCAACCTTTTGGTAATCTCTTGGCATTGAATTCTCCTGACAATTGGAATTTGTTACGCAACCGTGCATTCTTTCTAAATTCGTGGATATACCTGATTTTATGTATTCAGCCGATGAAAGACGAACAGTTTCTTTTCCGCGCTGCCGGGATCGCTGAAGGTTTGCGGATAAATCCCCTGCTGATTTTACCTGTATATTTGCGATTTGTTTTTTACAAAAATTATCCGCTGTTATTATTTTGGATCTCATCGGATTTGTGGGAAAAGAGTATCCCCATTATTCTGGATGGATCGACAATGTTACTGCCCAGAGCAGCGTGTGAGCTTTAAGCTCGTGCTATTTTACAATATACCCAAAAGGCATCGTCAATTGTCCAGCACGGGACGCGGATAAAACCTGAAGATTTTTGCTTTTTCCGGCGCGCTGGCGCTCGTCCGCTTCCCGAAAGAATTTGGAAAAGCAAGTTGAAGGCTGCTGCGAAAAAAAACATTTGCCTAGACAACGTGTGTGTCCGCTGTGCTCTTCTGGGATGTCCAGGGAAATTTGATCACGAATAAGGGCGACCCCCTCTGGCCTGTGGCCACATCCCCCATTTGAAGAACACAAATGGATGATGAAAAAACGCAATACCGCATAAATGGGGGGAACTACTTTCCACTGACTGAAAGAGCTTGTTCCTAAGATTCTAATTTTAGATTTGGAATTGTTGAGCTCAATAAATAAAATTTCAGTAATTCTTATTATGAGAATTGACCGACCACTTTCCCCTACCCATGCGGGAAAAAAGTCATGATTTCGCTATAACTCTTTATTTGGACAGCATTTTTTTTGTGTTATTTGAAATCGAACATATACACTCTAATTTAGCTGAGAATTACTGATAAAATTTGACAAGGGATGTAATTTTTGATATTATGCCAATAGTGTAAGCGAGAGTTGTAGTCGTACCTTTGTGGGCATGTTGCGCATATGTAGTCAGCCTTTGTCTCGCATACCGTTTTATCCTTATTCTAATTTGTCCCCCGCTTTTCCATTAAGGAGCCCTCGTAATGAAGACCCTGAAGAGACAAAGTTTCTTTCCGAATTTCATCATCGTTTTGGCATTGCTGCTGAGCATGCTGCAATCGACCCAGGCAACTGCTTTTGCCCGGCCCGCTTCAGCAGAAGTAACAACCAGTGTCACTATTGCTGGCGATCTTCAAACCGAAATGGGCTGCGTGGGTGATTGGGATCCTGCCTGCGCCACAACGCATCTCACATACGATGCTGTCGATGATGTCTGGCAGGGAAGTTGGCTCATCCCAGCCGGAAATTACAATTACAAAGCAGCCATCAATGATAGCTTTGGCGTAAGCTATGGATTGCATACTGGTAGCGACAACATTCCTCTCAGTCTGTCGGTTGACACCACTGTCAAATTCTATTACAGCGATATCACGCACTGGGTTACTACCAATGTCGAAGCGCCGATTGCCACGATTCCAGGCAGTTTCCAGAGTGAGCTTGGTTGTTCAGGTGACTGGCAGACAGACTGTCTGCGTTCCTGGCTTCAGGATACGAATGGCGATGGTATTTACAGCCTGGTGACAACATCGATCCCACCCGGCAGCTATGAAGGCAAGGTGGCTACCAATGAAAGTTGGGACGTAAACTACGGTAAAGGTGGCGCACTGAATGGGGATAATTATGCCTTCGATGTTGTCGTTGCAGACTCGACCGTTACCTTCACTTATACCAGCAGCACTCATATTCTCGATATCAAGGTGAAATCACCTGGTCCGCAGTTGGACAATAACGTTGAGTGGGATGGGCTGCGCCATGATTCGCGTGACCTTCTATACCGTACCCCAGGCGGGGCCGTTTCATCGGGAACGCCGGTTACGCTGCGTTTTCGCACTTTCCACACCGATGTTGATAAGGTCAAAGTACGCCTTTATGATCCCAATACCAGCACTCAGCGTATTGAGATCATGACACTGGCAGCCAGTGATGTTTCCTGTTACGAGGTTGGTCTCGAAAAGAGCAGCTGCGATTATTGGGCCTACACTCTTCCGAATGCCAGCCCAAGTAACCTGTGGTATCGTTTCATCATTTCAGACGGCACCAATATAGCGTATTATGCTGATAATACCGCTGCTCTGGATGGCGGACTCGGCAGTCCCAGTGCCAATGTTGTTGATAATAGCTTTGCGCTTATGGTCTATGACCCATCTTTTACAGCCCCATCCTGGGCCAAAGATGCCGTCATTTACCAGATTTTCCCTGATCGTTTCCGCGGCGGACGTACCAATAACAATCCCAAGACTGGCGATTCTCGCTACGATGTGCCTGTACTAAAGTTGCCCTGGGGTACATTGCCTGAAGGTTATTGTAAAAACTATAAAGACGCCACATCGATAACCTGCCCCTGGCGTTTTAATAGTGCTCTCAATCCAGCTAAGGAAACACCCCTTGGCAGAGATTATATGGGCGGTGATCTGAAGGGTGTGGATCAGAAGCTCGATTATCTTAAATCTTTGGGCGTCAACACCATCTATTTCAATCCGATTTTTAACTCGGGATCGAATCATGGTTATGATACCCAGGATTATTACAAGATTGATCCTTATTTTGGTACCGAGCAGGATTGGAAAATCCTGGTCGTCCATGCCAATCAAAAAGGTGTCCGAATCGTGTTGGATGGTGTTTTCAATCACATGTCATCAGACAGCGCCTTTTTTGATCGTTACCACCATTTCTACACAGTGGGTGCATGTGAGAGTTTGGCATCCCCTTACCGTTCCTGGTTCACTTTCCACGATGTGGCACTAGGGACCGGTACTTGTGCGGGCAGCGCAGGTGCAAATTCAGCCACTTACGACGGCTGGTTCGGATTTGACAGCATCCCGGTTCTCACGAAGAGCAATCCCCAGGTTCAAGATTACTTTATCCTGGGCCAGAACAGCGTTACCAAAACCTGGTTAAATAAAGGCGCATCTGGTTGGCGCCTGGATGTGATGGGCGATTCTTCCTTCCCCAGCGGATATTGGAACAGTTTCCGTCAGACGGTCAAGCAGACCGATCCGAACGCCCTGATCATTGGCGAACTCTGGCAAAAAGACAGCACTTTGCTGCGCTTCCTGCGCGGTGACCGTGCCGATACAACCATGAACTATCGCCTGCGCGATGCGGTTATTGGATTGCTGACTCCAAACTCCAACTTTGATTCGAAGGGTTTTGCTGATAGCGGTCGCCCAATTACGCCTGCCGAATTTGCATCGCGCCTGGGCTCGATTCAAGAAGATTACCCAGGTGCAGCATTCTATTCTTTGATGAACCTGGTTGATAGTCATGATACTGAGCGAATTCTTTGGACGCTCACCCCTGGCAGTGCTACAACCGCTGCCAAAGAAAACAACGCTGCTAACCTGGCTGACGGTAAAAACCGTCAACGGCTGGCCTCGCTTATCCAGTTTACCTTGCCCGGCGCCCCCACCATTTATTATGGCGATGAAGTTGGTATGACCGGGGCGGATGATCCCGACGATCGCCGCACATACCCTTGGGCTGATCAGGGTGGTAAACCCGATACTAATCTTTTTAAACATTATCAGACTCTTGCCGCGCTGCGGAAACAGAATGCAGCCCTGACCAGCGGTGATCTGCGAGTGCTTTTGGCCGATAACAGCACTGATACCGTCGTCTATGGTCGTAAGACTGCCAGCCAGGCTGCTCTGGTGGCCATCAACAGCGGCTTAAAGTCACGCATTGTGAAAATTCCATTGAGCGGTTATTTGCCAAATGGGGTGGTTTTTAAGTCGATTTACGGTGTTGGTAATACTGGCGCTATTTTCACTACAGTTACTGGTGGTTTTGTCACTATCACCCTTAAACCTCAAAGCGCCTGGCTGCTTGTATCTGGCGCTACAGATTTGCAGCCCCCCGCTGTTCCCACGGATCTTGTTGTCACTGATGAAGGTACTGCCCAGATCAGCCTGAGCTGGACTGCTTCTTCCAATACAGCCGGATATAACGTGTATCATAGCCCAGTAAGCGGTGGTGGTTGGGCAAAGGTTAACAACAGCCTCCAAACCGGTACCACCTTCGTTGATACTGGCTTGCGTAATGGACAGAACTATTTTTATGTGGTCAGCGCTCTGGATGCAGCCGGAAATGAAAGTGCCTTCTCCAACATAGTTGTCGGCAAACCTCATCTTGTCATTGGCTGGGCAAACCTGCAGTGGCCACCCACGCTCACCCACACCATCAGTGTAACCACCCGCACCGATAATGTATATGGTAAGGTTTGGATTGATGGCGTTACCAATTTGCCTGGCGCTACACCTGGTCTTGCTGCTCAACTGGGTTTTGGTCCAGTTGGAAGTAACCCCGCCGGAAATTCCGCTTGGATATGGGAGAGCGCCACCTTTAACGGAAATAACGGAAATAACGATGAGTTTGTTGCAAGTTTACTGCCCGAATCAGCCGGTGTTTTTGATTACATTTACCGCTACTCTACCACAGGTGGCCGTGATTGGTTGTATGCTGACCAAAACGGTCCCATCTCAGCGAGCAGCCTCCCGTCCAACCCTGGCAAGCTGACTGTTTCACCGAGCGGCGACAGTCTGGCTCCGGATGTGCCTGCCAACCTTCATGTTACTGTTGCTTCACCAGTCGAAATTGGATTGGCGTGGGACGCTAACGCGGTTGATGCCAGCCTGTATGGTTATGAGGTGCTTCGCAGCGATGCCAGCGGAGGTCCATATTCTCTCATTGCCCGCTTGACCGGAACAACCTACGTTGATTCTAATGTTACCGAAGGCAGCAGCTACTATTATGTTGTCCGCGCTCTGGATAATGCCTTCAACCGTTCTGCCAACTCAACTGAAGTAACTGCAACTGCCACACCGCGCACCGTTACGCTTAATCTCACCGTAACGGTGCCCGCCAGCACTGATGGAACCGGCAAGAGTGTATATATCGCCGGGTCTCTCGATCGCCTGGATGGTGGTTTGCCAGCATGGAATCCGGGTGGTGTGGTTCTGACTCGTGTAGATGCCACCCATTGGAGTATCAGCTTGACCGGCAAAGAAAGCACACAGATCGAATATAAATACGCTTTAGAGAGTTGGGACTTTGTTGAGAAAGATGTTGCCTGTGGTGAGCTTGGCAACCGTGCCATTACGCTTACCTATGGGGCTACAGGTACTATGACAGTAGATGACACTGTTCTGAACTGGCGCAACGTGCCGCTCTGTGGCAACTAAAAGGAAGTAGCTTCGCACATCCCAGTTGAATTAACGTATTACGGATATAAAAAACGCTCTGGAAAACTCCGGAGCGTTTTTTATATCCGAACTTTTGGGTGATATCAAATCTGAATGATAGCTTCAGCGCATTCTTACCTTATAATGGAGAAATCTACTAATAAATGTGGCAATTCTTGCACTCACTTCTCGCATCACCCGGGCATTGAAATTGGCAGGTTGAAAATTTCGTTATGAAAAGTCACACCCAATGGATTGGTATATTAAATCAGCTTTACGGTAAGGCCAAGGCCGAAACAATTCTGGATGTTTTACTTGCCCGGCTCGATGCCTATTCCATCCAATTCACCTCGTTGGAAGTAAACTCTGATCGTCTCAGTCAACGGGATGTCATGTTGATTACCTATGCTGATCAGGTTACCGAACCAGACAGGGCGCCCCTGGCTTCCCTATCCAGCTTTTGCGTGGAGCAACTCACAGGCTTGGTTAACTGTATCCATATCTTGCCTTTTTATCCTTCCACTTCCGATGATGGTTTTTCAGTAAGCGACTATCGATTGGTGGATCCGCGTCTGGGTTCCTGGCAGGACATCGAACGCCTACGCTTGAACTTTCGCCTGATGTTCGATGGGGTCATCAACCATATTTCGGCGCAGAGTGTCTGGTTTCAAGCATTTTTGCAAAATGATCCAGTCTACGGTGATAACTTTATCGTGGTTAACGGCATGCCAGACCTTTCTCTGGTTGTTCGTCCTCGCGCCCTGCCCTTGCTTACCCGTTTTGGTGAGAAAAGGGTGTGGACTACTTTCAGTTCAGATCAGGTTGATCTGAACTATAAAGATCCGCAAGTATTGTTGGAAATCATAGACCTGTTGCTTTTTTATGTTTCCCACGGCGCAGAGTTTATTCGCCTGGATGCAATAGCCTATCTTTGGAAGGAGATTGGTACATCCTGCATTCATTTACCGCAGGTACATCAGATCATTCAGTTGTTTCGCTCCATCCTTGATCAAACTGCGCCATTCGTTAAACTGATTACTGAGACAAATGTAGCGCATGTGGATAACATCTCATATTTTGGAGATGGAGCCAATGAAGCGCAGCTGGTGTACAACTTTGCCCTTCCGCCGCTCATCTTACATACTTTTTATTCCGGGGATGCCAGCGCTCTCATGCAATGGGCAGACAGCCTGCGCTTGCCATCGACAGGGCGCGTAACATTCTTTAATTTTTTGGCTTCACATGACGGCATTGGACTCAATCCGGTGCGTGGAATTCTCTCGGAGGCAGCTATTGGGGCGATTGTGGAACGGGTGCTTTCTCATGCCGGGTTGGTCTCTTCAAAGCAAAATTCGGATGGCTCGCTGAGCCCATATGAATTGAATATTAACTATTTCGATGCCCTTTCCAATCCAAATGGCGGCGAGCCGGTTGACTTACAGGTTGAACGCTTTGTGGCTGCTCATGCTATTATGCTTTCCCTTGTTGGGTTGCCGGGTATCTACTTTCATAGTCTTTTTGGGTCGCGTGGATGGTTGGAAGGGGTGCTACAAACCGCCGCAAATCGTACAATCAATCGACAAAAACTCACTCGTATCGAGCTGGAAAGCAACATGGCCGATCCAACCAGTCTACGCCACAAAGTTTTCACTCGCATAGCCTCACTTCTGCGCGCGCGTGCCAGTTCACCAGCCTTTGATCCGTATGGCACTCAAAAAATCTTCGATTTTGGTCGTGAGGTTTTTGCCATTTTGCGTGCTTCAACCCGGGCAGATGAGCGTATCCTCTGCCTGCAAAACATAAGCCAAAATCAGCAAACATTGTCCAGGAATTTTGTGGATTTATTTGGGAATTCTTCGCTGGTTGATCTATTTACCGGTCAATCTATTAATATCCAGGCAGTATTATTTCTCGACCCGTATCAGACCCGTTGGCTGAGAATACCAGGATAAGTGAATTTTCCCCAACTTATAGAATTCGTATTATAAGGAGTTGTGCATGAAAAAAAACCGGGAGCCAGGCAAACATAATATTGGTTTTATCTCTACGCGGTTTTCTGGTACCGATGGCGTATCTCTTGAGTCTGCCAAGTGGGCTGAGGTGCTTGAACGTCTTGGACACACTTGTTTTTATTTTTCTGGTCTGAGCGACCGTCCTGTCGATCGGAGTATGGTTGTCCCAGAGGTCTTCTACCGCCATCCAAGTATTGATGCCATTAACCAAATCGCCTTTGCAGGGGATTGGGTTGTGGCTGCCAAAGCTCGCGCCCAAAACCCTGATCTGGCATCTCTCTATAACGACACTTTTTCTTTGCATATCCGACCTGCGAATATTTCACGCCAGGTACAGGAACTGAAGGATTATATTAAGCGATCGCTGTATGACTTTGCCCGTGAGTACGAGTTGGAATTACTGATTGTTGAAAACGCGCTCTCCATTCCGGTAAATCTGCCCCTCGGTCTTGCCATCACCGAGTTCATCGCTGAGACTGGTTACCCGACCATTGCTCATCATCACGACTTTTTTTGGGAACGCCAGCGTTTCATGGTCAGCTGCGTAAATGATTATCTGGCCGCTGCCTTCCCGGCTAACTTGCCATCCATTCGCCATGTTGTTATTAATTCGGTTGCATCGGCGCAGCTTGCTTCGCGAACAGGCTTATCTTCCATGGTCATCCCAAATGTGATGGATTTTGACCAGCATCCAGTGCCGCTTGATCATTACGCCCTTAGTGCGCGCGCTGACCTGGGCATAGCTTCCGGCGAGTTTATGTTTTTACAACCAACGCGCATTATTCAGCGCAAAGGCATTGAACATGCCATCGAGCTGACCCGCCGGGTTGGGCTGAAGGCCAGGCTGGTTATTTCTCATGCTGCTGGTGATGAAGGCACGGATTACGAACAGCGCGTGCGCGAGTTTGCCAAATTACTGGATGTCACAGTTAATTTCGAGTCCAATATCGTTCAGGATACCCGCGGCTTGACCCCTGATGGTAGAAAGATATATACCCTGGCTGATGTCTATCCACAAGCAGATATCGTCACCTATCCGTCCAGCATTGAAGGTTTTGGGAATGCCTTTTTGGAAGCCATCTATTACCATCGTCCCATTGTTTTGAATAATTATTCCATTTACGAGGTCGATATTAAGCCAAAGGGTTTTTCGGTGATCGAGTTTAATGGGTTTATTGACGAAGACACCATCGACCGTGTTCGGCGGTGGCTCACTTATCCGGATGAGTTTCAGGAAAGCGCTGAACAGAATTACAGGCTCGCCAAACGTTATTATTCTTTTACCGTTCTCGAACGCCATCTGAGGCTGTTGCTGGATGACTGCCTGGGAAAATGAACCAATAATAATCACATTCAAAAGGAACAGCTCCCATGAAAATCGGCCTCTTGCATTTTGCCGCCCCCCCGGTCGTTGGTGGGGTTGAAAGTGTGCTTGCTCACCAGGCAGGTATGATCGCAGATGCCGGACATCAAGTATGCGTTATTGCTGCCCAGGGTCAGGTCTGGCGTGACGATATCGAATTATTCTTGATTCCTCTGGTTGGTTCACGCCATCCCCAGATATTGGAAGTTAAAGCCGATCTTGATCGAGGTCACATACCACCTTTATTTGAAACCACTGTCAATGCCATCGTCCTTCAACTGCAAGTTATTACTCATGGGCTTGATATCATCATCGCGCATAATGTTTGTTCGCTCAATAAGAACCTTGCGCTTACCGCTGCTCTGTACCGCCTCAATAACTCCCCAGCCTTTCCACGGCTGATCCTTTGGCATCATGATCTGGCGTGGACAACCGACCGCTACCGTTCCGAACTTCACGAAGGTTTCCCCTGGGATTTGCTTCGCACAGATTGGCCCGCTGTTACTCAGGTGGTGGTATCCTCTTTTCGTCAGGCGGAATTGGCTGATTTAATGCGAATTCCCTTGAGCCGCGTGCACGTTATTCCCAATGGAGTAGAAATCGCCTCTTTTCTCAAACTCGAACCGCAAACCGTTTCCTGGATTAAAGAACTGGGTCTTCTCAAGACTGCGCCACTGCTGCTTTTGCCAGTTCGCATCACCCCTCGCAAAAACCTGGAAATGGCGCTGCACATTCTTGCTCAACTGCGTACTTATTTTCCGCTTGCATGCATGCTTGTCACCGGTCCACTTGGCGCTCACAATCCTGCGAACCAGGCTTACTTTTCAGGTTTATTAAAAATACGATTAGAGCTAGACTTGCTAGGCAGTGCATATTTTCTGGCGGAGTTTGGCGATGATTATCTTCCAGATGCCATCATAGCTGATTTTTACCGTCTTGCTGATGCCGTACTGTTGCCAAGTAAAGAAGAAGGTTTTGGAATACCGCTCATCGAGGCGGCTCTCAGCCATCGACCTGTTTTTTGTACCGACCTTGTTCCATTGCAAGCGCTTGGTTTAACAGATGCCCAATATTTTTCGGTGGATGATGATCCTCTTACAGTCGCGACACGCATCTTTCAATATTTGGATTCTGACCCGGTTTATCGCATTGCTGTACGTACTCGCCAGCAATACACCTGGGAACGGATCTATCAGGAAAAAATCGCGCCCCTTTTCATGAACAATTCGGATTAGTCTCATAGAAATGATGGTCAAAATGAAGTCGCAAAAATTTACATCTTTTCGCAGCGTGCTCGTTCCGATAATTCAAGGTCGTGACAAACACGCTGCCCTGCAGGTTGCCCGCGCATTGGATGCCCAAATTATTCTGGTTGGGCTTGTTCAGGCTGCGCCATCCGAATCGTTAAGCCTCAGCGCATCGGCGGCCCGTTTGATGCGCCAACAGTTGCGAAGATTAGTAGATGAAGTTCCTATTCGCAGCCGCACCAGGGTTGTGGTTTCTTACCAAAGCTGGAACGATCTTATCAAAATTATTAAGGATGATGAGCCTGATCTTTTACTGCTGGATTGGGACGATGATTTTAAAGCTTTGGGGATTACTCCTGCCGATGCTCTCATGAACCCACCTTGCAATGTAGGTGTACTGCATGGACCTTTCCCCGTAATGCCGCTGCGCATACTGGTTCCTTTGCGGGGCGGTCCACATGCAGAACTTGCTCTGCGCATGGGGCTTAGTTTCCGTGAAGCCAAACTTACAACACTTCACCTGAATGCCCCCGATGAGAAGCATGCTCGTACAGATGCGCCTTTTCGAGGGCTACAACGCGTTCTTTCACAACTTCCCGAGGTTGAGAAACATGTTTTGACGACTGCCGATCCAGTACAAGCCATTCTTGCTAAAGCGCCTGATTTTAATCTGATCATCATGGGTACAACCGCTCAGCCACTTAATAGCCCCATATCACTCGGAACAGTAGCCGACAGCATTATGAAAAACACCAATACAGGCGTATTGGCTGTAAAGAGCCGGCGTCCCATGCATCAGTTGTTGCCCGACGAAACAACAGGCACCCAGGCTATTTCCATTCTGGTTGATAAGTGGTTTGCCGAAAACACCTTTCACGCAGACGAATTTTCCGACCTGAAGCAGCTTGTGGAGCTTAAAGAGCGTCATGGGCTCACCATCAGTGTGGCCCTGCCTGCTCTCAATGAAGAAGATACCGTGGAAAAAGTAATCAGGACGATCAAGACTAGCTTGATGACCGCGGTGCCTTTATTGGACGAGATCATTTTGATTGATTCAAATTCGACAGATCATACCCGTGAAATTGCTCGTGATCTTGGAGTGCCAGTTTTTATTCACCAGCAGCTCTTGCCTGAGCTTGGCCCGCGCAGCGGCAAGGGTGAGGGTTTGTGGAAGAGCCTGCTTGTAACGCGCGGTGATATTGTGGCCTGGATTGATACTGATATCGTTAATATTCACCCACGTTTTGTATATGGTATCCTTGGCCCACTGCTGCTCAATCCGCGTATCCAATTTGTCAAAGGTTTTTATCGCCGACCGCTCAAGGTTGGCAACAAGATGGAAGCTGGAGGTGGCGGGAGAGTCACCGAACTGACAGCCCGCCCAATGATCAACTTGTTCTATCCTGAGCTTTCTGGCGTTGTTCAGCCTTTATCCGGTGAATATGCTGCCCGGCGTTCTTTTCTTGAGCAGGTACCTTTTTTTTCCACTTATGGTGTCGAAACTGGTTTGCTGATTGATGCTTTCGATATTCATGGGCTCTCATCCATCGCTCAGGTGGATTTACTCGAGCGCATCCATCATAATCAAACTCTTGAAGCATTGAGCAAAATGTCTTTCGTTATCCTGCAGGCTTTTTTGCGTAAGCTGGAAAAACGCTATGGTCAGCAGATGGTTGAGGATGTTAATAAATCGATGAAGCTCATTCGCCATGCAACGGGTGGCTATTACCTGGATGTTGAAGAGATTATTGAGCACGAACGTCCTCCCATGCTTGAAATGGCCGCTTACCGGGATTGGCGAAGCAAAACCAGCTTATCAAAATAAAAAATATTAGTGCGGGATGTCCCGCAAGGATAATCACGGATGACAAGATTGTGTTTGGTTCGTCATGGACAGACGGATTGGAATGTGCAAGGTCGCTGGCAGGGAAATTCCGATCAGCCGCTAAATTCGGTAGGGCTGGCTCAGGCAGCCCAGGTTGCCAGTGAACTGGGTGGTCAATATTTCGCCGCTATTTACAGCAGCGACCTGCTCAGGGCGCGGGTTACAGCACAGATAATTGCTCATAATCTGAACTTGCCAGTTCTGATCGAGCCCTGCTTGCGTGAAATTAACATGGGGGAATGGGAAGGTAAGCTCGGGGTTGATATACCGGCGTTATACCCATGCGAATGGGCAAATCGTTTGCGTTATCCATGCGAATCACATCCCCCAGGCGGTGAGTCTCTCATCGATTTGTCAAAGCGTGTCGTCGATGTAATTATCGAATTATCTCGTAATTATCCGGATGCACCCATCTTAATCGTATCGCATGGGTTGGCTTTGGCAGTATTATTATGTCATGCTTGGGCCATCCCTCTGGAACAGGCTTATGATCATATTCCTAAAAATGCTCGCGCCACCTGGCTCGATTGGTTGGAAGAACAATAAAAGCCGAGGCAGACAGGTTGCGCCAATTCTGGGAATAGAGTGAGAGTGTTTGTGAGCACAAACCGATTATTGGGATGAACTCGCAGACGACTGGTCAGGATGGGTGTGAAACTTGCCACACCGCAATTTCCATTTTAATAAACCCCAAGCTCATTACTATAGGGTAAACTATAAGAGAAGTGGTCATCACACTGCTTGTGTCAGGTGGTTGGGGTGATGATTTATTTCATGTTATTTATATTACACAAATGTAAATAACATCCGGCTTGTCTGCGGCGGTTGTATAATACAATTAGGGTATCTTTGTTTACTCGTCCGCTACCTTGTAAATCAGCGGCGCTTCGCTTGCGAAGCTGGGCTATCACATTACTTTTCATTACAGGTCGATCGTCAAATGTCCATCCAATGTAGAAACTGCGGTTTTGTCAATCCAGCCAATATGCGCTTCTGCGGAAACTGCGGGCTGCGCCTTCTTGGTACTGGCATGCTGCATTCTATTGAACCAGTTGTCGAGCCAGAAACCAATACCATGTTTGGCGCTTTGATTGGCGCGGACCTGTTGGATCGATTTCGGCAGGCCGGCCTCGAGGCAGCGGGACAGCGTCGTCAGGTTACCGTGGTTTTTGTTGATCTTTCCGGTTATACCCATCTCTCTGAGAAAATAGACAGCGAAGAATTATACGAACTTGTTCAAACGTGCACCAAAATGTTTGCCAATGATGTTTATAAATACGATGGCATTGTTGATAAATTTACTGGTGATGGCCTGATGGCTCTCTTTGGTGCACCCATTGCCCATGAAAACAACGCAGAACTGGCCATCCGGGCAGCACTTGACATGAAAACAGATCTCGAAAAGATCAGTGAGCAGTTGAAAAAACGGATAGGCTCCGAAATTAAAGCCCATATTGGACTGCATTCTGGTAACGTTGTTGTCGGTGGTATTGGTTCGAACATGATGATGAATTACACCGCCATCGGTGATGTGGTAAATCTGGCCAGCCGGATTGAAACTGCAGCGGAATCAGATACGATCCTGGTCAGCGATGTTGTTTATCGCCAGGTGCGCACCTTGTTTGAATTTGAGGCACTGGCACCAATCCAGCTAAAGGGAGTTGGCCAACCTGTTCAAACGTATCGCGTAACCGGCGCAAGCACCAAACCAGGTTCTGTGCGCGGCATCGAGGGTCTGTATGCGCCCATGATTGGGCGTGATGGCGAACTTGAACGTCTGCGTCAGAATGTTAATGCCATGGTTAGTGAAAAGACCGGTCGTTTTGTGGCCGTCAGCGGCGAGGCTGGAATTGGGAAGAGCCGACTTATTTCTGAGTTTAAATCCTTTTTATCTCAGTTACCGGTTCAAGTTCATGAAGGCTACAGCCTTATTTATCGTAAAGGTGTATCCTACTGGATTTTTCAGGATGTTTTGCTTCGAATGCTCGAAGCCGATGCAGATACCCCAAAAACTGAATGTCAGACCAGGCTGATTCAACGCATCAGCAGTGTTTTGCCCGATCGCGTCGATGATATTTTGCCATATCTTGAGCATTTACTCTCGCTTCCGCTTTCGAATCCCGGTGCGGCAAAACGTATCGAATACCTGGCTGCGGATCAACTCCGCCAGCAAATATTTTTGGTGATGCGTGAATTTATTTTGGCAGAAGCTCACCAAAAACCCATTGTTTTGATACTGGAAGACTTGCATTGGGCGGATTCTGGTTCTTTGGAATTGCTGGATTTTCTTATCGAAATCCTCTTAAAGCATCCGATTGTGATTGTGGCTGTTTCACGATCTTTTGTTGATGATAAACTGGCAGAAATTGCCAAGAAGGCCAGTGATCAATTACGCTTGCGTTTTACGGATCTTTCGCTAAAGAGTCTATCGCCAGATCAAGCCGATCGCTTGCTTTCACAGCTGCTTGCAATTCAGAATATGCCCGAGACGCTGCGCAATCATATCGTGCAACGGGCGTCTGGTATCCCGCTCTATCTCGAAGAAATCTTGCGCATGCTCATGGATCGTCAGCTGCTCCATCGCTCAGATGGTCACTGGCAGCTTGTTGAACAAGTTGATCTGGCTACCCTGGGTGTTCCAGACACTCTCGAAGGCTTGATCCTGACTCGTTTTGATCACCTCGAATTGGTTCAACGCCATGTTCTCAAAGTGGCGAGTGTCATCGGTCGGGCTTTTACATCCGCTGTGGTGATCGAATGTCTGCCAGGTTTGACCAGTGATGAAGTGATCGACTCTTTTACAATTCTGCTTGATCGTGAATTCATCCTTCCGGATAGATCACCGGGTGGTGAGTATATGTTTAAGCATGTTCTCGTATCAGATACAATTTACAGCACATTGTTGAAACGCGAACGCAAAGAATTGCATGGTGTGGTGGCAGATGTTATCGAAAAGCTCTCTGCTGATCATATCGAAAATCAAATCGACGTTCTTGCCCGCCATTATTTCTGGAGCGATCGTAAAGAGCGCGCTTTGTATTACCTGATACTTGCTGGACAAAAATCCGGGCGAAACTACAACACTGCTCAAGCTCAAAAATATTTTGAAGATGCCGCCAGTTTGCTGACCGATACACCCCATACCGCCTTCCAGGCCCTTCAGGTTCATAGCGGTTTAGGCGATGCTTTTGCTCTTGCGGGGGATTATCCTGCCACGCGCACAGCTTATGAATTGGCCGTTCACGACATCGCTGCCGAAGCAAATAACTATACAGAAAATATCTGCGGTTTGCAGCGTAAAATCGGCATGACTTACGAGCGCCAGGGTGATTACGATCGGGCGCTGGAGTGCCTGGACCTGGCTAGAAAGACTCTGCTTCAGGCCAGGGTTGATTCACCAGCCGAGATGTCTCAAATCTTAAATGATACTGGCTGGATTTACTTCCGGCGAGGTAAATTGGATGATGCCGAAAAATACCTCAAGCACGCTCAGGGGTTGGCTGAGAAAACTACCCGCCTGGATGTTGTTTCATCCATCTACAATCGTATGGGCGGGGTGTATTATCAAAAGGATCGGCTGAAAGAAGCCAGCGATTTTGCTGCCAAAAGCCTGGCTATTCGACAGGAAATCGGCGATATTCTTGGCGTGGCTCGTTCTCACAACAATTTGGGCCTGCTTGGTTGGAAGCGTGGTTTTTGGGATGAAGCTCTGGTCGACTTCAAGCGCAGTGCTGAGCTTCAATCCAATCTGGGCGATGTGGAAGCCATTATTGAACTAAACAACAATCTGGGATTACTGCAAATTGATCGTGGCTACCCGGATGAGGCTCGCCAATATTTGAAGGAAGCTTGGAATCGTGCTCAGCAGCTTGGTCTCAATTACAACATTGCTCTCAGTAACCATCACCTTTGCAAGCTATTTATTGCTCTGGGAGATTGGCCTTCTGCGCTTGAGTATAGCCTCCGCAGCGAGGAGATCTTTAAAAGCCTTGATGATCAGGAATACCTGGTAGATGTCTATGTCAACTTGGGTACCATTTTCCTGGGAATGAACAACCTTCCCAAGGCGGCGCAGTATGGTAATGCTGCGCTTGAAATGCTTCAACGGGTTGGTGGAGATGCCCAGACCGAGGACAAGGGTCGCGCCTTGCGTTTGCTGGGTGATATTGCGCTGGCCTCCAATGATTTATCGACTGCCAAGAAACTTTGTCATGAAGCTGAAGTCATTTTCGATGCAGCCGGTAACCGTTTGGAACGTGGGCGCTTACTGGTTAGCCTGGCGAGGATTGCATCAGCCGAATCGAATCGTTTGCTGGCAAAATCCTGCCTTCTCCTGGCGCGCAAATTGCTTGAGCAGCTCGGGGCCAGGCTGGATCTTCAAAAGCTGGAAATAATTAAAATGCAGTTGGATCTCAAAAAGTAAGATTCAGGTATCTTTCTAAAATTTGGGGTAGATGAAACAGAAGCAATATCTTCGCCAATTACTGGCTTGAAACCCGCAATAGGGCCGGGTGAATAGCTCCCAAACTATTTTTTGAAATATCTCGGCCAATAAAAATGCGTCAAGTTTTCCGGACGCTTTTTTATTGTTTCGGTGGCATAACCTAAGCCTTGGTAATGAGATTTAAGATCCAATATGCTGTATTCTGTAATCATCTTTGCCCTGCAAAAATTGATGGAACATTCTGATCTAACCGTTTTGCGGCGTTACCTGCCACTTCTCACGAAAGTGGTATATTGAATTTATATGGTTCAATTTAGAAAGGTGGCTCAAATGGAATACCGAGTTCAAGTACACTCAGGTGGCAGGTTCGTACTTCCTCCCCAATTACGGAAAGAACTACAGATCAAGACGGGAGATGAAATCGTTTTACAACTCGAAAATGGAACCATCCGGATGGTTCCTCTTAACCAGGCCGTTGTCATGGTCCAGCAATCAGTCAAAAAATATGTTCCCAAAGGAACTTCGCTGGTTGATGATTTGATCCAGGCGCGTAGAGAAGTAGCGGTCCATGAATAGAGTTGTGCTGGATGCTTCTGCCGTTCTGGCTTTGCTCAATGATGAAGTTGGGGCAAAAAAAGTGCTGGAGTCCTTGCCTGGTGCTGTCATTTCGGCTGTCAATTTTCCAAGGTTGTTACGCGATTAGCACTGCTGGGAATGCCAGAAAACGTAATTCGTGAAGCTCTTGATATTGGGGTGGCTGTCAGGGTGATCCGCTAAGCGAAAAAACAGGAAAATTCTGGGGGATAACTGAAGTGGGTTTTGGCGGCGATGTACAAGGCCATGAGCGATGTCTAATAATTGTTGACAACTATTTTTAAATAAATCGGCCAAAAACCTTTATTATTTGCATATCATATGATTTGGGTGTCATTACCACGCTGATTTCTGAATACCCAGAAAGCGTGCCGTGGAAAAGTTGTTCTGCTTTATGTGCTGTGTGCCGATCCCTGTAAGACCAGGGTATTGATAAAATAAAAATGTCCCCGGCAAAATCTTGCCAGGGACATTTTTTGTTAGTTTCAACGTTTAGGGGTTGGGATCCTCTGTGAAGAAGGATGTTGTTGCGTTCGAGATGGATGCGTCCGGGCTCAAACCTGCTGCGAAATTGGCGATGAAGGTGGGATCAGCGATCAGTGAGCCACTTATATCTTCAGATCCAGACCATACGCCGTACTTTCCAGACCACACGCTGTAGCCCCCGGACCATACACCGTATTTTCCGGACCACACACCATACTTGCCAGACCACACGCCGTACTTGCCAGACCACACGCCGTACTTGCCAGACCACACGCCGTACTTGCCAGACCATACACCGTACTTGCCAGACCACACGCCGTACTTGCCAGACCATACACCGTACTTGCCGGACCACACGCCGTACTTGCCATCCCACGTGCCATATCCACCAGCCCATTCATCGAAGGGAGCGCGCAGTCGGTAAGTGCCGGTGGTTTCATCGTAGTAAGCGAAACCTTCGTAGTGGATTTTACCAGTAAGGTCGGAACGAATGTCCATTCCCTGGTTGGAAGCATCAGTAGAGTCTGAGAAGACGGCTTCTGGAGCACTGGCGCGGCCTGCGCCTTGCTGCCACATGCTGTACAGTGCAACATCTCCGGAGTTATCGATCCACGGGTAAGCTGTTGAGGTCAGGCGATTCTTGACCTGGTCAGGAGTGAGATGAGGGTTGTTCGAAATGACCAGGGCTGCGATGCCGGATATAACTGCGGTGGCTTGCGATGTACCGGCCAGGCTGAAGTAATTGTCGCTAAGCTGGTTGCTCGGGTACTCTTTTGTCAGGAACGAGTTGGCGGGGATGGGCGATAACATGTGTGCCCCTGGGGCCACTACGTCTGGTTTGGAAAAGCCATCCAGGGTAGGGCCAGCCGATGAGAACGGGGCAATATAGTCGTCGCTCCAATCCGCGGGTGTAAAGTTATCGGTAAAAGCGCCTACCGTGACAACGTAGGGGTTATTCCCTGGTACTGAGATGCTCATGGCCTGTGGGCCGCTATTTCCAGCCGCAACGATCACGGTCAAGCCACTGGCCCATGCCTGGGTCACTGCCTGGTTAAGAGGATCTGCCCAGTAAGGCGATTGAACTTGTGAAACCAGCGAGAGGTTGACCACACGGATGTTGTAACGTGATTTGTTCTCAATAACCCATTGCAAACCGGATATGACGCTTTCGTATGATCCAGCGCCGCTTTCATCCAGTACACGAACACCCACCAGGTTGACGCCTGGAGCGATGCCATTCCATTCTCCGTCCGTACCCTTTTCGCTGTTGGCGATAATCCCAGCCACATGCGAGCCATGACCATTCGGGTCGATGGGCTTTTTGCTGTTGTCAATAAAATCCTTCCAGGCCACGATGCGCCCGGATTTGTTTTTCACCGTTTGGGTCAGGCTTGGCAGGTCACCGAGACCAGTATCGAGCACAGCCACTGCGATGCCAGAACCGATGGTGCCTTCTCCCCAAACAATATCGGCCCCCACCACATTCGGATAATCGGTAGAAGGGACGTTTTGTGCGTTTTTAGTGGCCCTGAACTTTTTTTCCTTGTCATTGCCATTGCCATTGTCCTTGCTCTTGTCCTTGCCATTGTCACTCGAGTTTACAGCGCTGTTAGGAGTGATGGCAAGGATACCCTTCTCCAGCCGCAGCTGTTTGACGCTTTCGTCTGAGAGGTTGGCGCCAACGGCATGGATAATATCCAGGCGTGAGGTGATCGAGCCGCCATGTTTGCTTACCAGTTGTTCAGCCAGTTCAGTATTTGTTGCCTGGATGATATAGGATGATTGTTTGGGGGCTGTCGCTGCTGCCGGCATACCGCCAGTCAGAGTTAATAACAGCGCAAACATCAAAACAATTATCAATATGCGAGGGACTTGGCTTAATCTTTGTGTTTTCATGGCGACCTCCGTCTTACTGAGAAAAACAAACAGGCCTGATTTTTATGCCAGGCCTGCAAGACGTCCTGCAATTTGTCTTGAATTCGGCAGCCTGGCGATCATTTCCGGGGTTTACCGGCTTTAGACCCGTGGCTTTGCGTCGCCGATTTTCACCGGCTTTGCCTTTTCGTTACAATATTTCAAATACATAATATCACTTTTGTAGCCCTTCAGTACTATCCTTGCAAAATTGTAAACTGCAATTTATCTGTTCGAAAGGCTATTTTTAGTTGTTATGCATTAATCGCCATATCGCCGAATATGTTTTGTATTCCTGCTGCTAAACCCTTTTACCTATTCTTGCCGGCTGCCAGAAGTTGATTTAATAACTCATTACGCTGCGGAACCAGGGTTAATGCTCCCTTGCTTTCCAGGATCTTTTGCGTTTCCAGGATTTCAAATACGGCGGCGGCCACTTCGCTGTCGGCAGTGATTGCTTGCATTGCTTGTCCAACGATGCGCGGTCTTATTGCTCCAGCTTTTGCAAATTCAATGGCTGCCTGCCGTTCGGCTGTGCTGGTGATGATGTTTACCTGGTTTGCCCCATCCTGCTTGATCGCTGATGTAACCTGGCGCAAACGGTTCACCACCTTTGCCTCGATTTGCTGAGTCATTCCAGTATCCCTAAAATGTACCTTGCGAATATACACCGAACCCAGCTTGTATCCCCATTCGTGTGATCGCGGTGTTACATCTTCGCGCACCATTCGGCTCATCCCGTGGCGGTTGATCAGCATTTGTTCCAGTGGCATGTTGCTGAGCGAGCGTACAACTGCGTTGCTCACATTTGCAGCGAGTGAACCACGTGGATCTGCATTTTTGAACAAGTAAGATACTGGTTCGCTGATATACATCTCATACCAGATGCCAACACCCATTGGCGCACCTTCTTCTGAGTTGACCGGGTTGCTGCGCAAATACTGTTGATCCAGGCGCATATCCAGCACTTTGCGGCTGCCCAGCCAGTTTACCAAAAAGGCGCTTGGGCCAAGTTTCAGCGGCAAAATGTGAATGCCCGGTTCTGAGAGTATCCCGGCCACGCGCCCAAAGAGGATAAATACCTGGCAGGTGCCTTCATCAACGATAGTGTACAACCCCGCCAGCCGAAGACAGAATAACGCGATCGGCATTACAAACCACATACCGATAAAGGTTATGAACGCCCCTGTAAAGAAGGGAATAATAGCATCCATTAGCGCACCTCCCGGATAATTTGTTGAGCATGAGTGTACAGGCGCAAGCGTACATTGCGCAAATATGCCTGTAATGCATCCGGCCCACTTCTTTGAAGGGTATAGAGCTGATCTGCCAGTGCGGTCAGCGGCTCCACTTCTGCCTGGGCGTTCAATGTTTCTATTTCCACCGCTCGTCTTGATTGAACGATCTTTTGGTCGGCAGAGGCTTGTGCCAGGCTAATATCTGACGATATCTGATTGTGTGCTGTATTGATGGCTGCCAGGGCAGATTCTACATCTGGAGGTGGATCGATGCCTGTAATGAGTGAAGCATCCAGAATGATCCCATAACGAGCTGCCGAAGAAGCACATTCGCGTTCCATATGTTCGTTCAAATCGCGCAGATTTTTACGCAAGTCATTGATCGAAACGCCAGTGACGATGCTCATTTCCTCTCCGCGGGCTGCGTCTGGCTGCGGTGCTTCAAAGCTGGCGATACGTTCGCGCAACACCGATACGAAATACCCCATCACGTGCAAAATGGGCCGTTTAACCCCAAATAAGTATGCATACAGGTTGTTTTCTGCTGCTCGGTAACGAATCTGACCGGTAAGCCCGGTATTTAACTGGTCTTTGGTGACCGCTTCCAGGATGGTCCCACCCATGTTTGCACGCGGGTCCTCACTATCTATTGCCATGTTGATGGTTTGAGTGGCGATGGACACTTTATATACTTTTTCCCACGGCCATTTGAAATAGGGCCCACCAGGTTGAATAACACGTACCTGTGGATAATTGTAGCGTTGTTTATGCTCTTCCGTCAGGGTTTCACCCAATGGAGAATCGGCGGTCATCGCATCCCCTACCCGTTCTGCTCGACCAAAGATGGTTTTCACCGCCCGCTCATTTTGATCAACCGTATAGAACGATGTCAAAATATACCGCAGGATGAACCATGCCACGAAGCCAACAAACATCCCAACTAATGCTGCTGCCATGTCAATCTCCTTGTATTAATGTGATAAGAAATTAGGCTCACACCAATATTATAGCCTGAATCGCTCTGCCTTATTGGGTGATGCCCACTCCGCTCATTCCATAGATATCCTGGCTTATTCGAATATTATATTCAGATGCGTCCGAATGGGTAAAACCAGCGAATGAATTCGGTTTTATTTAGCGAAT
>CAIMZS010000649.1 GCA_903846015.1 uncultured Anaerolineae bacterium | reverse complement strand
GCAGCGGCAGCGATATCATGCCCTTGGAACCGATTATCGAAAAATGGCAAGCTTTCGGTTTTCAGGTGCTCGAGATCAATGGGCACAACATCCGCCAGGTGCTGGATGCGTTGGATACATCGCTGGAAATTCACAGCAAGCCAGTGGTTATCCTGGCGCACACCACCAAGGGTAAAGGTGTTTCTTTCATGGAAAATACCTCTGCCTGGCATGGAGCTGTGCCAAACCCGGCTCAATACCAGGCCGCCCGGCTTGAACTTGCCCAGATCGGAGGTGCTAAATGAACGCACAAATTCACCTGAACGATGCTCACCAGCGCCAGGCTTATGGTCTTGCGCTGGCTGAATATGGCGCTATCAATCCGGCGGTGGTGGTTTTAGATGCGGATGTTTCGTCATCGACCTTTACCTCCTACTTCGCCAAACGCTTTCCTGAACGCTTCTTCAACATGGGCGTTACCGAGGCCTCGATGGTTGATGTGGCCGTCGGCTTGGCCCTGGCAGGAAAAATTCCCTTTGTCAACACTTTCGCGGCATTGTTGACCCTGCGGGCTTGTGAACAGATTCGCACCTGCGTTGGTTATGCCAATGCCAATGTGAAACTGGTGGGCGGTTATGCTGGTATTTCTGATTACAAGGATGGCCCGACCCACTTTGCCGTCAATGATATGGCTGTCATGCGCTCGATTCCCAACATGGCGGTGATCGCCCCTGCCGATAATATTGAAGTCGCCGGTATGGTTGCCGCCATTGCCGAATACTCCGGCCCGGTTTATATGCGTATCAGCCGCGCATCAGTGGGCGATGTTTTCAATGCGCAGCATGTGCCCCAGGTTGGCAGAGGTGTCGTACTGCGTGATGGCTCGGATGTAACCCTGGTGGGTACTGGCAGCATGATGGGCCGCTGCAAGCTGGCTGCTGAGCTGCTGGCGGAACAAAACATTAATGCGCGTCTGATTTCCCTGGCCACTATCAAGCCGGTCGACAGCCAACTGCTCATTCAGGCCGCCCGGGAAACAGGTGCCATCGTCACCGCTGAGGAACATTCGATTGTTGGCGGTCTGGCTGGCGCGGTCGCAGAAACCCTGTCTTTTAACTATCCTGTCCCAATTGAGCCGGTTGGACTGAATGATACTTTCGCCAAAACTGGCCTGGATACCGAGAGTCTTATGGATGCCTGCGGCCTGGCAGTCGAAGACATCGTTCAGGCGGCAAAACGCGCGCTGGCGCGGAAGCGATAATTCGTTCTTCGGCCCGTTGGGTAGGTTCTGAGGTGCCCCAGTTCTATGGCTTGCAGGCAAACACTACTCGATGGTTTGCCCATCAAGTAGTGTTTTGGGTGTGTGGAATACACCCAAAACACTGCAAAAAACCTTTGTTCTGAACTTTCTGGGGCATCTTCTGACACGGAGACATACCTCATAAGTAAATATGCGTGTTCAGGAGCTGCGATGAACGTTAAGTTTTATCCGCCCGGATTTAATCTCACTAGATTGATGGAATTGATGGACTCTGCCGGCGTCGATGGGCTATTGGTAACTTCTCCAGAGAATGTTGCCTATCTTACCGGCTATCCCTGCCTGCCAAGCAGCGGGAATCCAATTTTGTTTGCCATTCGCAACCATTATCCATTTTTTGCATATATTAATAAAAAAGGTGAAAAATTTTTAATTGCCTGGGAATATTCATTGCTCGATATTGATTTGGGCGTGGATCATCTCATCAAGCATGTCAATAGAGATTTCGCCCTGATCTGTTTGCGCGAATTACTGCAGAGAGAATTGGGCGTAGGGAAAAACCTCGGGATTGAATCCATCTGCGAGTTTCAGCTTACCACCTCGATTCAAGATTGGCTGTCGCCAGTCCAATTGACGGTTGTCGATGAAATTTTTGACCAGCTTCGTCTGATCAAAAGCCCGGCAGAATTGGAACTTTTGCGGAAAAGCTGCCAGATTGATGAACAAACACTCGTCGACCTTCTCCCGCTGATCAAGCCAGGCTTGCGCCGCAGCGCTTTAATCTCGGCTGCCAAGTCCAGGATGATCATCAACGGCGCCAGCGGTATTGGGCACTGCACCATTTCTTTTGGCGCATCCAATCCTGAGGTGGAAATAAATGAAGTATTGGAAGGCGATCGATTGGTAATCGTTGATCTCGGCGCCGTACTGTACGGTTATGCTTCGGATATCCGCAGGATGCTGTATGTCGGGCAGATTCCGGAAAAGATGCAGCAGCTTCACACGGTGATGTGTGAAATTGTAGAGACGATCGGGAATGCGCTTGTTCCTGGCGCGGAGATAAGGGAGTTATGCGCCCAGGCGGAAGCGCTTTACCTCCAAAACGGTCTGCAGCCGAATTTCACCCATATCGGGCATACCATCGGGTTGCAAACCGAGGAAGTGTGGTGTGACCGGAAAAACACGATGAAGTTGAAGCCCGGCATGGTGGTCAACGTGGAACTGTACTCCATGTTGGCGAGCGGTGAAAATATTGGGGACGAAGAAACCTATATCGTCACAGATGGCAAACCCGAGCGCATCAACCAATTATCCAAAGAGATACGCATGGTACAGGGTTGATCCACTATTAAAGGGAGCATGATGACACAGAAATTACGTATAGGAATTATTGGGTTGGGCATCATATCTGCCGCGCATGAAGTCGGGTTTGAACAGGCGCGTAACAGCGCGGAAATCGTCGCGATCTGTGACATTAACGAACAACGGGCCCAACAGCGCGCCGCAAAATATGGCGCCAGGGTTTACACGCGTTACGAAGATCTTCTGGCAGACAAAAATATCGATATGGTCGATATCATCCTTCCGCATGATTTGCATTATCCGGTCTGCAAGGCGGCCCTGTTAGCCGGAAAACATGTTTTGATGGAAAAACCCATGACCATCCATCCCGAAGATGGGCTGGATCTGATCAATATTGCCAAAAAGCAGGCTGTCAAATTCATGGTTGCCGAAAATACCCGTTTTGTAAAAGCGTATCTGGAAATCCAAAAGATGCTGGAGGCGGGCACGCTTGGCGAAATTTACCTCATCCGCACATTGATTGCCGGAACTGAAATCTACCGGATGGTGGACCCGAATAGCTGGAAAGGCAGGAAGGAAGGCTCGGGAGGCGGTGTGATAATGGATGCTGCCCCGCATTCTTTTTATTTGCTGCGCTGGTTATTTGGAGATATTGCAGAACTGAAGGCTTATGCCAACCAGATCGTCCCCGGCAGTGAAGTGGAAGATAATGCCATCATCTTTGGTAGACTCAAAAATGGTGCTCAGTTTAATCTTGAATTCAGTTTTACCGTTCAGGCCCCCTGGACGGAGCGGTTGGAAGTACACGGCAGCAAAGGCTCGGTCATTATTGATCAAATTCTGAACCCGCCCTCCCTGTATTACACTCATGCGCAGGACTATAGTCCGCAGCCGCTCAAGGATGTTCTTTATAACCCGGTAAATTGGAAAACAGATTCGATTGCCCTGGGTGTGAGCCAATTTATTGAAGCTGTGATTAATGATGCCGAACCACCGGTCAGGTTAGTTGACACTTATTATGCCATTGCTGCCTGCGCCAGCGCTTATCATTCGTTAAAATCCAATCAGATGGAAGCCATAAATACCCAGGAAGGAGTCTAGCATGGAACCCCTCGTTATTATTGCAACCCCCAATATTTGCTGGCTAAATCCGCATGAAGTCGATTATCCCAAGACACCTGAGGCCATTGCGGATGAAGCCCTGTTGTGCCGGCAGGCTGGCGCTTCGGTTTTGCATACGCATGCAGAAATGCTCTGGAAAGAAACCATCGCTGCGGTACAAGCCAAAACAGATATCGTCATTCAACTGGGCATGTCCAGCCTGCCTATTCCAGACAGGGATGAAGTCTACCAGCAGCATGGAGAAATGATTTCGATCATTCTCAACCATCACGATGAAGCCTTTGCAGAAACGGAATGCCTGGTTTTACACCCCCGCCAGGAGCTTGAACAATACGCGCTGTTGTGCCGCCAGTACGGGGTCGCCCCGGAATTTGAAGTCTGGCATACCGGCTCCATCTGGAATTTGAATTATTTGATTAACAAAGGTTTGCTGGACAAACCTTACATTACCACCTTATTCTTTGGCTGGCCCGGCGGCACCTGGTCGCCACCCACGATCGAAGAATATCTTTATCGCAGGAAAATGATGCCGGAAGGCTGCGCCATTAATGTCAGTATCATGGGCAGGGAGCAAATCGATATTGCCACTGCTGCCATCTTAATGGGGGATCATGTCCGTGTGGGCACAGAAGATTACCCCTACAACCGCAATGGCGAACTTGCCAGCTGTCATGAACTGGTAGCTGAATTGGCAGAGACGGCCCGCTCGCTTGGCCGCCCGATTGCCACCCCGGACCAGGCCAGGAAAATGCTGAATATCCCGCGAGGCTGGAAATGAACGGGAAAAAGGTGGTCTTGATTACCGGTACCGCGACCGGTATCGGAAAAGCTTGCGCGATAATGTTTGCTCGAAAGGGTTATTGCGTTGGCATGTTGGATATAAATGAAGTAGAAGGACAGAAGACTGAACAGGAGATCCGTGCTGAGGGCGGAGAGGCTGTCTTCATCGCTTGCGATGTGGCAGTCGAGGCCATGGTCAGCGCGGCGGTTGAGCAGGTGGCAACCCAATACGGCGGCGTGGATGTGTTGATCAATAACGCCGGGATTGTGCTGGTGCGGCCGTTTGATGAGATCGAGTGGGCTGATTTTATGCGCGTAGTTAATGTAAACCTGGGCGGGACTTTCCTGCTGTGCAAATATGTTCTTCCGTTAATGAAGGCGAAGAACTCGGGTTCAATCGTCAATATGGCTTCGGTCTCGGGGCATGTGGGCCAGACGGAGCATGTAGTCTACGGTGCCACAAAGGGAGCTATCCTGTCACTTACCCGGGCGTTGGCCTGGGAAGTTTCCAAATGGAATATCAGGGTGAATTCCGTCAGCCCCGGCTCGGTGGACACTCCCATGCTGCGCAGCGATATCACCCTGGAAGCCAACCGCACCATGAAATCGTTTGATGAAGTCAAAAAGGTCAGGGAAGCCGAACAGGCATTCAATCGTTGGGCTGATCCGATGGAGATCGCGGAAGCGGTTTATTTCCTTGCCAGCGATGCGGCTTCATTTATTACGGGTACCGATCTGCTTGTTGACTGCGGCTGGGTGGCAAAGTAAAACAGCAGTACCGCGAATAAGGGGTTCTGATTTACTTCAGAAATTGAATTTTTCAGAAGTCCGAAATGTCGTGTTTTTCGCCCAAATAAGGCGCAAAAAACCACAATT
>CAIMZS010000648.1 GCA_903846015.1 uncultured Anaerolineae bacterium | reverse complement strand
CGCAGGTCATCCGGGTTGACCCATTGCTTCAAGTCAGGCGCGGAAAGCCCGATGACTTCTTCTTTTTCGTAGCCGGACATACTTTGGAAGGCTCCGTTGACATCGACGAACTTTCCGTCTGCCACGCGAATGATAAGAATGGGAATAGGGCTGGCGTGAAAGATGGTCGAGAATCGTTGCTCGCTTTCACGAATGGCTTGTTCCGCTTTCTGTCGCTCCGTAATATCTTGTACGGTTCCAACCGAGCGGATCGGATGTCCATCCACATCATAAAAGGTTTCACAGCGTTCGTGGACATACTTTACCCGGCCATCAGGCATGAGCAGCCGGTGGTCGATCTCATAAGGGTTGCGGGTTTCAAGCGAAGATGTGTAGGCCCGGTCGACTGCCTCGCGATCAGTTGGATGAATGGCGTCAAGAAAAGCCGGATATGATGCGCCAAATTTCACAGGATCGATTTCGAAGATGCGGTAAATCTGCTCTGACCAGGTCAGATTGTTATTTTCAAGATCCAATTCCCAGTTTCCAATTAGCGCGATGCGCTGGGCCTCCTGCAAACGTTCCGTGCTCTCGCGTAATTTTTTCTCGGCCCGTTTGCGCTCGCTGACATCGCGAATGAGTGCTGTAAAAAAAGTGTCCTTCTGAGTCTTCCACTCGGCGAGTGACATTTCGAATGGGAATTCCCGGCCGTCTTTTGTCAATCCGGCGGCTTCAATTATCCTGCCCGAAAGTCGCCGCTCGTTATTTTCAAACGTAGGGTCAGCGGCGTAACGCTGTTGCGCGCGGAAGCGTTCAGGCGTTATCCGGCTAACCGGCATACCAAGTGCTTCGTCAGCCGAAAAACCGAAGATAGTTTCAGCCGCCATGTTCCAGGAAACAATCAGGCCGTGGTTATCCAAAGTGATGACCGCATCGTTGGCGGTTTGGACAACCACGCGAAAGCGTTCTTCGCTTTCACGGATGGCTTGTTCCGCCTGCTTGCGCGCGCTCAGGTCAATATCGATGCAAAATAATTCAGGCACTCCCCCGGATCCTTTCACGATCGCATGGCTTGAATACACCGTGACGGGGGAACCATCCTTTTTTATGAGGGTTAATTCTGCGGCTGGGCTAGGTTGACCGCTCTCCACCATATACGAAACGGCTTTTCTGACAGCCTCCTTCATATCCGCTGGAATGATAAGGTCGATCAGGTTCTTTCCGATGGCTTCTTGCATGCTATATCCATACAGATTCTCGGAGGCTTTATTCCAGTACTGCGTTGTGCCATCCATGTTGTAGCCCTGTACCGAGACTGATTGGACATCCTGGAGCAGCATACGGAAGCGTTCTTCGCTTTCACCGATGGCCCGTTCTGCCTGTTTGCGCTCGCTAACGTCACGATGCATTCCCAAGAATCCGATGATATTGCCCACTGTATCCAGAATTGGATTGTTGGAACCCTCGATGGCGATGAGCCGGCCGTCTTTGGTTTTGTTGATAATTTCCCCGGCAACGACCTCTTTGTTGAGAAGTGTCATCCAGAACTGTTGATATATGTTTGCCGATACAATGCCGGATTTCAAAATATTCGGCGTTTGTCCAATGGTATCCGATTGGTTGTAGCCGTAAATTCGTTCAAATGCTGGATTGGTGTACAAAATCACGCCTTGCGGATCCGTCATAAAGATCGCGTCCGCCGAGCGTTCGATGCCGAGTTTGAATTTGAGTAACTCTTCTTCTGTGCGCTTGCGTTCAGATTCCCTTTCGATCGCTTTCAAGCCAAAGGCGATATCGCCCGCCAATTCCAGCAGTAAATCCAGTTCTTCAGGGCCGAAAATATTGGTCTGGTCGGAATAGACGCTCAACACGCCAAACAAGCTCTGCTCGTGGGAAATAGGAATGGCGACCGTACTGGCAAAATGTACCTGTTCGATCTCCGCGCGCCAGGGCGCATAGCGTTCATCATGGAGCATATCATGGCAAACCACCACGCGCCTGGTGCGGGCCGCTTCTGTGCCGGGCAGTTTCATGCCTTGTTCAGGCGTGGCGCTTGCCACAATTTGCGTGAGAAGGTTTTGGCCGTCGCCGGCATGAGCAAGAGGTTTAAGCCGGTCGCCCACCGATTGACCAATCCAGACAAACTGGTAGCTGTGCGCATGTAAGAGGATTTGGCAGGCCTGGTCCAGCAGGCGCTGCGTGTCAGGCTCATGCGTGATTAATTTATTGACGTCGCGGACTGCACGCAAAATTTGATTGAGATGTTGCAGGCGTTGTTCAGAGGCGTGCTTGTACAGCGCCATTTCCAGGCTGGCGCGCAGTTCACGGTCGCGCACGGGCTTGGCCAGGTAAGCGTAGGCATCGGTAAGTTTGGCCTGCTGTAACAACTCATCGTCGGTGTAAGCCGTCAAATAAATGATTGGTGTGTCGAGCTGGCGGTGAATTTCTGCGGCAGCCTGAATGCCCGTCATCGCGCTGCGCAGGCGGATATCCATCAGGATGGCGTCTGGTTTTTGGGCTAGCGCCATTTCGACGGCGGTTTCGCCGGTGGCCGCCAGGCCTGAAACCTGGTAGCCAATTTGAATGAGCGTCTGTTCCAGATGATTGATCAGGATGGCGTCATCCTCGACGATCAGAATGCGAGCGGTTTTCATGCTTGCCTCATGTTACTTCGGAAAAGTGATGCTATAAGTCGTACCCGGATCGCCGCTGACATTCAGTGTGCCGCCCAATTGATGAGTAGCCCACAAGTTGACGAGACGTAATCCCAAAGACCGGCTGGCCTGCCATTCGTAACCAGGCGGCAGTCCCACTCCGTTATCTGCAACTGTTAGATGATAGGTCTCGCCATCCAACAGCAAGGCAATTTGCACCAATGGCTGCCCCTGGAATCTTGGTGGGAAAGCGTGCTTGATGATGTTGGTAAACAGTTCGTTGACGATCAACCCACAGGGCATGGCCTGTGCCACATCGAGTTCAACCGACCCTATATCCAGGGTCGGTTGAACCATGCGCTGGCTGCCAAATGTTTCGGAAATATAGTAAGTCAGCTGCTGAAGATATGGGCCCATTTGTACGCGCGCCAGGTTGACGGATTGGTACAGCTGTTCGTAGACCAGCGCCATGGTGCGCGCTTGCCCTTCCAATTCTTTCAAGAACTGCCGGGTGGCATTATCCGGTATCAGACCAGCCTGCATGTCTATCAAGGCAATCATGGCCTGCAGGTTGTTCTTGACGCGATGATGTACTTCGCGCAGCAGGGTCTCTTTTTCTTCCAGGGCCGCCAGGATTTTGGCTTCGGCGTGTTTGCGTTCGGTGATATCTTCGATCATACCTTCGGTGCGCAAAATCCGGCCAGCGCCATCCCTGACGGGCGTCACATTGAGCTGGCCAATAAAGGTGCTGCCATTTTTGCGGCGGTAGACATTTTCGAAGGTTCTTAAATTGGGATTGTCGGCTATCAATCGGATGATTTCGGCCCGGCGGTTTGGATCCGCAAATAGCTCGGTGGCCACGTCCTGGATGCTTTTCCTGGCATCTTCGGGCGAGTCGTAACCCAGCATGTGCGCGAAGGCCGGATTGGTCGAAATGACTTGCCCTTCAAGGGTAGCCTGAAAGACGCCCAGCGGGGCATTGTCAAACAGCCGGCGGTATTTTTCTTCGCTCTCGCGCAAGGCTTGTTCCGCGCGTTTGCGCTCGGTGATGTCGATGGCAGAAGCAATTATTTCGATGGTTTGTTGTTGGCTATCTTTAACCGCCGTTGCTTCCATCCACGTAAAAAAAGTTGTCCCATCTTTGCGGGCATGCCCAATTTCGGCGGCACTGGCTCCGTACTCTATCACATTCTTATTAAACGGATTAACTTCGGATGTCATCTGCTCCTGGGTATGAAAAATGCTCAGCGGTTTGCCGATGATTTCACTAACCTCATAATCGTGCATTCTTGCCCAGGCTTTGTTGGCAAAGACGACCATTCCATTCATGTCGGCCCGGGCAATTCCCCCGATTGATTGGTCAATCGATCGTTCAAGGCTGAGCAGCGCTTCCTCTGCCCGCTTGCGTTCGGTAATATCTTGAACCGTTCCCACCGAGTGCAGCGCATGACCATCAACAGCATAGAAGCTTTCACAGCGTTCGAGTACATACTTTACGCGGCCATCCGGCATGAGCAGCCGGTGGTCAATCTCATAGGGATTGTGAGTTTGAAGGGAAGCAGTGTAAGCCCGGTCAACCATCTCGCGGTCGGCCGGATGAATGGCCTCAAGAAAAGACGTATACGTGCCGCCGAACTTCGGTGGATCGATTTCGAAGATGTGATAAATCTCATCTGACCAGACCAGATTGTTATTAACCAGGTCTAATTCCCAATTACCGATCAGCGCAATGCGCTGGGCCTCTTTCAAGCGTTTCTCACTCTCACGCAGCGCTGCCTCTGCCTGCTTGCGCTGGGTGATGTCGCGCACGACGCTCACCCAGCCGATGCGCTTGCTCTGTTCGTCTTCCAGTGGCATCACGGTGTGCTCGGTTGGAAAGATCGTACCATCTTTCCGCTTCATCTCGAACTCGGACAGGAATAGAAACCCTTTCTCTGCCACGGCGGGGAACAAGTGCTTGCGAAATGCAACAAGTGCTGCCTGATCAACGTGGATGAACTCAGTCGCCCTGCCTAACATATCTTCGCGGCTGTAGCCGAATATCTCTGTAGCGGCAGGGTTGCAGTCCGTAATCGCAGCCGTATTCGCGTCAATGATGAAAACCGCATCTCGCAGGCTGGCAAAGGTACTCTCCAGCAAGTGGTGGGATTCGCGCAGCGCTTCTTCCGCCTGCTTGCGCTCGGTGATTTCCTGCTGCGCTTCTCTATACAAGCGCGCGTTCTCTAAGGCAAGCGCGATCATATCTGCCACCGATTGAATCATTTTCGCATCGGCTTCGTTGAACACGTCGACGCGATCACTTTCAACGTTTAGCGCGCCAAGCAAATGCTCGCCGCAGCGCAGAGGCACAACCAATTCACTCCGTAACGCGGGCGAGTCTGCCGCGCTGACATCGCGCACATAGTCGGGATCGTCCAGAATGTCGCGCACTCGCTGCGCCTGACCGGTCTTAAACGCGCGCCCAATCACACCTTGATGAATTGGGTATGTCGCGCCTAATTCTGCCGCGAGACTGCCTGCGGCGCCGCGTACCATCCAATGCGCTCCGTTTGCATCCGGCAAAGCGATGCAAACGTGCGGATAGCCGGTCAACCGGGCAATGGTTTCTACAGCCGAATGCACCACGAGATCCGCATTGAGTTGACGGTTCACGTTCCCGTGAACTTGATACAAGACCTCGCGCTGTAGTTCCGCGCGCTTGCGCTCGGTGATATCCTGCACTGTGCCGACGATCACCGCGGGCTCTTTGGGCAAAGTACTGGAAAAGGTGCCGATCATGCAAATCCATTTGAGCATGCCATTGGGCAGCAGCAGACGGTGTTCGTGTTCATAATTGGTTTTCCGCGCAATGGCTGATTCGATGTAGACCAGATCAGATGCGCGATCATCCGGGTGAACCGCATTCACGAAGTCAGAGAATTGAAATTGCTTCCGGGTCAGTCCAAAAATCCGGAAGAGTTCGTCGGAGCCATTGACCAGCCCGCTGGCCGGGTCAAATTTGAAGTGACCGATATGAGCGATTTCCTGCCCCCGGCGGAGCATGTTCTCGCTCTCGCGCAGGGCATCTTCTGCCTGCTTGCGTTCGGTGATGTCGCTCATTGCCGTAACCCGAACTGTTCTACCTTTGTAGTGCATTATTTTTCCACGTATGATCGCTGGAAATGTGGAGCCGTCTTTTCGCAGGGCGGTCACTTCGTAGGGTTGGTCATATCCTGAGAGCATGTTATTTAAGACTGCTTCGCGATCTTCTGGCAAGATCCATTCCGTTCCAGATCGGCCAATAGCTTCGGCATCTGTATACCCAAATATTTTCTCGGCCATTTGATTTTGTTCGAGGCAAATGCCTTTCTCGGATATGAAGATAGCTTCGAAAGAAGCTTCACTTAATCCGTGGTATTTTTCCCGGCTTTCCTCGAGCGCCTCTTCAGCGCGCTTGCGTTCGGTGATATCGCGCACGGATACCAGAATCTGGGTCTGACCGGCGATGGGGGCTAACTTCATGTTCACATCCACCCAAAAGGGGCGTCCGCTTTTATCTTTTGCCTGCCATTCAAATTGTTGCGTTCCCTGGGCAACAGCTTGTTTAATCCACTCCATGGCATTTTCTTGTGCATTAGGTGGGATGCTGCAACTTAACGCCAGGATATCAAGTTGGGCAATCTCTTGAAGGTTGTAACCGAACATTTCGGATGTCTTCTCATTGATATCGAGAATGGCTCCGGTTAGAGAGTCCTGGATGATGATGGCATCATTGATTGAGTGGTAAATTGCCCGGAAGCGCTCATCTGAGCGCTGCGTGCGTAGGAGCAAACCCTCGTACCTGCGCAGGAGGAAAATGGCAATCAGGCTGAAAGCCAGCAGAATCAGCAGCATCATGATCAGGTCGCCGGTATCGGAATAATTGGAAACGAGTAGAGCATTGGGAATTCGATCGGTTACAACAGCCAGAAGCATGATCAGAGCAGTGACGTATGGAATTATTCGCCAGCCAAAAAGTAGGCCAGAAAAGAAAATGAAGGCCGGCCAGGCGATAATCGCCACATCATGGATCCCAAAACCTGCAAAAATATTAAATTGAATGGTAATTAAAAGGGCGGTGATCAGTATGACAGCAGAGCTTTTTGGGTGTCCCGCGCGGTTTACCAGCCACCCCAAAAAACTCACGAATCCCAGCAGGAATAATGACAGGAAAGAGTTCATGTCATAAAAATACATCACGGTTCCACCGATTATGCAGGTGATGAAAACAATCAGATGGATCAAACCCACGATCGCTTTTTTATCACCCTGAAGCACTCCAGGCTCAATAGTATTTTCGAGCGATTGTTGGAAAAACGACTTGAAAGTTTTCATAACCAGTCTTCACCTTTCTCTTCGGCAATCACATCTGCCGCGATTAGAATGCGGTCGAGCGATTCGCCTTCGCCTTCGCCTTGCGCGTGGCTTTATCCGCATACATGCGCCGGTCGGCAAGCGTGAACGCTTCTGCCAGATTGTTAATTTCGGCGGTTGCAGACCCAAGCGATAATTGCACTGGAAAATCGATCGATTCGGCATTGTATTTTGCCAGCCATTCTTGAACGCGCGCCAACATCTGTTCCGCGCTGGCTGAATCAGTACCTGGCAATAACACGGCAAATTCATCTCCACCAATGCGTGCCAGCACGTCCGCTTCCCGGAACACCGCGCGGAGAGCATTGGCGGCCTGCTGTATCATCTTATCGCCTGCCGCATGCCCCCGTGTGTCATTCGTAACTTTCAACAGGTCCACATCCGCCATGATAATGCTGATGGGAAATTCCCTGCTGAGCTCGAGGCGCGCAAGTTCCCCTTCAAAATAGGCGCGATTATAAATATCGGTTAATGCGTCGTGCGTGCTTTTATAACCGAGTTGTTCTTCTGCCAGTTTACGTTCGGTGATGTCGCTGAGTGTTTCCCAATAGACTGGCGTCTCGTCGCTATTCTGCGCCAATTTGGCTTCCAGGCGCACCCAGTGGAGGGCACCCGCTTTCCCCACCATTCTCAATTCGCATACCTGCGGCGCGCGTGTATCGAAAAGTCGTTTTTGATGCAGGTAGTGAATGTCCCGGTCTTCTGTGTAGATAAACCGGGTCAACGGCTGCTTGCCCAGTTCCAATTTAGGTACTCCCAAAAGATTTGCAGCGCTCAAATTAGCTTCCAGAATCATGCCTGCCGCGTTGATCGTCATATAGCCTGTTGGGGCAAGGTCATACAGGTCATAATATTTAGCCCGCGCGGCGTTCAACTCCAGGTGGGTTTGCTGCAACTCTTCGTTCTGCATTTGTAATTCAATCTGGTGAGTCTGCAATGTATTCAGCAGCTTGTTTTGCGCTTCTTCTGCTTGCTTGCGTTCGGTAATATCCATGATCGTTCCCAGCAGCCGGATGGCTCGTTTCCGCTCGTCACGCACAATAGACTTCCCGCGCACCAGAATCCAACGCCATTCCCCGTTCTCGGCTTTCAAGCGGTATTCAACCTCAAATTGCTCGCAGAGTCCCTCAATACAATTTGTGTTTACCTGCAGAACGCGCCCTAGGTCTTCAGGGTGAACAAGGTTCCTCCAGGCGCCGTCATCCATTGGAGAAGCGCCAACCTCGTAGCCCAACATGCGATAGTAGCCAGGGCTGAAATAGACTTCGCCGGTCTTGATATTCCAATCCCATAAGCCATCGTTGGTTGCGTCCATGCTCAGTTTAAATCGTTCTTCGCTCTCCTGCAACGCTGCTTCCGCCCGCTTGCGTTCGGTAATGTCATGAACGATGGAATAGAGGTACGGTTTGCTCGCAATTACCAGGGGGCCACTATAGACTTCAACATCGCGGACTGTGCCATCGCCCCGGCAGTGTTTGAAGACAAAGTGATTGCGCTTTTCAGTGAGCGCCAGCTGCATCTCTGCGCGAACATCTTCGGCTGCGAGTGTGTTGATATCGCTAATTCTCTTTTTTAGAAATTCTGCATGACTCCAACCATAATAGGTACACGCGGCGGGATTGGCATCCACAATGACAGCGTTTTCTGGATCGAGAATCAGCATGACCGCGTGGTTGTTTTCAAACAGGCTCTTATAGCGGGCTTCGCTTTCCTGTAACGATTCTTCCGCGCGCTTGCGTTCTATGGCAATGGTTGCCAGGTTCACAACTTGTTCAATGGTGGCAATATGGGGCGTTATGTCGTTACGGGCAAGAATAATTAATCCGCCCAGGTGCTCATCTTTATGGACAAACCCCATGCCATATATTTTTTGCACGCGCAGGAGTTTTTCAATCAACATGCATGCTGGTTTGGGAACCAACCGGGTCATGAGCATGAATAAACCGCCTTCCAACATACCCAAATTGCTCTTCTTGTAGATGCTCAAATCTTCTTCAGCCAAGGCGTCCAGCGGGAATTCCTTTTTCCATGGATCAAACCTGAGAATCGACAGCAGTTGCTCAAAGGGAATATCCACGCCGTTATAAGCGCCCATGCGCAAGGTTCTTCGGTTTTCATCTAATACGGCAGTAGCTGTAATACCATCATCAATCAATTGTTTGGTTTTTTCAGAAACAAGCTGGTAAATATCTCCCAATTCGCATGGGCGTAAGAGAATGTCCTGTACTTCGGCAATCAGGCGATCGTGAGTTTCCGCGCGCTTTCGATCACTGATGTCACGTGAAATCGATAGAACCATCTGCTGACCCTTATATTGAATCAGGCTCATGACAATTTCACATGGAAATCGCTTGCCAGTTTTCGTAATATGCTCGCTGGTGTAAGTGGCGTGACCGTACTCGCGCAGCTGGTTCAGTGCAAAGGGATAACCTTCTTGAACTAATCCCAGTTCT
>CAIMZS010000647.1 GCA_903846015.1 uncultured Anaerolineae bacterium | reverse complement strand
ACTCTTTCCCTACACGACGCTCTTCCGATCTCGGCATATCGCGGGCGAAGGAGAAACTTCATCTTCTCTTGGCGTTGAAGCGGCTTTTAATGCGCTTAAAGTTGCTGGCCTTTTAGCCACGGATGTTGAATTAATCATTTGCTCTACATCTACGCCCGAACATTTATTCCCGGCGACGGCCTGCCTGATTCAAGACAAGATTGGCGCCAGTAATGCTGGCGCATTTGATCTTTCCGCTGCTTGTTCGGGTTTTATTTTCGCCATGAACATGGGCGCTCAAGCCATCCGCACGGGTTCCGTAAAAACTGTGCTGGTCATTGGTACCGAAACCCTTTCCCGTTTTATCGATTGGACCGATCGAGCCACTTGTATCCTTTTTGGGGACGGTGCCGGCGCTTTCATCTTGCAAGCCAGCGATATTCCTGGTGGGATCCAGGGCGCAGTGATGCACTCTGATGGATCGGGGAGTGATTTTTTAAGTATCCCGGCAGGGGGAAGTGCTCATCCGGCCAGTGAGATCACGATTCATACTGGTATGCATTTTATTCACATGGATGGAAAGGAAGTTTACCGGTTTGCTACCCGAGTCATGGCACAGGCGACCATTGAAGCCGCGACAAAATCAGGTTGGAGGCTGGGCGATCTATCCTTGATCATTCCCCATCAGGCTAACTCTCGAATCATCGATGCAGCCGCTCGCGGGTTGAAACTACCGATTGAAAAATTTATGGTGAATGTGGGCAGCTATGGGAATACATCCACAGCCTCCATTCCAATTGCCACTGTGGAGGCCATTCAGACTGGTCGACTGAAGCCCGGTGATAAGATCATATTTGTTGGATTTGGCGCTGGTCTTACCTGGGGAGCATTGGCAGCTGAATGGAGTGGCCCGCTTCCATCTGAGCACATCTTGGGTGTTGAGTGGTACAGACCGTTTGCGCCGTTGCGCTCGATATTCCGCCGAATCATCCGCATGTTGGAAGGGTTGTTCTTTGGACGGGGGTCCTGATTTGCAGCAGGATAGGCAATCTTATCCGATTGTGTTATGATAATCGGGCTTTGATGTTCGGAAGATTGATTACAAGGAGTATATATGCGATTAGGTGTTCCCGAATTACTGATTTTGTTGGTTATCGTGATTGTGCTGTTTGGACCGGGTCGTTTCGGCAAAGTATTGGGTGAGTTGGGCAGCGGCTTAAAATCCTTTAAGGATAATTTAGGCGGTGAGAAGAAGGAAGACGAGCCCAAAACACCTGCCGACGATACGAAGTAAGCTGTTAATTTTGTCATTTCTGCCACACAGGCTGGGTTGGTATGTAATCAATGTCCAAACCGTCCTTTGTGGCATTTTTATTTAATCGTCGAGGCAATATGGAACTAGGTATCCCAGAACTGTTGATCATTCTGGTCATTGTTATCGTCCTTTTTGGACCAGGTCGCTTTGGAAAAATATTGGGAGAGCTTGGAGCTGGCTTGCGTTCATTCAAGGATAATCTGAGTGATGAAAAGAAGCCGGAAGATCCTTTCAAACCTCCCACAAAAATTTTGTAGCAGGTTTTATTGGGAAAGCTGCATTACCTTGACCCTAATCCAAATGGCACGCCGGCAGTGCTTTTGCTGCATGGTCTGGGTGCCGATGGTTCATCCTGGGCATTGCAATTTGAACAGCTGATTTCAGCCGGTATGCGTCCAATCGCGCCCGATTCGCCTGGGTTTGGTAATTCACGCTACGATGGACTCGGCTGGAATTTTCCCAGAGTTGCGGCTGATCTTGCCGCGCTTCTTGATGAACTGAATACAGGTCCTGTTCATGTTATCGGGCTTTCGATGGGGGGCGTGATAGCTCAGCAATTTGCCCTCAATTATCCCAGCCGTATTCGAAAATTAGTATTGGTGAGCACTTTTTCGGTTTTGCGACCTGCAAACATTTCGCAATGGTTGTATTTTGCTCAACGCGCGGTTGTGGTTCATATTGTTGGGCTGGCTACGCAATCTAGGATCGTTGCCAAGCGTGTTTTCCCTGGTCCCGAACAAAATGAGCTGCGCGAGATGGCTGAGAAACAAATATCATCCGCTGATCCGCGTGCTTACCGGGCAGCCATGCGCCAGCTTGGTTTGGTTAATTTAAAGCCGCGATTGAAGGAAATAAAAAATCCTACATTGGTAATCAGTGGGGCAGATGACTCCACGGTATCTCCTGCGCTTCAAAAGGAGTTGACGGATTGTATCGCTGGTGCCAGGCAGGTAATTATTCCGGGCGCCGGACATGCCGTCGCGATTGACCAGTTTGCCGCCTTTAATCGTGAGTTGTTACAGTTTTTATGAGTTTAGAGTTTGTGGCCATCAGGCTCATTTATCTCTTTTATTGTGAAACTCCCGATTATCTTAATAATGCTAAAAACTTATCGCGACATACTCCCCCCATACCCCGCGTAGGGTATGGCAAATTTCCCCAAGCGTCATTTTATTCTCCACACTTTCAATGAAAAGCGGCATCAGATTTTCGCTGCTTTTTGCTGCGTTTTCCAACCTGGAGCGCAGTTCTGAAATCTTTGTGTTGTCGCGATTGGCGCGAAGGTCTGAAAGGCGTTTGTGGGCTGCAGCTTCAATCGCGGGGTCAATCTGCTGCCGTTCCAGAGTTATCTTTTCTTTGCTCTGGTACATGTTAACGCCCACCACGATCTGCTCGTTTTTCTCAATTTCCATCTGGGCGGCGTAAGCGGCATTCTGGATTTCGTTCTGAATAAAACCACGCTCAATGGCATTTAGCGCGCCGCCAAGCTCATCGATGCGTTTAATGTATTCAGTCGCCCGGGTTTCGACTTCATCGGTAAGATGTTCCACCAGGTAAGAGCCTGCCAGAGGATCAATCGAATCAGCAACGCCTGATTCGTAGGCGATGATTTGTTGAGTGCGCAGTGCCACGCGAACGGATTTTTCCGTTGGCAACCACAGTGCTTCATCCATTGAATTGGTGTGCAGGGATTGAGTGCCCCCAAGAACCGCGGATAAGGCTTGCAGTGTTACGCGTGCAACATTATTCTCCGGCTGTTGAGCGGTAAGAGTTGAACCGGCTGTTTGTGTATGGAATCGCAGTTGCAATGAGGCGGGTTTTTTCGCGCCAAAGCGCTCACGCATGATTATGGCCCACATGCGGCGCGCTGCTCTGAACTTGGCTACTTCTTCCAGCACATTATTATGCGCGTTGAAGAAAAATGAAAGCTGTGGAGCGAACTCATCCACTGGTAATCCGGTTTTGATGGCTGCTTCAACATAGGCGATCGCATTTGCCAGCGTAAAGGCCACTTCTTGAACTGCTGTTGAACCGGCCTCGCGGATGTGATAGCCAGAAATTGAAATCGTGTTCCACATGGGTACTTCGCGTGCGCAGAAGTCGAAGATATCGGTGATGATTCGCATCGAAGGCGCCGGTGGAAAAATATAGGTACCACGGGCAATGTATTCTTTCAGGATGTCATTCTGAATGGTTCCATGCAACGCCTTCATTTCTACACCCTGGCGTTTGGCGACCGAGATGTACATTGCCAGCAACACACCGGCTGGAGCGTTAATGGTCATTGAAGTAGAAACCTTGCCAAGTGGAATCTGGTTAAACAGGGTGGCCATATCATCCACAGACGAGATCGAAACGCCCACCTTGCCCACCTCTCCGAGTGCCATTGGATCATCTGCGTCATACCCGATCTGCGTGGGCAGGTCAAAAGCCACTGAGAGCCCGGTTTGACCTGCTTCTAGTAGATAGCGATAACGGCGATTGGATTCTTCCGCGGTTGAGAAACCCGCATACTGGCGCATTGTCCAAAAGCGCCCGCGGTACATGCTTGGCTGAACACCCCTTGTATATGGATATTCACCCGGGAAGCCGATCTTCTCAACATATTCGCTGTTTTGGTCAATGGGGGCCAGGCAGGCAGGTAGTTGGATTCCTGAACTGGTCTCGAATTTGGTCTTTCGTTCTGGGAATCGATCGGTTGAATTTTTTAATGTAGTTTCTTTCCAGCGCGAATATTGTTCATTTATAGTCATCTAAAACCTCTTGAAAGGATGGATAAGTTTTTTTATACCAGGGTACAACTGGTTCAGAGAATCGCTGCAAGTATTGTAGATACCGGCTCACATAAAAATAGAAACACCAATGTTAGCCATAGGTGACAGGTTGTCTTGTGAATTTTATCACACGGCGATTCGGGCAGTTAGCGAACCTTCGGTACAACTTTTGGGTACCAAATTGCGTAAATTAGAGACGAATGTCAATTGCACTGGTTTTCGCAAAGTGCTACACTTATACTATCGTGTTTTCATCACGGAGGCGCTTATGGGAAGAACGTTGATGTATATTGGTGCAGGAATTCTTTTTTTAATGGGTTTGTGCCTGGTAGGTTACGGTGCGCTCAGTGTGATTGGTTCCACTTCCGCACAAGGTAATTCATCCTGGCTTTCGTTTGGGATTGGGTTTGCCTGTTTGGGTGTGTTCTTTCTCGCTGGTGGGGCAGGTTTGATCTGGGCGGGCGCACGCAAGACAGGCGCAGGGGATCAGGGACCGCAGCAAGTGATCATGAAGATTGACTTGCCTGGGGATACAAAAATCAGTCAAATGAAATGCCAGTCGTGCGGTGGCGCAATCACATCCAATGATATAAAAATGATGGCAGGTGCGCCGGTTGTAACCTGCCCTTATTGTCAGGCTACATATCAACTTACAGAAGAACCAAAGTGGTAAGTTCGGGGAGGTTTGCCGTGAAATTTCGAATTTACGCCTGTTTTTTGGCTTTGTTGCTTCTCCTGGGTTTGACCAGTGGGGCAGCGGCCCAGTCCAATTACTCTTTTCAAATGACCTCAGAGGTCGTTCATGTTTATTTAAACAAAGATGGGACGATGTCCCTGGATTATTCGCTCACATTCAACAATGATCCTGGCGCGCATGTCATTGATTTCGTTGACCTGGGTCTGCCCAACAGTGATTATGATTTCGGTAGTATTTCCGCCGATGTTGGGGGGAAACCGGTGAAAATCACAACGGATTACCAGGGTAATGGCACGGGCGTGGCGATTGACCTGGGCAATAATCTGATCCGCAAGACCGGAACTGTCCATGCTTATGTGGGTCGCATTACAAATATGTTTTTCCCTGACAGTAACGATGCGAACTTTGCCAGCAGCGAGTTTTCGCCAACTTACTTTGATTCTAAGTATGTACACGGTAATACTGACCTTACGGTGGTTATCCACTTACCGGAAGGTGTAAAACCCGAAGAACCGAAATATCACCTTGCCAGCGGAGGCTGGCCCGGCGCCGCCGAACCAGGTGCTGCGCTGGATGCCCAGCAACGCGTGATTTACACCTGGCGTAGTCCGGATGCTAATGGATCGACGCAATATACATTTGGCGCATCTTTCCCCAAACAATACATACCAGAATCGGTTATTGTAACGACCTCATTCTTGGATGTGATCATTGGCTTTTTCGGCATGCTTGTGGGCATCCTGCCCTTTTGCTGCGTTGGATTGGTTATCTTTGGTGTCCCTATTTTGGCTGTAATTAATGAGCGCAAGCGTAAATTGCAATATATCAAGCCAAGCATTTCCATTGAAGGGCACGGTATCAAGCGTGGTCTTACTGCTGTGGAAGCTGCCATTTTGATGGGCCAGCCGCTTGACAAAATTATGACCATGATTCTGTTCAGCTCGGTCAAGAAGAATGTTTTGCAGGTTGTCACCCGTGATCCACTCAAGGTTGAGCTGATCCAACCGCAGCCCGATGGGATGCAGGTGTATGAAAAAGAATTTGCACAGGCCATGATCAAGGATGATAAGTCTCGCCGCAAAGATCTCCAGCTTATGATCGTTAACCTGGTCAAAGGTGTTACCGAGAAGATGAAGGGTTTTAGCCGCAAGGAAACTTTGGAGTATTACAAGGGCATTAATGAGAAGGCCTGGCAGCAAATCAATGCTGCCGGAACCCCTGAAGTAAAAAGCCAAATGTTTGAGGAAGCGCTTGAATGGACCATGCTGGACAAAGACTATGACGATCGTGCCCGGCGGACCTTCACTGGACCGGTTTTTGTGCCGATGTGGTGGGGACGCTATGACCCGATATATCGCCACTCATCCACGCCAACCATACCAGGCGCAGCCTCATTCCCATCTGGCTCGGGCGGACGAGTGTCTCTTCCAGGTGCTGATCTGGCGGCCTCTGTCGTCGGCGGGGTTCAAAATTTCTCTGGACGAGTATTGGGCAATATTAATGACTTTACCAACGGCGTGACTAATGTGACCAATCCTCCCCCTCCTCCCAGTCGATCAAGCGGTGGGCATTCGGGCGGGGGCTGTGCATGCGCTTGTGCGGGCTGCGCATGTGCGTGTGCGGGCGGTGGCAGATGAGCAGCAATGGGTGGGGTAGCGGTGAATATTAACTCTATCAATGCAGGTTTAAAACGTCTTTTGACGATTAACCGTTTACCGGCTGCCCTCACGGTGACGCCAGATGTAGATTCACACCTTCATCATTATCGAATTGATGCTGGCGAAGATGAAAAGAGCCGGGTACATCTTCGCCTGGACCCGGACGGGCATGGTACCTTGATCGTTAATGCAAATCGTATCATGCATTTAAATCCTACCGCCGCACTGATGACATATTTTGTTCTTGAGAAGACGCCAGAAGCTGAAGCAATCAAAACTATTTGCCGGAGATATCATGTTCACGCGAATCAGGCCAGGGATGATTTGCGCGCAATCTCTTCCCAGCTTTCTGATCTAATCCGTCCGGATGGGGCCTGTCCGATCCATGATCTTGAGCTCGAAATTGTGGCGCCTTTCAGTGCCCGGCCTACTGCGCCATATCGCATGGATCTGGCGTTGACATATCGATGCAATAATGATTGTCATCACTGTTACAATGCGCGCGAGCGCAACTTCCCTGAATTATCAATGCATGAGTGGAAACAAGTTTTGGATAAAACCTGGGCTGTGGGCATTCCGCATGTTATTTTCACGGGTGGCGAACCCACTTTGATGTCCGGTCTGCCTGAGTTGATTGCGCATGCCGAGGCCAATGGTCAGATTACTGGATTAAATACCAATGCCCGCCGCCTGGCCGATATGAGTTTTGTAGAGCGGTTGGTGGATGCCGGGTTGGATCACGTACAGATAACAGTGGAATCTTGCGATGCTGATATTCACAATGATATGGTGAATGCCAGGGCTTTCGAACAGACCATTCAGGGTTTAAAAAATGCCCTGGCAAGTAAGCTGTTCGTGATGACGAATACCACTATGCTGCGTGATAATGTCAGCTCCATCCCGGCCACTCTCGATTTTTTAAGCGATCTGGGTGTGGTGACCATTGGTCTAAACGCGTTAATTCATTCCGGGCATGGCGCCAAGGTGGGTACAGGTTTACCAGAACGCGAGCTTATGCCGTTATTGGAAATTGCCCGTCAAAAGACCAATATGCGCGGGCAGCGTTTGATCTGGTATACCCCTACCCAATACTGCGGCTTTGATCCGCAAGCACTTGATCTGGGTGTAAAAGGTTGCACTGCAGCTTTGTATAATATGTGTGTGGAGCCAAATGGGGATGTCTTGCCGTGCCAATCATATTACACCCCGTTGGGAAATATCTTGCAGGATGATTGGAATGGCATTTGGAATCATGATCTGGCAGTGAATCTGCGAGAGCGCAAGGGTACGCCCGAAAAATGTAATGGGTGTGGTTTGTTGGCTGAATGTGGTGGTGGGTGTCCACTCCAATTCGCAAATCCTGGTTGATGGTTTTTCTGGAGGAACATGAGCGACCAACATGCGTGGATAAAGGAATTTCCTGCAGCAGTGACAGTTTGCGATGGTGATGGCATTATCCTGGAACTAAACGATAAGGCTGCCCGAACTTTTGAATCAGATGGCGGCTATGGATTGATTGGTTTGAATATGCTCGAATGCCACCCTCAAGCTGCGCGTACCAAAACTGAAGCATTATTGGCAGCAAAAGAAAAAAACGTCTATACCATCGAAAAAAAAGGTGTCAAGAAACTGATCTTTCAATCTCCCTGGTATAAAGATGGTCTGTATGCCGGTTTTGTAGAACTTTCACTCGAAATTCCATTTGAGATGGAGCATTTTATTCGCGGTTAGCTGTGAATGATGTTTTATCTTTTAAGGAGACCCTATGAATTTCATCGATCGAATTATTGAGCGATTTTCCCCTGTAAAAAACCTGCCTGAGGGAGTTTATCACCTGCAATCAACCGGTGATCAATCCAAGCCTTTTCGCTTGCATTTACGTTTACAAAAAGGAGGTTCAGGCATCTTGATTCTCAATGCGTCTACAGTTATGCACTTAAACCCGACTGCCGCTGAATATGCCTTCCATTTGATAAAAGGGAGCGACTCTTTGCTCGCCGCCAATGCCATTTCGGCGCGTTATCGCATTAATAAATCACAAGCACTGGAAGACTACGCCAATTTTGTCGAGCGGATTCTGACCCTTGCCAGAACAAATGATCTTGATCCCGTCTCTGTACTTGATTTTGAACGGGTTCCGCCTAACAGCGCAGATCTGACCGCCCCGCTGCGGCTTGATTGTGCAGTTACTTATCGTCTCCCGGCGGGCAGCGATCCGGTCAACGCGCCTCTCAAGCGGGTGGATCGCGAACTTAATACTGCCGAGTGGCAAATGATCATGGATAAAGCCTGGGCGCAAGGCATTCCGCATATTGTTTTTACCGGTGGGGAGGCGACCCTGCGTGATGATTTGCCTGATTTGATTTCTCATGCCGAGAATAATGGCCAGGTCACCGGGTTACTTACCGATGGTTTCAAGTTGGCTGACAGCAATTATTTGGACACCCTGCTTAAGACAGGGCTTGACCACCTGATGATCGTAATCCCAACGAGCGGAGAGCCAAGCTGGCAGGCGATACAAAATGTAGTCGCAGCAGATATTTTCTTGGCCGTGCATCTCACTGTTACCCCTCAAAATGTTTTAAATGCCCATGATTTGATGGATAAACTTCACCGTTCAGGTGTGGAAGTCTTGTCGCTTAGCTTGTCGGATCCTGCTCTACAGGAACAAGTCGCTCGCTTACGGGATTATGCCGTAGAAATTAATTTTCGCCTGGTATCAGATCTGCCTGTGCCGTATTCAGCCTCGCACCCTTTGGCTCTCGAAATCGCAGAAGATGTTGAACCCTTGGGGGCTGGTAAAGTATGGCTGTATGTTGAACCTGATGGGGATGTTCTACCCGCGCAAGGTATCGCAGATCATATCCTCGGCAACCTGCTTCGGGATTCTTGGGATAAGATTTACAGACCCTGAAGCGATGATTGCGGTTGTATGTATGATTCTTCTGCAAAAAGCCGATTTTAACCGGCTAAAACTGGGCTCAAAACCGGCCTGAACCTTAAAAACCGAGTAAAAAAAGTTCGCGCAGACACCAAAAAAGAAGGCGCAAGCGTATCCGGGGCGCTCTCTTGCGAGTCTTGGAGTTTATTT
>CAIMZS010000646.1 GCA_903846015.1 uncultured Anaerolineae bacterium | reverse complement strand
TAACGATGATAGTGAGTTTCTTGCAGAATTTCTTGAGTAAGTTCGAGTTGGATGGTCATCTGACAATATTATCAAATTACCAAAAATCTGTGAATTAAATCCGCAATTTGTGACCGTGGTCAGTATACAAAAGACTTCGATCGCCATGCTGGCGCAGGCGATGAAGGCGGGGCAGTATTTTTTGAGCTTGCTGCAATAAGGCGGGATGATTTTTTAAGGGCTTGAACCACAAAATACACGAACCACACGAACAAAGGCCCTGTAAATTACCGGGAATGTGGCGGCGTCTTTTGAATGAGATTCACCCGTTTCGTGATGAGATCGCCACGCCGGGAGGGCACCGGATCGCGATGACAGACCGGGGTATTAAGCTAAAGTTACCCGCAAATTTTTTTATAGATTTTTTATTATGTAAATGGGCAAGGGCGGTTATACTGCGATAGTGAACTCCCAAAATAGATGGTTTGATTCCAAAAGCGATGATCGAGATCGACGGACTACAGGCCAGGCTGCAATAGTACTTGATGGATCGTCTATTCTCCCAACAGTAATCATCAGTATTGACTGGAGTGTGGGTATCCGATTTCAAAATAGACCAAAAATGCTGTTCAAGTGGAAGAAATATGGCGAATTTATGTTTTTTTCAGCCTGAGTTGGGCGCCGTCGGGAAATTCTCATAGTGAGAACTGCTGCAACCTCGGACAGCGAATGAATAATCTCCGAAAAAAGCGTATACTTGAAAGATTATGGCAAGATAGACAGGCGCCGTGGAAAAAATGGGATTGATGGCTGGGTAGCCCGGTATTACTTTGGATGATAAAATAGCGCGAATCGTCGATTGGTGCAGAATTCCTCTGGGAGTGTTTTGATGCCGGTTTGCCGTTCTTGTGGAGAAAATCAGCTGCAGCCCATCCTGGCGTTGGGGCAAATGCCACTGGCGAATGCGCTGTTAACCCGCGAACATTTATCGATGCCGGAGGAAACCTTTCCTCTTGATCTGGCTTTTTGTCCGCATTGTGCCCTAATGCAGATCACTGAAACAGTGCCGCCGGAAAAACTATTTCGCGAATACTTGTATTTTTCATCCTTTTCGGACACTGTTTTGCAAAATGCGCGTATGATCGCCGCAAGGTTGATCTCGGCTTTCAATTTGAACCACGATAGTTTTGTCGTGGAGGTCGCCAGTAACGATGGTTATCTTCTGAAAAATTATCAGGAAAAATTCATCCCAGTTTTGGGTGTAGAACCTGCTCTCAATATCGCCAAAGTGGCGGAAGAACGTGGCATTCCCACGATCAGCGAGTTCTTTTGCACGGAATTGGCATGCCATCTTCGAGAAAAATATGGTCAGGCCGATATCATTCATGCCAATAATGTTGTCGCACATGTTGCCGACCTGCATGGTGTTGTCGAAGGCTTGCGCATTTTGCTTAAACCCGATGGTGTAGCCGTGATTGAAAACCATTATGTCAAGGATCTGATTGACGGAGTGGAATTTGATTCGATTTATCATGAACATTTATGTTATTACTCGGTCACTTCGTTCCAGAATTTGTTTGCCCAGCATGGGTTGACTCTTGTAGATGTGGAACGCTTGTGGGTGCACGGCGGTTCACTGCGAGTCTTTTTCCAGAGAAGCGACGGACCTTGTTCCCTGGAAAAGGAAGGTCGCTCCCGGGTGGAAGCTCTTTTGCAGGATGAGGTTGGCTGGGGTGTCGACCAGGTTGCTTTTTACCAGAACTTTGGCGAGAAGGTGGAACGCTTGCGCGTTGAGCTTTTGGCGCTTTTGACAAAAATCAAGGCAGATGGGCACAGGATTGCGGTTTATGGTGCTTCAGCCAAGAGTGCGACTTTGTTGAATTACTTTGGGATTGGCGCAGAGATGTTGGATTATGTCGCTGACCGCAGCACTTTCAAGCAGGGAAAATTTACACCCGGCACGCATCTGCCCATCCTTTCAACAACGGTTTTGCTGGAACAACAACCAGAATATGTTCTGTTGCTGACATGGAACTTTACCGATGAAATCCTTGAGCAGCAGGCTGAATACCGGCGGCGCGGCGGTAAGTTCATCATTCCAATCCCAGAGCTCAGGGTAGTATAGAATGATATTTACCGAAACGAAGTTGGAAGGCGCTTATATCATTGATATTGAACCATGGAAAGATGAGCGCGGTTTTTTTGCCCGCTCCTGGTGCCAGGATGAGTTTGAAAAACTCGGTTTGAATCCACGCCTGGTGCAATGTAACATTTCTTTTAATAAAACGCGGGGTACGCTGCGAGGTATGCATTTTCAAGTAGCGCCATTTGCGGAGGCGAAACTTGTACGCTGCACCATGGGTGCGATGATGGATGTAATCATCGATCTGCGCCCAGGCTCAGTCACATTCAAGCAGTGGGTTTCGGTTGAGTTAAGCGCAGAGAACCGGCGTATGCTTTACATCCCTGAAGAATTTGCGAATGGTTTCCAAACATTAACAGATAATTGTGAAATATTTTATCAAATGTCCGAGATTTTCCACCCTGAATGTGCCCGGGGCGTTCGCTGGGATGATCCCGCCTTTGCGATCGAGTGGCCTGAACTTTCAGCTCGAATTCTGACAGAAAATGATCGCAGTTTTACTGATTTTAGCACCAATGATATTTTGAAATAAACCTGAAATTTTATTGGGTATAAGGATTTATGTGAAATGAGAGTATTGGTTACAGGAGCCACTGGTTTTATTGGTAACCATGTTGTTCGAGAGTTACTCAAGGGTAACCATCAGGTGATTGCTTCTTCCAAATCTGCTGAAAAAGCACAGATGTTTGAGTGGTTTTCCAAGGTAGACTACCTTTCTTATGATTTGAATAAGACACAGGGGAATCTTTACCAATTCTTTCTGGAACCGGAAGCAGTGATTCATCTTGCCTGGGAAGGGCTGCCGAATTATCAAGACTTATTTCATCTTGAACAAAATCTCTTTGCCAATTATTTATTCTTGAAAACTTTGATTGAAGGTGGGCTAAAAAATCTCACAGTTGCAGGAACTTGCCTGGAATACGGCCTGCAAAATGGTTGCTTAAAGGAAGATTCCCTGACTCAGCCAACGACCTCTTACGGCCTCGCGAAAGATACGCTCAGAAAGTTTTTGGAACAATTGCAGAACAAGTTTAATTTTTCCTTTAATTGGCTGCGGCTTTTTTATCTCTATGGGGAAGGGCAAAGTCAGAGATCACTTTTGGCACAATTGGAAACTGCGCTTCGATCTGGGGAAAAAAGTTTCAATATGTCTGCGGGTGAACAGCTGCGGGATTATCTGTCCGTTGAGAAATTGGCTGAATATATAGTCAAGATTTCGATGCAGAATGGCGCGAATGGAATATTTAATTGTTGTTCAGGAAAGCCAATTTCAATCAGGGGTCTGGTAGAAAGTTATCTGGTAAAAAATAATTGCG
>CAIMZS010000645.1 GCA_903846015.1 uncultured Anaerolineae bacterium | reverse complement strand
TCCTGATCTGGTTGATCAACTCAAAGGTTTAATCAATTACGCTGATTTGGGGATTGTGGATTTCTCTTTAGCAGAATTGGAATTTGAGCCTCATTATCCGCCTAATGAAATACTTGAAACAATTCCCGCTGTTCATGGTGCCCCTGATGATGTTCTGAAAAAAAACGGCGATTCTGGTTTGAAGGTTCACCAAAAGTCTTATGAATTTAGTATTTCTCATCAGTCCGGTCAAAAAATCTTCTCGTTTCCCTGGGAAGCAGAATCAGATGGAACACGTCGTTTGTTTGGTTTAAGTGCTCCGATTTTTGATACATTGAAAAATGGCAAGGTTTTATTTGTTGACGAAATTGACCGTAGCTTGCATCCCCTTTTGACTCGCAAACTGATTCAACTTTTCCAAAATCCACAACTAAATTCCAAGGGTGCGCAACTTGTTTTCAACACCCATGACACCAGTTTATTGAGCGCCGGTTTATTCCGAAGAGATCAGATCTGGTTTTTGGAAAAAGATCAGTCGGGCGCATCCCACATTTATCCGCTCTTGGAATATAGTCCTCGTAAAGGTGAATCTCTCGAAAAGGGCTATCTGCAAGGGCGTTATGGCGCAATACCATTTCTGGGTGAATATCCATTTGGGGGGAAATAGCCGTGTCCAAAAAGGCTAATAAAACCAATCAAGTTGGATTTAGATTTGGGCTCGCGCGTTCTATGAATGACTACCGCCGAACCCGGGGAAACAAAGCTCCAGGCAAGGTGATAGTCATTGTATGCGAAGGTCAAGAAACCGAACCAAACTATTTCAGAGCACTGCGCCAAAAATTTAGATTGCGTACATTGAATGTGAGAGTGGTTCCCGGTAAAGGTGCACCTATTAGTGTTGTTAATTGTGCTATTGACGAAAAGAAAAGAATTGACGAACCAACAGATGAAGTTTGGTGTGTTCTTGACACAGAAAATCCGCTCGAGAATCCGTCGCTAAAAACTGCAATTGAAAAGGCACGAAATAGCAAAATAAATTTGGCCGTCTCAAATCCAGCGTTTGAATATTGGTACTTTATTCACTTTGGATCATCAAGTCATCCATTCGCCAATGGACAAGAAATGAAGCGGGCAGTTAGGGAATATATTCCAGGCTACGAAGAAAGCATGAATGTTTTTCCGGTACTTGACGAACTTACTGCAACAGCGATTAATAATGCTGAATATTTACGGAAACATTCACTTGAGAGTTGGGATCTATTTCCTAATCCATCAACAGGTGTTGATAAATTAGTCGGAGAAATCATCAAATTAGCCCAAGGGACATAACAAAGGACCAGAGCGTCATGGCGCTCTGGTCCTTTGTTATCCATCCGGTCTCTTTAGTTATTGATTTACAAATATTCCTATAATCGTACTTGTTTAATTACTTCTCGTGAAGTAAAATAGCCTCGAAAGTTTCGTTCTTTTACAACTAAGTTCCAGGGTAATCCTGTCCCCCCAAAATTTACTTCGGTACCCACCCCATCCCCGTCGGGGCCGCCATGAGTAATTTTGGTGGCACAGAACTCCCGAGATGACTAAAATCATCTCGGGAGTTCTTGTTTTATGTGTTTTTTTGTTTTTTTTGTACCAAAAAGAGTGCCATGCTTTGGGCACTTTTTGTTTTTAAGCATTTTGAGCACCCATTTTGTGCCAAAAAGGTGATCGCGGCCTTGATAGGTACGCTGGTGGTCGCGAATTCAGGCATGACTGGATTGAACGGCATGTTTCAGGTATACCCATTGATTGTGGCTGTATCCAAAAATATGCCAGTTTACATTGTGAAGTTATCTACTATCTGATTATCTAATAATTGATAATTGTTCCTAAATATCAAATTTTTCTTATTGAAATTATAAAAAATATTCGTATACTAATATTATCTGATTTAGCTTTGATACGAGGCGGGAATTTAAGCCTTTACGGGTCAGACGGGATTGTTAAAATAACTCTAAAACATTGAAATTTGATTTTGTGTTCAGATCATTGTGCGCAGATCGTGACATGAATCTCGCTGCAGAGTTGTTAAACTATTAACGAAGCTACTGACTTGATAAATTGCGTGATTAATTAATTTGGTGTTTCGACAGCGGGAGATCTTACATGGAAGACTGCGCAGACCTGGAACTCACCTTTCACAAGAAAGGCGTTGATGAATATTTTGTTGAATTCCGTTTTCATCAACCCGGCAGCCAAACGGACAACCGGATGGGGGGTGGTATTTCATCCGGTAATGCGCCAGTTGTCAGCTTGCCAGATACGCTCTTTACCGAAGAGCATCTGCTGGATCTGACTCTGTATGGTAAAACGCTTACCGATACGCTCTTTTCATCACCAGATTTAAAAATGCGCTTTGCCAACGCCTGCACGGTATCAGAATCCCATAATATCCCACTGCGCATTCGATTATGGTTTGCCACTGATGCCGCTCGACTGCACGATATCGCCTGGGAAACACTCCAGCACCCTCTCACCTACGCTCGTCTCGGCCTGGGGGATAACTATTACCTTTCTCGCTATCTGAGCAGCGACAACTGGCGAAAGACAGAATTACCGGCTCTGGGCTCGTTGAAAGCGCTTGTCGTAGTCGCCAACCCCTCCGGTTTGGAAAAGTATAATCTGGCGCCAATCCAGGTCACCGCTGAAATTGCTCGCGCCCGTCAGGGCCTGGGAAATATTGCCACCACGGTTTTGGCAAGCGCAGAATCAGGACAACCCGCAACCTTTAACAACCTGCTCAGTCACTTGCGCGAGGAATACGATATTCTTTACCTGGTCTGTCATGGGCTGATGGCCAATGATCAGGGTTGGGTCTGGCTTGAAGATGAACAAAAAAATATCGCGCGCCATTCTGCCGTCGAGATCTCCGCAGGTATTTCCTCCCTGCGCAAACCGCCGGTGCTGGTTGTTCTGGTATCCTGTCAGAGCGCCGGAAACCTGAAAGAGAACAGCGCCGGCCGGGCCATGCGCGCGCTTGGCCCTCAACTGCTTGATGCCGGGATTCCGGCTGTCCTGGCCATGCAAACCAACCTTAACATGGGTACTGCCTCCCAATTCATGCCATTGTTTTTGGGCGAACTTCTGCGCGATGGCCAGATTGACCGGGCTTTGGCCGTGGCGCGCAGCCGCGTTCTCAAGCAAAATGACTGGTGGGCGCCCGTATTATTCAGCCGTTTGATCGATAATCGTCTGTTCTCTGTTCCACCCGGCCCACAGGTAGAACAGGGGTTTAAAGCCCTGGCGGAACTGATTAATAGTTCTCCTGAAATTCGCGCCAGCGCCAGCGAATCCCGCACCGATTTTGAAACAGCCTGTCAGCAAATCATCCGGCTTGCCAATTATAAAGATTTGCACGATCTCTTGCACGTGCTGCAGTTCGATTTTTATGCCCTGGTGATTTCCCCAGCCGGCCGTTTCCCGGATGATGAAACCGCCGAAGACGAGTTACTTGTACACGAAACGAAACTGGATGAAATTGTAAACGACTTGCGTAAGATTTTGGAGCGCCCGGCCGTCAACCCATCCGAAAAATTATGGGCGCAAAAAATCGAAAATGCTCAAAAAAATTTTACGCAAGCCATTGAGCAAAGCGACCCGGTTTTGTTAAAAAGGTCTTTGGATAATATTAAATTCGTGATAGGCAACCAGCCCACCAAGATTAATGGCCTGCTTACTGAGGCTGCGCGCGCACTACACCTGGATGTCCTGATCGCTGTCTTGAAAAATTTAAATCAGCTCGTACAAACTCTTGATCATGGCTCGGCGGTTTCCGTTCAATTTGAGGATGGTTTGAAAAACTTGGACTTCTTGAATGTGGATTTAAATGCGCAGGTTGCTGCCCATGACCATTGGCAGGCAGTTGAAAATGAGCTGCGCGGACTTGAAGGATCCATCGAGAAAGATCTATTGGATGAATTGAAATCGTCTTGGCTGGATGTAAAAACAACTGCGCTTGAACTGTATCGGGATATCGAAGAATACTGGGCCCGGAAACTCATCGAGGACAGCGCAGCCCTTGATCAAGCCATACTTGATGATAATCCCAAGCGCATTAAACAAGCATTTCGTAAGTATCGCAGCCGTATTGGCAGGCGCTTCTTTGATGTGGATACCAATCTCAAAGAACTGTGCGGTGAAATCAAAAAGATCGGCCCGCCACTGGATGATGTCATAAGGAAGATCAAATGAGCGCCCTACCTGATGAAAAGCTGTTATTCCCCTCCCTGGTTTCTTTGCGAGCCGCGCATCTTGACTTGCTCAAACGTTTCCGCGACCTGAAGGAGCCGGTCAGTTTCGCGCCCGAGATCCGCGATTTTATCGCCCGCTGCGTTTATTCGGGCGTTTTTCTGGATCTTGATTCTGATCGACAGAGCGCCCAAAGTGTCCTGGATTATTGGGGCTCCCGTCTCTATCGCATGGACGCCAGCGAAATTGAAAATATTCTGCTCGAGTTTGACGCCTCCCGCGCGCCTGTGCTGGACGATTCTCTGTGCCCTTACCTGGGGCTGAGTTCATTTGGGGAAGAAAAAAGCCAGTTATTTTTTGGCCGGCAGCGCCTGGTGACAGATTTGCTTGACCACCTGCGCCAGAGAAAAGTATTGATCCTTGCCGGGTCGTCCGGGAGCGGCAAATCCTCAATTGTGCGCGCCGGCTTGATCCCGGCTATGAAAAGCGGCGAATTCCCTGAAACGGAGTGGAGTTACCTGGCCTCGCTCGTGCCTGGGGCAGATCCGCTGGCCCGGTTGAGCGAGGTGCTTGAAACCGCGCAAGCGAGTAACGCCGTTCTTTTTGTTGATCAGTTTGAAGAAGTATTTACCTTGTGTCACGATACACAAAACCGTCTCGATTTTGGGAAAAAGTTGGTCGAATTTGGCCAGGATTCACGCTTTGATCACCGCATTATCCTGACCTTGCGCACCGACTTTGAAGACAATATGAGCTTGTTGCCAGATTTGAATCAAACGCAAAATTATTTCCGGGTAACGCCACTGAATGCGGGTGAATTGCGCGAGTCGATCGAAGCTCCCGCGGACTTGATCGGCCTGAAGTTTGATGAAGGGGTGGTTACTGCTTTACTGAACGATATTCTGGGCGAGCCGGCTGCCCTGCCATTGTTGCAGTTTACCTTGCTGAAGCTTTGGGAAAGCCGTGAGCATAACCGCATTACCTGGTCTGCCTACCAAAGACTGGGGGGAGGTCGTCTGGCCCTGGCAAATAGCGCAGATAAATTTTATAGTGAGCTTATTCCAGAACATCAGGTCACTGCGAAACAAATTTTGTTGCGTCTTGTCCGCCCGGCTGAAGGTCGTCTGGAATTTACCAGCAACCGTGTTCAATGCCAGGATTTATACCAGGGGGGCTATGCGCGCGACCGGATCAATCTGGTGATCGAAAAATTTGTGCAGGCCCACCTCTTGCGCCTGACACCTGGCGTGCAGCAAGCGCAAGACCAGGTCGAGTTTGCACACGAAGCCATCATCCGCAACTGGCGGACTCTGGTGAATTGGCTTGATGAAGAACGTGAGCGTTTGCGAGAGCGTATTCGGTTATCCAGCACAGCAGAACAATGGCAAAAGCGTGGCCAGGATGTTTCTGCCCTACTGCGCGGGGCCTTACTGGCGGAGGCGTTGGGTTATACGGAATTGAATGATCTGGAAAAAGCCTTTATCCTCGCCAGTCAGATGGCAGAAAAGGCTGAAGACGAAGACCGGAAAGAGACAGCCAAACGAATTGCGCAGATGGCGAATAGCGGTTTGATATTAGCCATCCTTTCTGTAGCACTTTTTTTAACTACATTTGTTGGTATATTGTTAAACTCTAAATTTGTTACTCAATATCAACCTTTATTTACCGGGATTGGTTTTATTCAACTATTTGTAAGTGTTCGAGTATTGACATTGTCTTTCTCAAATTCCACCATAATGAAATCGTTAGGAATATGGCCCGGGAAGCGTTTCCCTTTTCTGGTAGCTCCGAAGGATTTTGCATACCACCAAACAGGCCTTGAATCTGGTGTGCGGATTCAAGCGGCGTTATCATACATTATTCCGATCTTTTTTTCTAT
>CAIMZS010000644.1 GCA_903846015.1 uncultured Anaerolineae bacterium | reverse complement strand
TTTTGACCCGGCACCGTCAAAAGTGATACCGGCCCACCCCGAACCTGCCTGATCCTGCGCGGTAAACTTCACTCCAGTAGCTTTTAATGTGCCGGAAACTGAGATTAAGACACCTGGGTTAATTTTCAACGTTCGACCTGAGGCAATGGTCAGACTGGACCCCTGCGGGATATTCAATTGATTGATGTTATAAACCGCATCACTGGTTTCATCCCAACTTACCGCCCCCTGAATTGTTCCTTCTACAGTCAAATCTCCCTTAGCATTATCCGAATATGTATTGCCGCTGAATATCGGATTGTTCGCAGAATATGATACATAAATCCCATATTGGTTGTTGGTGATAGTGTTGCCCGTTACCGCAGGAGATGACGTGCCGTCCACATAAATGCCACGACTAAACCCATTAATCGTATTGCTCTGTACCACTGGCGAGCCATTGATTATTAAAATCCCAGAATAAGCGCTGCATTTATCTATCGTACACCCCTTAATCGTCGGTGATGAGTCCTTTACATAAATTACTACACCGTTATAACTTCCGAGTCCATTAGGAACACACTCCAGAACACAGTTTTCCAGCCGGCTATCTTTTGACCCGGCACCGTCAAAAGTGATACCGGCCCACCCCGAACCTGCCTGATCCTGCGCGGTAAACTTCACTCCAGTAGCTTTTAATGTGCCGGAAACATTGATGTTGACGCCATTGTTCAGAATTACCTGAACACCATCCTGGATGGTAAGCGATACGCCATCTGGGATACTAAGACCCACCGCGATTAAGATAGGACTATTTTCAGCAGTCCAAGTTGTTGATTCTGTCAGAGTACCACCAGCGAAATAGCGACCACCTGTTGTCACATCACCAATCGTTATGCTTTGCCCGCCTGCCTGTCCCTTACCAAGGGCTGACTTAATCGTCAAACCTGTGTAGTAGTAACCAGTGGTTTTATAAGAATGGGTGGTGTTGGGACTGGTCGTCTCAGTGGTCGTGCCATCACCGAAATTCCATCTATAGGAGACTATGGTATCTTTATAGGCAATGCTCTGTGAGGCATCAAACGTTATTGGGGTGTTTACTGGCGCATTCTGGGGAGTAGCGGAAAAATTGCACACAATGTACGGATCAATCTCACCAGCATTTGATTTTTTGGCATCTAAATAGACATAGCCTGATGGATTTTCGAATAAATAAGTCCATGCCTGATCCATCACTTGTTTCATGATATTATAAATGTTAAAGATACTAAGGCAATTTTTTAACGCTTCTTTTGTCCCAGTATATCCAACTTTTTTAAGTAGCAGGAATATTTTATCTAATATATCAAGCTTATAGACCGTACTTGCCAAGGTTAAGGCTGCATTTATCGGTTTTTTGGATAAAAGCAGATTAGCCGCCTCACTTAAACCCTCAATCTGATGAGCCTCTATGAGCCAATCAGATAGATCGAATGTCTCATCAATAATAAAGTCAGCTCCGCCAGCGTAGAGAACAATTTGCATAATATTCATCATGGATGCATCATAACCACTCTCAAGTGTTGGATCTACGCCCAGATGGACTGTAGATTCATTGGAAAGAGCCAATCCATACGTTGCCGTTTTGTTTGGCCCTATCAATCCAAATTTAGCATACATGGAAATGGGTGTTAGAGTAAAAGTGGAATTTTCCGATGGAAGCTTAATCGTCGTCCAGAAAGACTTCGTATTGGTAATTGTAACCTTGGTGTCGGCATGGCTTCCATCCTGCTTCAATGAATCAGCCAATCCTGTGATTGCACCGTTGGAATTGCTGTGATCTAAAATTATGTAGTCTGGTACAGCACCGTAAACTGGAGGATTGAATAACAGCAATAGCATTACGAATGCCACCATGGTGATAGTTTTATACTGTATTTGGCTCATTTTAACCCTCCAAATTCTGATTTTATGCCAATTTTTTTTGTGTATTCGAAACGAGTAGATCATACGGTCCCCGTTTTTGGGGTCTGCATGACATAGGCATGGTCGTCATCCTGCAAATTTTTGTCAAGGAGTTGCACCAGAAGATATTTTGGCCCACAACGACACCCTGACCGACCAGCTTTTATGTGGCAACAAATAGGCTTTCCAGACAATCATGAGCTTGGAGCCACATCAATTTTTCCCTTCTTTGGGTGACTTTCGATTTGGTAAAAATTAAACCTTATGGGCTATGCGATTTTTCTTTTTTTATAATTCCCAATAACCCATCAATGGAAATATCTTCATCCAATAGTGGCCAATGTATCCCATACCCAGACGACGATATTTCAAAAGTTTTCCTTTCGATTTCAGAAGCCTTTTCCAATAACGACGATATATTTTTTAGCTGAAACCTTCTTTTTACCCCATCAATGGTTGTCTCAAGCAAGTTTTCACAAAATTTGATTTCTCCAATATCATGATATTTATTCATTGCTGGCACCTCCTCTGAAAATCATCCCATTGCAACTCAATATACTCAAAATGCTCATAGATGATTTTTCTGATCTGCCTTTTGTCTTTCTCTGACATGTTGTATGAAAGTGCCTCTTCAATGTCGAATGCCTTACGGTCCAACCAATATTTGCATTCCATTCCGCCCTTTCGGCAATGGACATGTTGGCGATAGTCACCCCCTTTTCATATGTCTTATCCAACAGGTGAACGATTGGTCTAACCCCTTTCTCGGAATGAGTTTTAAGATATTCATGAACCGCGTTTTTTTGGGTTGTCGCCCTTGCCCAAGGGGCGGTCCAGGTTGAACTCCCTGGTCCATTCCTTTGCTTATGCGCTGTTATTGGCATCCAGGGCTGAGAAATTCGTTATCCTGACAGTCCCGTCCGGAAAACGAGCTATAATGTCCAACTCCCCTCCCATCGCCTCAATATGGCTGCGCAGCGTGGAAATGTACATATCCGTGCGTCGCTCCAGCTTGGCAATCGCCGGTTGCTGAATCTTAAGCAACCTCGCCAATACCTGCTGAGATAAGCCACGGGCCTGCCGCAATTCATGCAACGGCATCTCTGCCAGCATCTCGTTTGCCAGTTGCTCAGACCGTGCCTGCGCCTCATCAGACAAGGCAGATCGAAGCTCACAGAACTTCTTGGCCATCTAACAGCCCCTCCTTTCTCAATTCATCGATATATTGGTCATACAGATCATCTGCAATCGGGACGTATTCCGCATACCATCGGTCGTTTCCTGTCTTATCTCCTCCGATCAGAAGAATAGCCCGGCGCCACAGATCAAACGCATAAAGGGTCCGCAATGGTCTGCCGCCAAACTGGATTCTCAACTCCCTCATATGCCCGTGCCGTGAGCTTTTAACCCCACTGCTGTAGGGAAATTTTAGCGAGGGTCCCAGCAACTCCAGTAATCGGACCGAAGCGTCAACACCCACTTGTTCTTTTTCGGCCAGAGAATGCCACCATTCCTCAAATTCATCTGTGTATTCGACTTCCCAGGTCATTTTAAATGATAACCTCAGCATCGGCCTGAACCAGGAAAGGTTCAGCCGAACAAAGACGAGCACGCGTCAACATTTTCGAATAACCCTCCACAGCCACAACCTTCATGCCGGTTTCAAGCATCCGAGTCAGCAATCGTTCGTTGATGGATTATTGGTAAATTAAATAGCAAGAATAAAGGCGGTGTCAAGGAAAATTCTTTCTTTCTCCATTATTCAGATTTTCCTTCAGATACGACTCACTGTATAGATAATGATCATGGTTGACCGCCCAGTCTTCAGGGGCTTCGACAGTACCGGTCATTTTATCCAATATATCCAAAGCATTTAAAGAATGGAAGACATCATCCTTCTGTTTTATCTGTAAGATATATTGTTTGTTCGGAATCAGATCTATTTTTCCTGTTGGTTTGAAAACCTGGCCGTCGAAAAAGGCGCGGAATAAAACATCTTCCATATAATTTCCTTTCTTTATTTTCTGCGTTTGAAACGGCATTTAATGTTAGGCGATAAACTTATCGTAATCGGCATGGCTACCGATCCAAATCCATTGAATCCCATCCGGTGCGTCAAT
>CAIMZS010000643.1 GCA_903846015.1 uncultured Anaerolineae bacterium | reverse complement strand
GCTGTCATCCAGCGGCAGCAGTTTGCGCTCCTCCGCCGAAAGCATGAAGACCAGGCGCATCATCACGGTCAGGGCGGCTTCATACAAAAGCGCTGGCGGAACAGGCGCCGCGCCGCTGCGCCCCAACAGGTTGCCGCCGCTGTCCTGGTCGGCCTGGTCAATTTTCTGGATCAGGATCTCGACAGCATGGCGCACCTGCAAGCCAAGCTGGTCGGTGATCTCTTGCTGGTCATTGGCACTGGCTTCGAGCAGGCTTTCGAGAGTCTGGTCAGCCGCTACACCAAAGAAGCGCTGCACGCCCAGCAAAGATTTGAAGGCGCGCAAGGTGATCTGTTCATCAAACCACAGTTCCGCGTACCAGGTGGTGAAACCGCTGGTTTCCCCGTGTGGGGCATCCACCAGCATCCACTGCTCACCGTTGGTCAGCAGACCCAGTCGAACTTCCGTCGCGTGCAATAATTCCATCATGCGTGTGGCGGCCGAAGCCTGCCAGCGGCTGCCCTGCACGGCCTTATCCAGGCTTTGCGATGGCGGGTAGACCTGGATGAGCATGTGTGGAGCCTTGCCGGGTGAGCCGGGGTCGATCAGCATCATATCCGGGCGCAGAGTCTCCTCATGCTCCGGGAAGTCGGCCTTCCAGCCGGATGCGATGGCCTGACCGGTCCGTAGAGTCGCAGGACCCTGCGACCCAACAAACGCATATCCCAACAAACTCTCCAGCACCAACCTGATCCAGGCAGTATGCACGGCCGGGTCGTTGACATTCTCCGTCCAAAAATCATAATCCGCCCGCAAGGAACGCGCCTGGCCGGGGTCAAGTTCATCGAGCCCCTGCGGAAAGGCAGTCGTCAAAACAGGCATGGAAAGAAACGGCCCGGAAATTTCAAGCAGGGAAAGCCATTCGGCGTGATGTTTGGAAGATGGTTGGGACATAAGTACCTTTTAGCCGCGGACGAGCGCGGAAAACGCGGATAAGTTCAAGAGTATTTTTGGATGCAGGTTAATATCGGGATATTTTGCGGGAGTTATCGTAGGCGAGGCGTTTGAATTCGGGTTTTTTGCCGAAGTCGAGCAGCAAACCGACTTCGCAGAGCGTGGCGCGCAAATAGTTTAGCAATTGAGCTTCGTGTTCAGGACGGATAAATTCAACCGTTTTTAATTCTACGATAACTTTATCCTCGACCAGTAGGTCGGCATAATATTCGCCTACCAGGTGATTCTCAAAATAGACATTGATCGGCGCTTCACGGACCACTTTCAGCCCTTCGCTTTCCAGCGCAAAGAAGATGGCATTCTGATACACCTTTTCAAGAAATCCGCACCCAAGCGCTGGATAAACCCGCTTGTAGAATACATGCAGGATCTTATCGGTAATTTCAGCGTGCTTGAGTTTGATTGAATCCATTTTGGATTCTCCTTATTAATTAGCCGCGGATAATTTGCTTAGCCAATCACGTGGATTTTCGCGGATAAAACCAATATTTTGTTCGCCATTCCGGTCCGCAAGAATCTGCGCATGACTAGGTACTAAAACCCAAAGCCCTTGACCTTATCCGCGTCTATCCGCGCTCGTCCGCGTCCGAAGGGTACTAAAACCCAAAGCCCTTGACCTTATCCCGTCTATTCGCGCTCGTCCGCGGCAAAATGGGTTTAAGCATACTTCTCCGGCACCAAAAACGTCACCGCCACCGGGAACAGTCTCGGCTGAGGGTTGGCGTAGCGCATCTCAATCGCCGCGATTTCTTTTTGCATTTCTTCCGGGATCTGCTTCAGTCGCAACCTGAGCGCGGTCACGTTGCGGTTGTACTGCTCGCGCTCGCTGCTCGACCAGATCTCCAACTGCTGGTATTCCGGGTCGGCCAGTTCGCGCTTGATCATGCTCTCCAGTTCGCCCAGCACCGAGCGGATATCCGAAACTTCCTTATCCTTGCGTTCTGCCAGCAGTTTTTGCATGCCATCCAGCCGGTCCTTCATGCGCGCTTCGAGCGCCTGCATCAATGAAGGCTCAAGCACATCCCACAGGGCTGTCAGGTCATTTTGCATGTGCGCCGAAACCGGCTTGTCAGTCCCTGCTTTCAACGCCTCCTGCACCTGCCCGACATTCAAACGCCGGAAGCGTTTTTGGAAGATTTCCCCGCCGGCCGTGATGATCTCTTCGTGCAGCCGCATGCCCTCGCCGCCCACCAGTACCAGCCGCGCGTGTGCCACCACCGCCGGGGATTCAAGCGCCAGGTTCGGCACAGTCCGCGCGGTGACACGCTGCAGCTTGCCCTGCGGTGACCAGACTTCGGCTCGCAGCAAGCGCAACGACATCTGTACCAGGCGGTGGTTGAGATGCGCCAGGACAAACTCATCACTGCCTTTGGCTAGATCGTGGTCAAAGACGATCGGACGGACGGCCTGGGTATGCGGGTGCAGAATGCCGTCGTTGCAGTGCATCCAGCTGCCGCGCAGTCCCGGTAAAAAGAAAGCCTTGCCATACAGGGCATGCTCTTTGGGAACATCCTGTAGGGCCGGTTGTCCGGCCAGTTTCATCGCCACCAGCACCGCCTCGTGCACATTCTGCGCGGAAAGGTTCATGTTCAGCTGGCTTTCGCGCAGCTGGGCGTAGTGCTGCTCGACCTGTTTCTTCAGATCGCGCTCAAACTTGAACATTTTACGCACAGCCCGGGCTTCATCTTCCACCAGCTGCGTATCCAAACGTTTGCGCCGCCCCAGCATGGCTTCTTCCACCTGTTGGGCGATCACCATCCCGGCCTTGCCCAAATCCTCGCGAATGTTGTTGATCTTCTCGGCAGCCCGCGCCAGGAATTCCAGGTCGGCTTCGAGTTCATCCACGGGGGTGTCATTTTCCAGCATGCGTTTCTTATAGCCCTGGGTCACAAAGTGATAGACCAGCGGCTCGAACTTTTGCCCATGCCGGTCAATGCGTCCATTGCGCTGTTCCATACGGTTGGGGTTCCAGGGGATCTCAAAATGCACCAACCGGTGGCAAAAGTTTTGCAGATCAATACCTTCGGAGGCCGCGTCGGTCGCCAGCAGGATGCGCACCGGGCTGTATTCCGGGCTGGCCTGGAAGGCAGCCTTGACGCTCTCGCGTTTATCATCCTGCATGCCGCCAAAGAGTGTCATGGCGCGCTCGCCATCGGTCAGACCTTCAGCCGCCAGCAGGGTAAAGAGCCAGTTCTGCGTGGCGCGGTATTCCGAAAAAATAATCACGCGTTCATCAGACCACTTGCCGCCGGGTTTGACGATCTCTTTCAGCCACTTAATAAAGGTGGCGGCCTTGCTGTCGCGGGTCTGGGCAGCACGCTCGGCCCAGCTTCGCATTTGCTGCAGCAGGGCCATTTCCTGCCCGCTCAGTTCGCGGATCAGCGGTGTTGCGGCCTCGACCGCATCCTGGTTGGCGATCTCGTATTCATCGTCGTCAGCGTAGTCTTCATCCACCTGCGCCAATTGTTTGCGCAGTACACCCACTGACATCTGCTTTGGCAATACTTTTCGTTTTTCACCCTTGAGCGATTCCATGTGTTTTGCCAGCGTCATCGCAAACGCCGCCGGGGAGGAGAACAGGCGCTTCTTGAGCAGTTTGAGCACAAACTCGACCGCGAAGCGCTCTTCCTGATCACGCGCATTCTGCTGGCGGCTCTGACTGTATTCCTTCAGCCAGCGGTGCACCTGCTTTTCTTCAGCAGTGTAGGGCACTTCGATCACATCCAGTTGGCGCTGCGGGAAACGCCGTTCTCCATTCCAGGAGACAAACTCCGGGTCGGATTTCAGACGCCGCACCATCACAGTCTCGAGCTGGCGGCGATCCGGCGGCACCCCGCGTGCGAAGCGCTGGTTATCAAGCAGTTCCAGCAGGGCTGAAAAACTTTCGGGATAGCCGTTGTGCGGCGTGGCCGAGAGAAACAGCTTGTGTTCGAAGTGGGAGGTCATCTCACGGATGGCGGCGGTGCGCTGCGAGTCGATCGCGTAATGCAGGCTGCCGGATGGGCTGACGTTGTGGGCTTCATCGACCACCAGGATATCGAAGCGGCGCGGGTAGGTTGTCTCGATTTGCCCAGCAAATCGTGGCAGCACCTCGCGAAACAGGCGCAGGGGTGTGTCGCGCTTGATGAAATCGATCGAAGTGATCAGGCGCGGGAAGTGCGTCCAGGGGTTGGTGTGGATGCCGCGGCTGCGGCGCAGCTGTTTCATCAGCAAACTGTCTACAATCCGGAATTCCAACCCAAATTTATCGCGCATCTGGTCGCGCCAGTGGTTCTGCAGCCCAGCCGGGCAAACGATCAGCACCGTGCGGGCACGGTTGCGCACGATCAGTTCTTGAATGACCAGTCCGGTCTCGACCGTCTTTCCCAAGCCGACATCGTCCGCGATTAACAAATTAGCGCGCGGCATCTGGATGGCGCGCACCAATGGATCCAACTGGTAATCTTCGATATCAATGCCGCTGCGGAAAGGGGCCTGCAGGGCGCGTGTGTC
>CAIMZS010000642.1 GCA_903846015.1 uncultured Anaerolineae bacterium | reverse complement strand
AGCCAAAATAAAACCAGAATTCCCACCAGATAAGCGACCATCACAGGTATATTGACCATCTCATGGTTTAAGGCCGTTATAGCCCAGAAGAGTCCAACGGCGATGGCAACAAAAATATCAAAAACCCGGTTGGCAGTAACAGCCGCCAACCCTTCGACTGCTTTTCCTTCCCCCGAGAGGCGCTGCCAACGCAACAGCGCCCCAATGCTAGAAAGGGGTGAAAAGAAAGAATAAAAGCGAACACTGAGGTTGATCAGGAACAATTGTGAAACGGGAATTGAAATTCCCTGCTTGCGTGTCAGCACCCACAACTCAATGGAGGTTACATAATTGGAAACCAGACTCACCAGGATGGACAATACGAAGGGCAGCAGCGTTACTTTTTCCAGTACCACTTTGATATCGGAGAAGGGAACATACAGAAAAAAACCTGCCAGCAGAGCCAGGATCAGCACAAACTTCAGGCTTTCTTTCATTCGTTTACGTTGCAAGAAAAAATATATACTTTTCAAGAGTAGTCAATAAAGTTTAAATTGGTCAAGAGTTCAAGTAAGAACATACATTATATAGTCTTTTACCGAAATTTTCCATTTTGACAAAGAGTGCATAGGGCGAGGTGACGAAAAAGCCTGCACCCATACGGCCACCCACAACGCACATAAAAAGACCAGTGAAGGTTAAGAACAAGGTCTGATTACCCAATTTCTGTCAATTGAGCGCAGGAATATTTGACATGCTCCCCACTTCCCTCGTACAATTAGCCCATGTCCATTCCCCAGCTACTCCACAGCATGTGTGCCGAACTCTCGGATGCCGATCTGAATGCCATCCGCAAAGCGCGTGGATTCAGCACCAAAGAAACCGCATCGCGCACATCCTTCGCCAGCTTCTACGTCACTGCAATCGGTGTGGTCGAAAACATGGCTGCGCTCACCACAGAAGAAGCGATCACCCTGCGCCTGCTCCACGAAACAGGCGAGGTGGATATCACCTTTTTCGAGCGTCTCTACCCAATCGGCGACAAATACGGCACCTATACTCAAAAATATAAACCTATTTTTGACAACGTCAAAAAGAATCTCGTTCGGCGCGGGTTGGTTGTCATGGCGGAAGTCAAAATGCGCGGCGATACTGTTCAGCTTGAACACTGGCGCTTCGCCCTGCCTGCTGAATTCACCCCCCACCTCCCATCTCTGACCGCCGTTCAAAACGATGATCCCGGCATGGAAAATGAAAACACCATCCGCCGAAAACTGCTCGAACTCGTTGGTGGCAGCCCAGCCATCCCCAACGATCCGCTCCCTATCCACATCCAACATGGCAGTCTTTATCTCAAAGATTATCCCTTCTCCCTGGCCACTTTCAGCATTTGGCAAACTGACGCCTGGCAACGCGCCCTCAACGCCTTCAAGCCCGGCATTCCGGCCTCACTCGCACCTGTCGAAGCCACGCTCAAACTTCTCGCTGCTAAAACCTGGACGGCCCCTAAAACCATCGAACCTGCCTTACAAATCTACTCTTTTGGCGGTAAAACCCCCCCCGCCGAAAAAATACTTAAACAAGGTTGGGAATTGGGACTTTTATCGCGGCTTGAAATTGATTCTGTACCCCATTACCGTCTCGCCCCCGCGCATCTTCCAGCCAGACTAAACAGCCCGTATCCCGCCTGCCTCAATTGGGCAGATACCACCTCCAATCCCGGCACTGTCAAAGTGGACTTGCGTCTGATTCCACTTCACGACCTCGACTTGCTCAACATTCTGACGCATCTCGCTGTGGAAAATGGCGCTTTCCTGGCATCCCCCAGCCTTGTCAAACTCGGACGGGCCATTCCGGCCCAACGTAATACCCCGCTCTCCCATTGGTTGGCTGAAAATATCCCTGCCTTTGGCAAAGCCATCAAAACAGTGGACGACAAATGGGGCAAAACACTCCTGCATGAAAACCTGCTCGTCGCCCGCGTCCACGACCTGAGCCTGCGCGTTCAGCTTGAGCGCGAGCTTAAAGAAAACATCGTCATCCTCAGCGACGACTACATCGCTTTTCCTCAAGAATCCCGGTCCAACGTGGAAAAAGTGCTCAAAAAAACAGGATTTGTTGTAAAAACTGTAAAACCATCCCCGGCCTCCGTACAAAAACCGGGGCAACCAGCGTGACCGGGTACTAACCTGAAATATGCAACTACAAATCATCGACCCTAAACCCCTGCGCATCTTCTCAAACGACCGCGATATCCTGCGCGACCTGTTCACTTACCTCGACTACGTCAGCGAGCACAGCATCAAACGCATGACGCGCACCAACGAAATCCCGCGCACCGAAGCGAATCGCATCGTCAAACTACTCGGCAACCTGACCTTTGAACCGGGGAAAAACGAAATTAACGCCGCTCAGTGGATAAGTTTTATCGACACACTCGCCCTGAGACTCCAACTGGTTTCCTACGATTTAAAAGGTAAATATCGCGGCTTCACCAGTTCCGAACCGTCGTTCATCGATAACTACATCATTGTCAGTCAGGCTCATCTGCAAAATTTTCTCGAACTCTCGCCCATCGCGCAGGAAAAGCGAATACTCGACACGCTCATCCATGCCAAAATGCATATTGATTATGACAATTACGGCAACAACGAGTTTTACCGGACCAGTGTCGTTGGAGAACTGGATGCTTTCTATGAATGGGGCTCGGCCACTGGCATTATGCCTACGCTCAAATTTCCAGAAATCCGCAAGTTTTTGCTGGCAGCGCTCAAAAATTGTTCCAGCGGCCAATGGTTCAGCACAGAATCGCTAGTAGCGTATCTTAAAGCCAATCATCGCTACTTCCTCATTCCTGAAAAACCACCTGTCCCCAAAAATCAAAGGGATAACATCGTTTTCCGCTATGGCAATTTTCACGAAAGCAATGACCACAGACAATTAAACGAAAAACCCATCCCTGATGACGCCCCCGATGGCTTCGAACGAGTTGAGGGTCGCTATGTGGAACGGTTTCTTGAAACCATTCCACTTTTGATGCGTTTTGTGGAAGTGGCCTATGACCCTGCGCCATATACCGGGTTGTTGCCAAAACACGGCACTCTAAAGGCATTTCGCATCAACGAACGATTCCTGCATCTGGGAAGCGAGCAGGAAGCCAGCCTGACACCAGAAGTGCCCAAAATCACCGTTCAGCCCAATTTTGATGTCATCGTCGAATCAGATTTCTACCCGGCAGCCGTCATCCGGCAACTGGCAGCACTTGGCGAGCAAATATCCAGTCCGCAGAGCGGACATGGCGCGTATGTTGGCATTTTCCAACTTAAAAAAGCTTTGGTTGCCGCCACACAGGTCACACATCCAGATTTAAATGTGATTAACCTTCTCAAAAACCTGAGCGGGCGCGACTTACCGCCAAATGTACAAATCGAACTGGATGAGTGGGCCGGCCACGCCGACCAGTTTACCCTGTACGAAGGATTTGCCCTGCTTGAAACGACAGAAGTGCCGCTTGAAGCTGAAAAATTCATGGCAGAGAAGATCTCCCCAACCCTATTCCTGGTTCGCAACCCCGAAACAGTTTTTTCCACGCTGGAAACGCTCGGCCACATTCCGGTGCGGGTAAAACACGGGTTGGGTGAATTCGCTGCGATAGCGAAATCTGCTCAAAGTGTATTCCCAAAAGAAACTGCGCTAGTGCTTGCCCCGCAATCGGCGAGACAGGTAAAGGTGAGTCGCGTTGTCACTGTCAGCTACCAATTCCCGGATGCCGAATCCTTTGAATCTATCAAGAAAATGCTCGCTGAAATGCGCTGCCCCTTCCACGCCGACCCCGTCACCCGCATAGTCAGCATCCAGCAGAAAGAACAAAGCAAGTTTGACGATGCAGTAACAAAATTGGCAAGTGAATTCGTTTTTGAGATTTTATAATGCCATCATCATCTAACCCATTGATCGTTCAAGGCGATAAAAGCTTGCTGCTCGAAGTACAAAACGAGCGCTACGAGGCCGCGCGTGATGCGCTGGCGCGTTTTGCTGAATTGGAAAAATCGCCCGAGTACATCCACACCTACCGTATCACGCCACTTTCACTCTGGAATGCTGCATCGTCAGGGCTAAGCGCTGCCGAGATTTTGGCACATTTGGATGAATTTTCCAAGTATAGCCTGCCATCCAATGTGGTGCGCGATATCGAAGAGTATATCGGCAGATATGGGCGCGTCAAACTGATCCGCGAGGGCGAAAACCTGATAGTGACCAGCGAAGACACTACGCTGATGGTGGAAATCCAAAATCACAAGGCTACAGCGCGCTATCTGCACGGACGGCTGGACGCGCACCGTACATTGGTGGCCCCGGGACGGCGCGGGCACCTGAAACAAGCGCTGCTGCAAATCGGTTACCCCGCCGAAGATCTGGCTGGATATGTGGCAGGCGAAGATTTACCAATTTCGCTGCGCCAAAGGACAATCAGCGGCAAACCCTTTTACCTGCGACGTTACCAGGAGGAATCGGCAGAGGTCTTTCATGCGGGCGGCGCGGCACAGGGCGGCAGTGGTGTAATCGTACTACCCTGCGGCGCAGGTAAAACCATCGTCGGAATGGCGGCTATGGCACAGTTACAAACATCCACGCTCATTTTAACGCCTAACACAGTAGCCGTCCGTCAATGGATGAACGAACTGGTGGATAAAACATCATTGACAGAAGACCTGGTGGGAGAGTACTCCGGCCTGCAAAAGGATATTCGCCCTGTCACTGTCAGTACCTATCAAATTCTGACCTATCGCAAGCGCGGTGCGGGCGCAGAAGGTGAATTTCCGCATTTTGGACTTTTCAGTGCCCGCAACTGGGGCTTGATCATCTACGATGAGGTTCACCTGCTCCCTGCCCCAGTCTTTCGCATTACCGCTGAAATCCAGGCACGCCGCCGATTGGGATTGACCGCCACGCTTGTCCGAGAGGATGGCATGGAAGGCGACGTTTTCTCGTTAATTGGGCCGCAAAAATACAACGTCCCATGGAAAGATTTGGAAAAGCAAGGCTGGATCGCCACTGCGATTTGTCACGAAATCCGCGTACCTCTGGCTGAAAGTGCCCGCATGGAATACGCGGTTGCCCTGCAGCGCGAAAAATATTCGGTGGCGGCGCATAATTCGCGCAAACTGCCAGTGTTGCAAGCCATCCTGGAGCGGCATATCGGCGAGAACGTTCTCGTCATCGGTATGTACCTCAACCAATTGGACGAAATCGCCGCGCTGTTACAGGCCCCACTCATCAATGGGCAGACTCCGGTTCGCGAGCGTGAAAAGCTTTATGAAGCGTTTCGTACCGGGACGGTGAAGACCCTGGTTGTGTCCAAAGTTGCCAATTTCAGTATCGACCTGCCGGATGCCAGCGTCGCCATCGAAGTCTCTGGAACCTTTGGAAGCCGTCAGGAGGAAGCCCAACGATTGGGGCGCATCCTGCGTCCAAAAAGCGATGGCGGGATGGCGCATTTCTACACCATCGTCACCCGCGAAACGGTTGACCAGACATTCGCCGCCAACAGGCAGCGCTTCCTGACCGAACAAGGCTACAAATACGAGATTCTGTATGAAAACGAAGTACTGTAACCGATCCCATTTTGCATGAAAACTTACCCCTGATCGAAGTCAGCGACTGCATGAAGCTTGGCGACCTGTAGGCCGATACACGCGCCGCACAGTTTTTACTCATGCGGGTCGGCCCTACAATCGCTGTCGTCGCCCCCAGCCAATTAGATGTCCTGCTAACGCGTCTGCTCAAATTGGGGCATACCCCAAAAGTGCTGGAGCCCTGACCCATGGTAAAAAATATGGGGCAGCAATCACAAGATGGGAAAGTATGACTGCACTGATCTCATCGTTGCCAGTCTGCATCCCAACCGCGCCAACAACTACCTTGCTGATTTTGTTGAGCATCTGTTTCGTCGCGGGCTGATTCTGGCAATCGATTCTTACAACCAAGACGTCATTAGAGAAGGCTGCGACAACGGGGGTATGCTCTCTTCAGATGAACGCATCCTGGCACAGGTTGGATTTCCAGAGTGTCTACCATGGGAAATATTGCCCATGCCAGTGCCAGACGAGATTTATTTTCGATATTGGATGCAGGGTTCAACAAAATCTCCTGATGATGACGGTCAGCGGTGGCGAAGGCCTGCCTGTCGATATAAACCAGCCCGTCAATCAGATCAAGGCGTTGGGTAATTTTTTCAATATTTCAGCGAGTGGTATGAGACATGGATATTTCCTATAGAACGCAAATTCTCAATAGCTTGTTGTACAGTCACATTCTTGCTATTTTTTTTCTCGCGCATCATGCTGAGATCGGAACTACTTCCAATTCCCCAACCTGTGTTCCAAATGGAAGCTCGATTTGAAATGAGCCAGGATTCAATTGTGCATACTTGATGAGTTGCCCATTCCTAATGAGCGGAATAATCACAATCTGTCTGCATATTTACTAACACCGGGGAGGTGCGTGAACGGCCAGAAAATCGCAGGTGACCTCTAAATGAACAATTATCTGCTTCGTAAAATCACCCAGATCCAGCACAGCTTTCCACACAAACGCCATCAGGTGCGGTACCAGGTTTTGTTCCAATTCTGTATTGGTGACCAAAGAACAGCGCATCAGCCGAGACTGTTTTGTGGTTTCATAGAACGAAACATCCGCATAACGCTTTAAATAGGGTTTTCAATCTGGGAGACGCAGATCATGGCTTTTTCGTAAATGGGTCAATTTATACTTTCCCAAATGTCGCCCGCCGCAGGATTGTCCCACCCAACGGGACCAGGCGCACCATCTTCACCTGCTGTGTGGATGCATCATACAGGCTGCCTGTCAAAGCCAACGCTTCCCAGGGGTGATCAAGGTCGAATAAACTGCGTTCAATGCTGTAGATATCAGATCCCCCGCTCCTGCTCTCGATAATAGACAAATCCTTGCCGGTATCGGCATCTACCAGATCATAATAGCTATCCTGAAAAACCTCGCCTGAGTAACTCCGCCCCGCCCTGACTATGCCATCCAGTGGCAAAGCAAACAACAAAGGGCCATAACTGATGAACTTTTCTTCTGCAGAAAACGAATTAACTTTGACCTCAGTTTCAAAGCGAACTCTGATGATGTCCCCTGTCTGCCAGGTTTTGCGCAAGCTGATTAAATCATTTTCTTCGCGCCAGGGGGTTGCGCCATCCATTTGAAAGCCACTGGCCCAGCCTGGTTTGCGGAAAGATAGTTCAAACTCTAGCGGTTGGGCAACCTTCAGGGTAAAAGTAAGTTGCAGGTCAAAGGGATAGTTTGTTTCCTGCTTGATACACACCGCCACACCCTTGACTTCTGTTTGCAGCTGGCTAGCCCCATATAGCGTGGCGATCAAACCGCCCTCTGAGCGCATCCACATAGCCTTGACATAATACGGCGTTATGCGTCCGGCATTCGGCACACAACACACCGCCACGTCCTGATGAACTGGCGAATACTTGTAGCGTGTCTGCGGGTTTTGCGAGTCAATGGGATCGTCTGGGTGCAGCGGGCCACCCATCGAAAATGAGTTGTCGGTTTTCAAATAGGCTATCGCGCTTTGTTGCGGGTGGCGCGCGCCTTGGCCGGCGTTGAAATACAACCATTCGAGGCGGTCAGCCCACTTGGATGCACCGGTTTTTTGCAACAAGTGAGCGTATGAATCGAGTAGTTCGTGGATGGAACAATACTCATAACCAGTCTCGGACGCATTCGCTCGCCGACCAAAGATAAATTCATCCCCGATCGGACCGCCGCTGGGAGTCAGACACATGTCGAGTTTTTCGAGATATCCATCCAGCGCTTTTTCCAGTTCCGGGCTGTCGCTGGCATACACCGCTGTCAACAACGAACGCAGATGTTCATAGGTGTGCACGCCGTGAGCTTTAAAACGGTAATCCGTGTCCAACAGGTGCCCGAGTTGAATGTCATCCTGGCTGAGCGTATTTTTGCTATATTCGCGGTACAACCACAGCGCATACTCCAGATAAGATTCCTGTCCGGTGAGTTGGTATAGGCGGTCGAGAACATCCGTGAAAACCAGCCCGTGACACACCCCAGCAAAATCATTATTTACCGTGAACGGCCCAGCCTGCTGCACAGGCCATGCGCGCATGGTGACAGCCACCGCACGCTGCACTGCATCCAGAACGCTCCCCTGGCCAGTTGCCTCATAATAGCCGAGCAGCGTGCGCAACAGCGTGGCTTGTGCCCATAACTCACCATTTTCACCGTTAAAATTGTAGCGCAGGTCGGGAGCATAGATACCCAGGTAGCCATCCGCATCCTGCGTGGCGAGGATATGCTCAACATAGGCACGGATTTTGGGCAAATATTGCGGGTGATCCAGCAGCAGCGTTGCGCGCAGAAGCCCATCGCGCCAGTTCGACTGGGTTTCACTGTTCCACCACAGGAACTGCACTTCCCATTCCTTTTCCTTGGAAACAACACCCAGTTCCTTGGTACGTGTGGCCCTGGTAAGCCGGTCGGAACCATAGATGTCGTCTCGCTGGATCAGATCGGGGACGAGTTCATCCAGCTTGCCGACGAAGCCGTGTTCCAGATCGCGGACCATTTGAGCTCGCATCCAGCCAGCGGGTTTGATTGCGCCGAAGAACAGCCATTGAGTCATCTGTGGCTTGTAGTCATATTTTGGGTAGGTTTTCATTTCTGGCATGATGGCTCTACTTGAAAAGCGAGAATTTTCCTGTAAATTCTCTCAATGTTTCCGTTTTACCGAATAAGCACAGCCCATAATATTCCAAGTCTTCCTCTCGGGCGGCTTCGGTCGCATCTAATTGTTGTTGACTTCGGCCGATAGTCATGGTGCTGATAAAGTCAGTAAATGGTATACCCCTGGAAATTGCTGCTTTTCGCGCTGCCCTGATCTTATTTGAATTATCTGCAGCCAGGGCAATGAAAGGGAAATGAGATATTCCAGGGTGACTTCCCCCATCCTTGTCTCGGTATTCCAAAAAATACATATCATCCTGGCTGACTTTTCCAGCCAATCCGGCTGTCATATGGCCTAATGCGTTCATCAATTTGCCAACATCGACTTTTTTATTCAGCACAGCTACAAAGCGATAAGAGTTTTCATCGGGTAAGTTATTGACATTCATAAATATTCTTCCAAAGATTGTGGATTGTAGATCAAGAACAAGGTAAGAGCAATTCCGTGTCCCGCGTAGGAACCGGGACCATCCAACCAATTCAAAAAATAGCTATGAAACCTGTCGGAAATATTATACCCATTTAACTTTCATCTCTACCGTAACTATCACACCGGAAAAGATACATTGCAGCCATTCTGTACGATGATTACAATATAAGGATACTACTTCTTTCCCGTACAAAAACCGGGAACATCTATTTTCCATCCGTCTCTCCAAATTTACCCTTGACACCCAAAATTGTCCATGATATAAACGCCCACTAACAATTCAATATACGCTCTTATCCAGAGAGGCGGAGGGACCGGCCCTGCGAAGCCTCGACAACCTGACTTTTTTCAGTCAAGGTGCCAATTCCGGCAGTACGGTCTGGAAGATGAGAGGATGGTATACACGCATACCTCTTCTTTGCTTACCAGAAGAGGTTTTTGTTTACTTCTTCCGGGTAAGGGCGGATTTCAACCAACATTCAGGAGATCATCATGTCCGCTCAATCTCGTAAATATGGCTTTTCTACACGCCAACTACACTCCGGCTATTCCCCCGACCCAACTACAGGCAGTCGCGCGGTTCCACTCTACCAAACCACCAGCTACCAGTTCAAGAGCACTGAGCACGCCGCCAATTTGTTCGCCTTGAAGGAATTGGGCAATATTTACACCCGCCTGATGAACCCGACCACCGATGTGCTCGAACAACGCATCGCAGACCTGGAAGGCGGCGTTGCCGGACTTGCAGCGGCTTCTGGGCATGCCGCGCAGGCGCTGGCCATTTTTACGCTGATTGGCGCGGGAGATCACATCGTATCATCCAGCCGCTTGTACGGTGGAACGTATAACCAATTCAATTACTCACTGCGCAAGCTGGGGATCGACGTCACCTTCGTCGACCCAACCGATCCATCCAACTTTGAAAAAGCCATCCGCCCGAACACGAAGATCCTGTACGGTGAAACTCTCGGTAACCCGGATATATCTGTATTCCCATTCGAAGAAGTGGCTGGCATTGCTAAGAAACACAAACTTGTGTTGATGATCGATAACACCTTTGCAACACCCTATCTTTTTCGTCCATTTGAATGGGGCGCGAATATCATCACCCACAGCACAACCAAGTTCATCGGCGGGCACGGCACAAGCATTGGCGGCATGATCGTGGACGGCGGCAACTTCGACTGGACCAGCGGACGCTTCCCCAATTTCACCGAGCCGGACGCATCCTATCACGGCCTAATCTATGCCAGCCTGCTGGGAGCCGGTCTGCCACCCTTTGCGATCAAAGCGCGAGTTCAAACCCTGCGCGATCTTGGTGCATCACAGTCACCATTTAACAGCTGGCAAACGATTCAGGGCATCGAAACCTTGAGCATCCGCATGGAACGCCATGTACAAAATGCCCAGGCAGTGGCCGAATACCTGGAGATGCACCCCAAGGTCAGTTGGGTCAAATACCCCGGTCTGAGGAGCCACCCCGATTATGCGCGCGCGCAGCGCTACCTGCCCAAGGGCGCCGGGGCTATCCTCGGTTTCGGAATCAAGGGCGGCGCAGAAGCGGGCAAAAAATTCATCGAGAGCCTGCAGCTCTTCAGCCACCTGGCTAATGTTGGAGATGCCAAGTCCCTGGCGATCCACCCGGCAACGACCACGCACAGCCAGTTGAGCGCCGAGGAGCAAACCTCCGCCGGTGTCTCACCCGATTTCATCCGCCTGAGCATTGGCATCGAGGATATCGACGATATTCTGTGGGATCTGGGCCAGGCCTTGGAAGCGTAAAGAACTGGTCAGCACCAGCAACCCACACCAAAGCAGGAGTTATCCATGCCAGTTAAAATCCCCAACAGCCTGCCAGCCCGGGCGATTCTCGAATCAGAAAACGTCTTCGTAATGGGCGAAGAACGCGCCGCACACCAAGACATCCGCCCCTTGAGTGTAGCGATCTTAAACCTGATGCCTACCAAGGTTGCCACTGAAACGCAGTTGCTGCGCCTGCTGGGGAATTCATCTTTGCAGGTGGATGTGACCCTGCTGCACACCGTCACACACGAAGCCAAAAATACTGATGCTGGCCACCTGCTCAATCATTATGACACATTTGAAAACGTGCGCGATCAAAAATTTGATGGCTTGATCATCACCGGCGCCCCGGTGGAACAGCTAAACTTTAAAGAAGTCGATTATTGGCCGGAATTGACCCGCATCATGGATTGGGCCGAAACCAACGTAGAATCGACCTTCCATATTTGCTGGGGCGCACAGGCCGGACTGTATCACCGCTACGGTATTCAAAAATACCCACTATCCGCCAAAATGTTCGGGGTGTTTGAACACCGCACACTGCTGCCCACCGAAAAGCTATTACGCGGCTTTGATGATACATTCCTGGCTCCGCATTCCCGCCATACCGAAATACGCCGCGCCGACCTGGAGAAAATACCCGACCTGCAGATCCTGGCAGAATCGGACAAGGCCGGGGTTTACATTGTCGGCTCCCTGAATGGCCGCCATCTTTACATCACCGGTCATTCAGAATATGACCCCTTGACGCTCAAGGGCGAGTACGATCGCGACGTCAAAAAGGGCCTGCCAATAAACATCCCGGATAATTATTTCCCGGATAACGATCCATCCAAAATGCCGATGGTGCGCTGGCGCGGACATGCCAGCCTGCTGTATGCCAACTGGCTAAACTATTATGTTTACCAGGTAACGCCTTACGATCAGATGCAGATCCCAAGCGGTGCGATCCACAGCGATTTTTAGAGTAAGTAACGGAATCTCGTGTCGTTCGTAAAATTCAGGGCAATTTATGATTTACCAAACCCGATTGACGGATGGGATGGTCAGTTTTTCTGTTTCTTTACCTGGTGCGGCTTAATGCCCCAATCTCGAACGCCCATGGGAAATTAATCAGGAATAAAAACCTGAAAATAATGTTCGACCTTT
>CAIMZS010000641.1 GCA_903846015.1 uncultured Anaerolineae bacterium | reverse complement strand
GCTGGGACTGCCCGTTTGCCTATGTCTTTTGCTCGGTCGCCAGTGTTCACTCCAAAAAGGATGTCGAGCAGATTTTGGGCCGTGTGCTGCGCATGCCCTACGCCCGCAAACGCGTTCAGGATGAGCTCAACCGCGCTTACGCCCACGTTTCTTCGGATGCCTGGCAAAACGCAGTCTCCCAACTGGCAGATCGCATGGTCAGCATGGGTTTTGAAGAACAGGAAGCCGCGCACTACATCCAGCCCCAGCCCAAGCTCTTCCCCGATGATGAACTACCGCTTTTCCAACCGCCCCCTCCGCTGACCCTGATCCTGTCCGCCCCGCCAGATACATCGGCCTTTACGCCGGCAGAACTCAGCCAGGTGAGCACCCATCAGATTGGCGAAGGCCGGGTGGAATATCGTGTGACGGGTGTCATCAGTTCCGAACTGACCGAGAAGCTGGTCAAATCCGCGCCAAAAGCCGACCGGGAGACTGTCATGCGCAACCTGGCCGTCCAGCGCGCTCACCAGCAGCTTTCGCCGGCTGAGAAGCGCGAGGTATTCAGCGTGCCGCAACTGTGCCTGTTCGTGGATGGCGCGCTAAAAAAGGTTACCAGGGAATGGTTCCTGGATGGGCAGGGCTGGAAGCTGCTTGATTTTCCCCCGGAACTCAACCACGCTGATTTCTCGATTGACCGTGAAGCTGATACCTACCGGATCGACCTGCAGGGCAAACGCCTGGTGACCCAGCATATCGGCATCCAGGATGAACTCGATCTGGGCGATACGCCCGGCGAATGGACCGAACTCTCCTTGAGCCGCGATCTGGACCGCAAACTACGCCAACCCGATATCAGCCAGCCGGTGCTGCTCGAATTCATCCGTCTCACGATCCAGAACCTGATTGAACAGCGCGGCATTCCGCTTTCCGATCTGGTGCGCACCCGTTTCGTGCTCGAAAAAGCGCTGCGCCTGAAAATCGCAGCCTACCGACAGTTGGCCTATGAACGTGGTTACCAGCATACTCTTTTTGACAACTCGCAAAATGTCGAAACCAGCTTTGACTACGCCTTTTCCTTTGATCCGGATAACTATCCCGCCCGCTGGCACTATCGCGGACGCTATCAGTTTAACAAGCACTATTATGGGCTGGTAGGCGAGATGAAATCCGAAGGCGAGGAGTTTGAGTGCGCCCAGGCGATTGACCGCAATGCACTGATCCGCTGCTGGGTGCGCAACCTGAGCGGGCAGCCGGCTTTCTCTTTCAAGCTGCCCACATCCACCGATTTCTTCTACCCGGATTTCGTCGCCCTGCTCAAGGATGGCCGTATTCTGGTGATCGAATACAAGGGCGAAGTCTATAAAACCAACGACGACTCCAAAGAGAAGCGCAATCTTGGCGAACTGTGGGCCGAAAAAAGCGCCGGCAAGGCGCTGTTCCTGATGGCTGTCGAGCGCGACGAACAGGGCCGGGATGTTTACCAGCAGATTGAGAATATTATTTCTGGATAAAAACTAGCCGCCAGACAGTCTCCGGCGGCTTTGTATTTCAGAGCGTCTAAACCTTCGCGGCTGCGAAACGCAGGTGTAGCGCCACGCGCTCAGGCGTGTCGGCCCGGCTGATAAACGCATCGGCGCCAACGGAAAGCGTGGCTAGCTGACGGGCTTCCATATGGCTGATTACGACGATGACGATTGAATTGGCACAGGCTGCACGTAGTTTCGCCAGCGCATCGGAGACCGCATCGATCGGGAGCAATGCCCAGTCTACCAAGAGGATGTCCAGGCTGGTTGCTGGGGCATTGGCTAAGGTGGTAAGCCAATCCGCCGCTTCGCCAATACCTTCCATTCCCAAATCCAATAGCATCAGACGCAATGCTGATCGTTCTTCGGGCAGGGCATCGGCTATATAGACGCGGGTCATGTACTCATCTTACATCATATGCAATCCAATAATATATCCGCCTGTTGGTGAATATTGACATCCCCCACTTGGGGGAGAACACCAATCACTTTGCTATTTTCATCTTGACCGAAGATAAAGCTACGATTTCGCCCGGTTTCTTTGAAATGATCAATATCGAACATGGTGCCGGATGAACTGGGGAATATCTGGCAAAGTGAAAAGCTATCCCTGGCAGAACGCGGGAAGATTGCAGGCAAACTTTCCAAGTTAAGTGAAAAGAAACACGCATCGACGAGTGATCGTCGTCACTTTAGCGGCTCATGCTGTGCCAGCCATATTTTACTTTCGCGCCGTATTTCTTCGGGTAAATGCCTGGATTGCAACCTTTTTTTGTGCATTTTCGTCCGAATCAGTTCGTCGCTGATTAATTCTTCAGTTGCACCCAGGTAATCCCGATAGTCATTTAAATCCAGGGCAAAACTAAGGGATTCTTCCATAGCCTGAGTTTCCAGATACTCTTCCCTTGAAACGGGCTCTCCCCAAGGAAAATCGGACTGTTCACATGCGCCAAGGTAAACTGTATAACCCGTTTCCACTTCTTTATAACCATACCGCACTCTCTTGATTTTACCGGCTTTGAATTGCTGTATGATTTGACTTTGATCCCACGTTTTCTGGGCCTGTTCCGCGACAGTTGTTTCCTGGTAATAGGTGGTCACAGACATGATCCGATACCACTCCGTGTTTTCGCCAACAGGTTGGGTGACGTTGAACCGATTGAAATCCAGATTTACAGCAGTTGCCAATTGGGATGGTGAGAGATATCGCTCATCATAAGAAAATAATGGGTCACCACATCTTGATTCGAATGTTTTGAACGTCACTGGCTGGGCCTCCAACTGAATAAATATCTTGTAGGTGATATGCTTTGGTTCCAGTGCCGCTGGGTCAATCCAATAAGGCCCGTGCTGTAATTTTTGCCGAACCCGAATAAGATCTGCCTTTTGTTGCTCTTCAGGCCGCATATATATTTTCGCTTCTCCTTCCATTCGGCTTGCCAGATCAACCAACTCCTTTTCAACCCACTCAACCGCTTCTTGAAGATACACGAAACATTTTGAGTTTCCAACGAATCCAGACCGCCTGACACAGGCATCCCAAGACCACTTATCTTTCTGCAAGCGGACGCGACCTTCCGCCGATTGGTGTTTGCAGGACCAACGATCAGGTTCAACGCAATGCCAATCAAATGATCTTGCAGGAAAGTCGATCTTTTTCTGTTCGTCCTCGCGATGGAACCCCAAAAGCATCTTCCAAAGTTCTTGAACGGCTTTATCAAATTGCTTTTTTTCCTGGTCGGCAAATTCTGTAATGATCTGTTTGTTTGTCTGTAAAAGTTCAATTAACTCTGGGCCAGCTTCTGGCGGCAGGCGCAAGAGCTCACGTGAAGCAGGTTGAGATTCCGCTGGTTTTTCATTGCCAAAGTAGTAAATGGAAATGCCCATCAATTTC
>CAIMZS010000640.1 GCA_903846015.1 uncultured Anaerolineae bacterium | reverse complement strand
GCGGTCGAAGATGTTTACCCTGTGGCGGTCCAGGCATGAGCGAAGACATCCTGATCCCCAAGTGGGTCTGGATCCTCGTTTGCCTGGCGATTGTGCTTGGGCTGGGTTATTGGATTTCACCGCTGGACAGAGACGGCCGCCCGCTGCTGCTTTCGCCGGATGTCAAAGCGGTCGAAGACTATCGCCGCTCGCTGGTGGCCTGGCATGCCAAACTTGCTGAACTGGATGGCAGGATCGCCAGGGTGCTATCGAACGATTATGGCGGCGATCTGTTCAGTCAATCCAGCGATGGCCAGAAGGCGCTTAACGAGACCCTGCAAGTCCTGAATGAGATCGATCAGACTGCCACCATCCCGGCTGCAGTGCCTGCCAGGGAACTGGCCCTGAATGTTGCCAACACCACGCTGATCGCGGCCCAGTCTGCTCTAATTTGGGTTTCCGCGCCAACTCCCGCAAATCTGAGCAGCGCGCAACAGGCGCTGGACACTGCTCATACAAACATGTCAATTTTGGAGGCAAGTCAATGGATGACACCCCGCTAAGACCGGTTAGTCCGGTAACCATGCAAGTCCTGAATGGTTTGATCGAGTCGCAAACAAAACTGAGGGACGCCGCTGAGAAACGCTGGTCGTTTGCGCGTGAGTCGCTCTTCAACCTGGCCCGCCTGGTGGCTGCAGATTGGCTCGAAGAACGGCAGCATAAGAAGGGCGGGCTGGAAGTTGTGCGTATCGAGGAGCTCTCGCAGGTCGTGTTCGATCGGGTGGCTGCCCTGTATTCCGCTCATATTCAGCCGGACGCGGAACAGATGCGTAAGGCATTGGCCCGTATCGATGCCCTCCATCAGGATGTGGAGAAATTTACCTTGCTGGCCAACGGGTACAAGGGCGAGCTGGACAATGCCAATCTGGAAATCACGCGCCTGAAAACCCAGATCGAAGACAAAAAGAGCAAACCTGCTGTAAAGATGATCGATGCGGTTGTTCGCAAAGTTGTACCGGCAACCTCTCGTGAGGTGATTCCACCCGAGCCGGTTAATCCTGAGTTCCAGGCATCATCGCCTGCACCAGCCTGGTTTCAGAAGTGGGAAGCGAGCGATGGGTTCGAGAAGCAGTCCTTCGTCATACGCTTGATGGGCGATACAGGAATATCCGTCAGACCTGAAATCATGAAAGCGCTTACTGCCAAATACGATGCCGCTCGAACATCTGGCGCATGTGTGAGGGCCTTCAATTACCTGGTTGATAATCTTTTTATTATTACGGGGGAGACAGATGGTGGGCTGCCGGGACATCCTCCGCAGACAGTTCGGCTGGGGCCGCTTGGCGAAACCGCTTACCAACTAATGACTGGAAAACGGTCTGCGAAGGCTACATTCGATGAGATCCGTTCAGCGCATGGCACAGATGCGCATACTTTGCTGATTTTGAAGGTGGGCTCCATTTTGGAAGCCGAAGACTATGAAATCATTTCGATGGGCGAAATGGAATTCACATTGCCGGATGGTCGCATCACTTCCCCGGACATCCTGGCTAAATCAAAAAGGAACGGGAAGGAGATCCATGTTGAGGTTGAGCGCAATACTGGTAAAGGCGATGCGGCTGCGCGTGAACGCAAATGGCAAAGCGCTTTTGATGCAACCGAGGGGTTTTTGTATGTCTTTTGTGAATCTGAAAAGATCCAAAAAACAATTTCACAAGAGATCAACCATGCTCTGGCATCCGAAGCGCGGCTGGAGCATGCGAACATATTTATGAGCAACCTTATGATCCGATTAATAACATAATTATACCTCCTTTAACAAGTGGAGAAGGTGGATACTGGACTAAATTTGACTGGGCTTTTGCTATTAAGAAAGGTGCAGAACTAAATGGTTTGCCTTATAGTGGGAAGTATGGTTTTACACAAACAAGAATGTATTGGCCGATTACCCATATGGTTACAACAAAGAAAAATGCTTTGACTTGTAAGCAGTGTCATTCAAAAGGAGGTCGAATAAATTGGAAAGAACTCGGATATGATCGTGATCCTGTTCAGGTAGTAAATAAATAATCACAAAATTTAAGATACTTAACAATGAAAAAAATACCAAAAAACGTCAAGAATCCATATTTTGCCGGAACTATTCTCGGTGTGGTTCTTTTTGCTGCTTTTGCATTAACTCATAGTGGTTTGGGAGCATCAGGAGCAATTAGTCGCATTCATGTTGCTATTACCAAATTGTTTTGGTCAGCACATGTAGATCGTGTAGGTACTTTTGCAGCTATGGGTGCAGGTAATCGTAATGCTCTGGATCATCCCAGTATATATCT
>CAIMZS010000639.1 GCA_903846015.1 uncultured Anaerolineae bacterium | reverse complement strand
GTCTTTCTTGGTAAGGATGGTTTTGGCAGTGGAATCGTCCGTAAAATGGGAACATGGGCACTCCATCCCAGGCTTGCCCGGTGGACAATTATTTCGAACCCATGGGTAACCTGGGGAGGCCTGAAAATAGTCATATCTGCAAATTGCTAAACCGAAGCCCGTGAGCAAGTGCTATTTTTCCATACACGCATAAGTTCAATATAAGTAAAAGTCATCATAACTGTACACAATAGTGGTAAAATAATCGCACTAATATGGTATAAATTGTATGCTATTTTTTAAAATGAAGTTTTTGCTTTTTGAAGGAGATCACTATGTCCAAGATCATATCCGTTCATTCATTTCGTGGCGGCACAGGCAAATCCAACACCAGCGCCAACCTGACCTATCTTTGCGCGGTAAAAGGGCTGAGGGTGGGTGTGGTGGATACCGATATACAGTCCCCGGGTATCCACGTTCTTTTCGGGCTGGATGACCAGGATATGGGACGCTCTTTGAACGATTATCTGTGGGGTAAATGCACCATCGAAGAAACCGCTCATGACGTCACTGCCAGTCTGGGCGCACAGGTAAAAGGCAAGGTTTTCTTGATTCCTTCCAGCATCAAGGCGGGTGAAATTGCCCGCGTCCTGCGCGAAGGTTACGATGTCGGGCTGCTCAACGAGGGTTTTGAATCGCTGATTAAAAACCTCAACCTGGATTTGCTCATCATTGATACACACCCCGGGCTGAACGAGGAAACCCTGCTTTCGATCGCCATTTCTGACACCCTCGTATTAATCCTGCGCCCCGACCAACAAGACTATCAGGGCACCAGTGTCACCGTCGAAGTCGCCCGCAAATTAGGCGTGCCGCAAATGCTCCTGATGGTCAACAAGGTTCCGGTCATGCTGTTAAACGAAGTTAAACAACGCATCGAAAAATTGTACAACGCCGAAGTTGCCGTGGTTATTCCGCATACCGACGAACTCATGAACCTTGCCAGCGCCGGGATATTCGCCATGCGCTATCCAGACCATCCCCTCACAAAGCTGTACAAGCAACTGGCGGACCGTATCAGCGCCTGACCAGACCCATCCTGGTTTTCTAAAGCCAGCAAGGGCTTTTAAGGGAAACGCATTTTTTTCTTGGCGGCCTTTGCGTCTTGGCGGTTCCTAACTTTTGGTGTTTTTTGCGGTTCAGATTTGTAGTTAAGCTCTTCCTACTTGTCTTAGTTAGGAAAAAGCAATAAGTTCTTCCTGTGAATTGTCTCCCTTTATAGGATGATTCCGATTCCCGCAAGATGCACTGGAAAGACAATCTCACTTCTATTTTTGCGAAGCACTATGCTAAAAACTTAGCGAACATAGCTCCTTGCGGTGGATAATTTCTTGCTTTTCGTGCAAGAATACCATTGACAAGACACTAGAGATACGAGGCATGTATTTATGATGAACCAGATTGCGTTACCGATCATCCCGCAAGTTTCGGATGATTTGCTTGAACAATACTCTTTGCAAATGCTTAAATTGGGGCAAAGTGATACCCCGCTACAGCGTGTGCTGCGAGAGATGGAAGAAATCGCCGAAACTGAATCAATCCCGATCGTCGGAGCGCTGGAGGGCAGCATCCTGGCGGGGTTGATCGCCATGCGCCACCCGCCCATCCGGCAGGTGTTGGATATCGGCACTGCCATTGGCTACTCAGCCATCTGGATGGCAAGCGTTTTGGGGAAAGATGCCCACATCACATCGATTGAACTGGATCAAAAACGAGCCGCCCGCGCGCAGGAATTTATCCGGCGCGCCGGAGTTGACCACCAGGTTGAGGTCATCGTGGGGGACGTTTTTGAAATTCTTCCCCGCCAGAACAAGAATTTCGATGTCATTTTTCAAGATTGCATGAAGCATGTTTATTTTGCCAGGGATCCGCAGCTGGCAATAGAACTGCTCGATTTGTGTGTAAGCCACCTCGCATTGGATGGTTTACTGTTTACCGATAACGCCTTTTGCCAGGGCAGGGTGCTTGAGCCCTCTGAATACAACCAGGTCAAAGGCATCCAAACCTATAACCAAACCATCGCCAGACACACACAGCTCGAGAGCTTGCTGCTTCCTTTTCGCGATGGGCTATGGTTTTCACGCCGTCTGATTTAAACGACGATAGTCCCGGCTCTAGCACGGCCACGAGGCGATAGTCTTTGACCTTGCTCTTGCTCTAATCTGCGATAGTGCCCGTTCTAGCAGGGCCGTAATCATCGAAATCTGCGTAAATCTGCGGTTCAGACACGGGCCGATTCAGACATTATTAGTTGGAGCAGTCATGAGTTTTTATTTGAATCCCAAAAACTGGCCCATCACGCTCAAGATCTCGCTAGCGCTTTTAAGCGTCTCGCTCATCCCGGCGATTTTTATTGCTTACTATAACTTGAATGGCAGTTGGGACACGGTTGAAAAAGGCGAATACCGCAACCTTCAACTGCTCGCTGTCGCAACCGCAGAACGCCTCGATCAATTGATGGCCGATAATGCCATCGCCGCCACGCAAGTCAGCAGCCTGAGCGAAGTCATCAACCTGCTTTCAGACCCTCAAAACGCCCCAGACAGTGTGCGCGCCTCGGTAGCTGGGTCGCTTGATCGCATTCTGAAATCCAACCCCCAATATGAGTATGTCTACCTGCTGGATAAAGACGGCCAGGCAATCCTGTCGAAACAAATCGAAGGCGCGCCTTCCGTCGAAGGACAGAATTTTAGCAATCGCGCCTATTACCTGGAAGCGATCAAGGGCAATGGTTACATCGATGTGCTGGTTGGACGCACCAGTAAAAAATTAGGGTTTTACTTTGCAGCCCCTGTCAATGGCGCAATTGGAAAACCGGTGGGAATCGCCATCATCAAGTTAAAAGGTGATGCCATCACCAATATCATCAACCAATTCAAAGCTGGCAAGACCGGTTACGCCTTCCTGGTGGATCATGACGGCGTCATTGTCTCCTACCCCGACCCAAAATGGCTTTATACCAGCTTCGCGCCACTTTCACGCGCTGAAGAGTTGAAGGTGGGGCAGCGCTTTGTTCTGAGCGGATGTGAAGACCCCAAGAATTTAGCAGACTGCAAAGTAAGAAATATCAACCTGCCCAGCCTGGCGCATGTGGTAACAGGCGATATTTCGGTCCCCCGCAACGCCACCTACATCTCGCCATTGGACAAAACAGAACGGATCGTGGGCGTTGCCACCACCCAACAGTTGAACTGGTCGGTGATCGTCGATGAAACCAAGAGCGATTTCACCACCCCATTAGCCGCGCTTGCGAGCCAGTCCCTCATCAGTGTTGTGGTGATCGGCACGCTAGCAATCATCGCCGGCATCCTGCTTGCACGCCTGATCACCCAGCCCTTGGAAAAACTGACCCTGGCAGCCCAGGCTGTCGAGCAAGGCGACACCCCGGAACCGAAAATCATGGCATCCATCATCGGGCAGGGTGATGAGGTAGGCCGCCTGGCGACGGTGTTTAGCAAGATGGTCACCGCTCTCAACACGCGCGTCACCGAGCTTCACACCATTAACATGGTCACCCGCAAAATATCTTCCAGCTACAACATCGGCAATACACTCACCATCGTTTTGAATGCTGTGCGTAATGTTGTCCCCTACGACCGTGCCGTGGTGCTGCTCTATGATCCGATCAAGACTCAGTTCTACACCCGCGCAACTGGGGATGGGCGCGGATTTTATCTGAACAGGGTTTGGAATGAAGATGATCGCCCCGCCACCCACCTGCGAAATGATGGCTTTCTTGCCCAATATTCTGTAAAACGCGGTCGCCAGAATGAAAATGTCAGCCTGCTGATCCCGGACTTGAACCTTTTGGCGGGTGTGACCCTGAATTACCGACGCGAATGGGGTGAATTCACGCCCAGATCCTATTTGGGGATGCCCCTGCTTTACAAGGATGAGATGGTAGGCGTAATCGAACTCACCAGCGAAGATGTGGAAAGATTTAACGCGGACCATTCCCGAGTCCTGGAATTGATCGCCGGGCAGCTGGCAGTCGCGGTGCGTAACGCGCTGGATGTTGAAGCTCGCGAGAGCGACCTGCGCAAACAGATCGATGAATTACAGATCGTGATCGATGAAAGCCGCAAGCAGAAATCCGTTGAAGAAATAGTCGAAAGTGACTTTTTCCAGGAGTTAACTTCCAAAGCCGCACTGATCCGCCAAAAACGGCACACACAGCCCGGTAAGCCTGAAAACGGTTAACGACCCAGGGGATTCGTTTGCTCAGCCGCATGCTCAACCTCCGCCCCAGCGAGGGCCCCAAAGTAATCATGCTGACGATGATGTTTTTCTTATTCATCATCGGCACGACCTGGGCTGAGACCATCGTAGAGTCATCGTATTATTATCTTGCAGGTGTCAGCCACCTTTCCCAGGTTTTTACACTGCACGCCATCGTTTCCCTGGTTTTCACACTGCTATACAGCGCCTTTGCTGATCGAGGTTCCAACCAGAGACTATTAGCCGCTGTGTGCGCTATTGCCGGGCTGGCAATTTGCGGGGCTTTGCTGCTGCTGAAGATCAACCAGATCCTGGCGTACACCATCTTATATGTGCTGGTGCGCGCAGTGCGCACATCCTTTGTGATCCACTGGTGGAATTACGCCGGAGATTACTACGATTCGCGCGCCGCCAAGCGGATCATTCCGGTCATCAACGCCGGCTCGCGGATTGCCATCATCCTGGCGGGATTGACCATCCCGCTGCTCAACTTGTTGTTCACCACAACCACCATCATCCTGCTGTGGGTGGTAACCCTGCTGGCAATAGCCTCGCTTTCCTGGCTGATGAATAGTGATAGTACCGGTTCTAGCGACACTCGCACTTGCTCTAATCTGCGAAATCGTCTAAATCTGCGTAAATCTGCGGTTCAGACAGTGCCCGTTCTAGCAGGGCCAAGGCCGGTTCAGACCGACGCAAAAACCGCACACACCACAACCCTGGGCAATATCAAAGAAGGGTTTAAATATGTCTCATCATCCAGTTATTTACGCTGGGTTTCGCTCTCCACCTTTTTAATGGTCATCATTTTTGCCATCCTGAATTACCAGGGCGGCCTGATTATCAAGGAAAGCTTTGGCTCGCGCGCCGAGATCACCAACTTTATCGGCACATTGAATGGCTTGACAAGCCTGGTCATGCTGCCGGTGCAGTTGTTCATGTTCAGCCGCATTGTCGCCCGGATCGGCGTAGGCAATGCCAACGTTTTTTTTCCACTGGGCACATTATTGATCTCAAGCGGCGTGATCTTTGCGCCGCTTTCACTCGCCAGCGCTGCCTTCGCGCATTTTGACCGCAACACATTCCGCTATTCCACCCAGGAAACCAGTAACAACCTGTTGTACAACGCTGTACCTGCCCACGTCAAGGGACGCTCCCGTTCGTTTGTGGATGGGCTAATTTTGCCGGTAGCGCTGCTTGTCAGCAGCGCCGTGCTTGAATTTGGCAAGCTGCTGCCAGCAAACCTGTTTCTACCTATCCTGCTCGGGCTGCCGGCGCTGGCATTTCTGCTTTGCAGCCTGATAATACGCCGGAAATATTCCCAGGCGATGATCACCCTGTTGGAACAAGAAGATTATGTCTCCCTGCTGCCATCAGCTCCCACGGATGGCGAACTGATGCGGGCGACAGACCCTGCCACAATACATACCCTATTGAAGATATTGGCTGAGAGCCATGATGACGCCATCACTCTGCTGCTCGCCAGGGTCACGGTGGAGGCAGATATCAAAGCGGCGCTTCCTATCCTGGAAACAAAAACCAGGGAGAGCAATGCGGCGCTGCGCGCTGGCATCATCGGCGTCCTAGCCGATGCCGATGGGACTGAAAAATCTTTGCAGCAATTTTATGAGAAATATCTGGGCGATCCAGATCCGCAAGTGCGGCTGGCAGCTTTTCTTGGGCTGCAGCAAAACCCGGAATCAAACAGTTCCTTCCTGGACCTGGCCGCCGGGCTGCTCAGCGATGCCAGCCCCAAACTGCGCGCCGAGGCGTTGGTCGCGTTGTTCCAGTCGAACCAATCCGATAGTGCCGGTTCTAGCACGGTCACGGCCATCAGCCAAGCTGAGGCAGCACTGCAGGAGCTGCTCAAGAACTCCGATGCGCAAGCCCGCGCCAGCGCCATAGATGCGCTGGGCAAGAGCGGCCTGCCGCGCTTTCTACCAACTCTCTTGACCTTTTTACAAGATGGCGATGGCGAGGTGCGCCTGCGCGCCACCCTGGCTAGCACGGCGATTTATCACCGTGTCCTTGAACCATCAATCGAAGCCGCCATCCTTGCAGCGGGCGAGGCTTTACTGCATGACCCACTCGAACGGGTGCGCCTTGCAACGCTGGTGATGCTCGAACAAGTCCACACCAAGCGCTCCATCGATCTCATCCTACTCGCTTTGTTTGATACGGCCCGGGCGGTGCGCAATAACGCCGCCGAAATCCTGGTTAAGTTCGGAACCCGCGCTGCGCCGGGTCTCGAACTTGCGCTGACGCAAAACCCGGATCAAGGCGCCGTTCTGAAAGCCGCGCTGTGCCGCATCGACGTGCGCAAGTATGGCGTGTTGGTGGATGAGCAGATCATGACAGAAATGAAAGCTATTTACGAGCGTCACTCCTTGCTTAATGACCTGCGCGATCTTCCGGCCCAGCCCGGGCTGTCCTTTCTGCGCAGCCTACTCGCTGAACTCAACCAGGATAATCTGCAGGTTGTCTTCGAACTGCTTGCTGCCCGCTATGGCGCGAAGTCCGTCAATAGGATCAGCCAATCTTTCGCCAGCAGCATCAGCGCCATGCGGGCCAACGCAAGCGAAGCATTGGATGCTGTGATCGATTCATCGCTGCGAAAATTGATCCATCCAGTCTTGGAACACCACCCTTCCGCTGCCGACCTGGCAGAGATCGGGGCTGAAACCTGGGACATCAAACCTCTTGGTGCAGAGCTTGCCTTGCGCCGGCTGCTGGCAGACCCACAAAACGAATGGCTGAGAGCAGGCGCCATTTATTCACTGGGCGAAATCAACGCTGCCACCAAGCAGCAGCCCGCTCCGATAGTGCCGTTTCTAGCACGGCCACGGCCCCAGGAACTGATCCTATCAGCGGACAAGGATTCCAGCGATAATGCCGGTTCTAGTACGGCCACGGCCCGGGAAGTACGCGCAGCAGCGCGGACTGCAGCGCGCATGACCAGCATAGAAATTGCATTGAAAGGTGAACACATGACAACCAATCTCTCGATCATCGAACGGATCATCTTCCTCAAACAGGTGACCTTTTTTCAAAACATGAGCATTGAACAACTTAAAGTGCTGGCAAGCATCTGTGAAGAGCAATCCGTGCCTGCAAACACCCGGATATTCCAGGAAGGCGAACCGGGCGGCGAAGTTTTTATGGTTGTGAAAGGACGTGTGGCTATCGAACGCGAAGGTGATCGCAAGGATTCTGTGATACGGCTTTCGACGATCGAAGCGCGTTCTTCTTTTGGAGAAATGAGTCTATTCGACGACAGCCCACGCAACTCCAGCGCCCTCAGCCTGGAAGATAGCACCCTGTTGACTCTGAGGGTGGAGCATCTCATCGCACTGATCCGTCAATACCCGGATCTCTCACTGGAATTGATCAAAATTCTGAGCCAGCGTATGCGTGAGGCAAATGATCAGATCGCCCACCTTACCCGATCCATGCCGCGCAAACTACGGCAGGTGTATGACCAGCTTGAAGACCTGGGATGAGATAGCGACAGTGCAGGTTCTAGTACGGCCACGGCGATAAATCACCGTGCTCAGGAAAATATTATGCTTAAAAATATCGTCACAATCCATTCATTCAGACGCAGCGTTGGGAAATCCAGCCTGGCAGCCAATCTCGCCGGCCTGTTGGCCCTGGAAGGACGCCGGGTGGGGCTGGTGGATACCGATTTCCAGGGAGCCAGCGCGCACCTGTTCTTTGGCGTAAACGAGGCTGATATTGCCCACACTTTCAACGATTACATGTTGAAAAAGTGCGATATTCTCCAGACCGTACGCGATCTCAGTTCACAGATTGGCGCAACCGGCAGCGGCGGGCTCTTCCTGGTTCCAGCAAGCACCCAGATCAGCGACATCCTGCAGATGTTGCGCGTGAACATGGATCTCGAGCGTTATACTACCGGGTTGGAAAAACTGGAAAAAACACTTGATCTGGATATCCTGCTGGTGGATACCCCCGCCGGTCTGAACGAAAACACGCTGATGGCGATCGCGGTTTCAAACACGCTGGTACTGGTGCTGCGACCGGACCAACAGGATTTCCAGGGCACGGCAGTGATCGTGGATGTGGCGCGCAAGCTAAATACCCCTGCCATCCAGGTTGTATTGAATGACACGTCTGAAGTCATTAACAATGAAGAAGTGGTCCTGCAACTCGAGCAAACTTACCAGTGCGGAAAAGTGACCATCCTGGAACATTCGGAAGAACTGCTGGCAATGGGCAGCACCCAGCCCTTTGTGCTGGAGTATCCGCACCATCTCATCTCGACACGCATAAAACAACTGGCAAGCCAGCTTTAGCACGGCAATAAATCGCCGTGTACCCGTTCCAGCACGACGACAGTCTTTGACCTTGCTCTTGCTCTAATCTGCGTAATCATCGATATCAGCGGTTCAGACACGAGGCAGCACAAGAAGAGGGATATACTGTACCCATGGATATCGAATTCAAGGACAAAATTTGGTTCTGGCATGGGCCCGCCCCGTTTTACTTCGTCACCGTTCCAGCGGAGCAGAGCAGCGACCTGAAGGTCATATCCGAATTGGTAAGCTACGGCTGGGGCATGATCCCGGCCCATGTCCGAATTGGCAGCAGCCAATGGAAAACGGCCCTGTTTGCCAAAGATGGCCGCTACATTGTTCCCCTTAAAATGAGTATCCGAAAAGCGGAAGATCTGGATGTAGGCGACGAAGTGACAGTCTTTCTCGAAGTTGGTTAACAGACGAAACGGGGAATCGTGCGATCCTTCCTTGAAAAATAATCTATCCACGAATGGTTCTTCCAACGATAATGCCGGTTCTATAGCACAGCCACGAGACAGTCTTTGACCTTGCTCTTGCACTAACCTGCGTAATCATCGAAATCAGCGTTAATCTGCGTTTTAGACACGATACACCAGAGAGCCCAGTAAAACTTAAATAAGGTGAAAACAAATGGATATCAACACACTCAGGCAGTTTATTGCTCAGCGCGATTCGATCAGTATTTTGGAAACGGTCGATGTGCACACCGGAACCCGATCGGTCCTTCAGGAGTTCGATTACGTTATCGAAGCCCCCAACTGGACACAGGATGGCAGGTACCTGGTGTATAACAGCCGGGGACGCATGTTTACCTACGAACTGGCAAATGGTGAAAGCAGGGAAATTAACACCGGGTTCGCCATCGATTGCAACAACGACCATGTGCTCTCGCCGGATAATACCCAACTTGCCGTCAGCCATTTTACAGTTGAGGACGCAGTCTCACGGATCTATATCCTGCCGTTACCTGGCGGCAGCCCGGTTCTGGTGACCGAAAAAGCCCCCAGCTATTTGCATGGCTGGTCGCCGGACGGCAAACGCCTGGCATACTGCGCAGAACGCGGCGGCCAGTATGATGTTTACTCCATTTCAATCAACGGCGGCCCTGAGACCCAGCTGACCAATTTGCCCGGACTGGATGACGGCCCAGAATATTCTCCGGACGGCAAATATATCTGGTTCAACTCCACCCGCACCGGCTTGATGCAAGTCTGGCGCATGGCTGCGGATGGCTCAAACCCAACTCACATGGTTAAAGAAGATGCCAACTGCTGGTTCCCGCATGGTTCCCCGGACGGAAAATGGGTGGTCTACATCGCCTACGGCAAAAACGATGTAGCAGCCGGCGATCACCCCGCTAACAAGAACGTTGAACTGCGGCTGGTCCCATCCGAGGGCGGAGAATCAAAAACCATCGTCAAGTTATTCGGAGGACAGGGCACGATCAATGTCAACTCCTGGTCACCGGATAATCGCACCATTGCATTCGTCTCCTATCGACTCAAACCCTGAACCGGCCGAAGTTAATACCTGGCTCACAAAAAAATACAAGGAAAAAAATAACGATGAAAATTAAACCCGTGAAAACAGCGATCGTCGGATGCGGCATGATCAGCGACGCCTATCTCAGCACGATGATCAATAAATTTAAGATCCTTGACGTGGTAGGCTGCTGCGACCTGAATTCGGAGAGAGCGCAAACGACGGCGCAAAAATATGGGCTCAAAGTCCTTACCATCGATGAAATTTTGGCGGATGATTCCATCGAAATTGTCGTCAATCTCACCACACCGGTGGCGCATTATGCGGTCATCAAACAACTGCTCGAGGCCGGCAAGCATGTCTATACCGAGAAGGTTCTGTCGGTCGAGCTGGAACATGCTGCCGAGCTGGTGACAATTGCAGACCAAAAAGGCCTGTACCTTGGAGCGGCGCCGGACACATTTTTAGGTTCAGCGATCCAAACCGCACGGTATGTCGTCGACAGCGGCATGATCGGCGATGTCACTTCGTGTTACTGTTCCTTCACCAGGGACAGCGAAATTCTCAACCGGGCTTACCCTTTCACTGCCAAGCCCGGCGGAGGCATCGGGTTTGACGTGGGGATCTACTCGATCACCGCGCTGTTGAGCATCCTGGGACCCGTCAAAGAAGTGTCGGGGGTGGTTCAAACCAGGAAACCGGAAAAACCAGATTACTCGCTTGAACATTTTGGTGAACCTTTCCAGGTGGAGTGCGAGAATCTCATGGCGGGAATTCTGCAATTCGAGAGCGGCATGGTGGGCAACATCCTGTTTGATTCAAACTCGGTCTTTATTTTACCGGAGAAGCCCAGCCTGGTTTTGTTTGGCTCCCTGGGTATCCTGTATATGGCTGATCCGAATAATTTTGGGGGCGATGTGCGAGTGCTGCTGAAAGGCAACAATGAACCCTTTACCATGCAGCAAAGTCATGCCTTTAGCGATGAATGCCGCGGGCTGGGAGTAGCTGAAATGGCCTGGTCGATGCGCATGGGCAGAAAAAATCGCGCCAACAAAGAGATGGCTTACCACGCCCTGGAGGTGTTGCACGGCATCGTCCGCAGCAGCAAGACCAAATCAAACCAGGTGATGCAGTCCACCTTTGCAAAGACGCCCCCGATCCCGCGCGGCTATTCCGGGCAAAAAGCTTTTGAGTTCATTGAAGAAACGGAAATAGCGCTGTAGACAGGGATTTAATACCCCATCGTCCGGCAGTTTGCCGGACGATGGGAAAGATTTAGAGAGCAGCACTTTGCAGCACGTGGATCACAATTTCTGGTGGGCAAAAGAAACGCGCAAAAATTCCTGAAGAGCCAACACCGGCTGAGGTATAACCGCTCATGCCATTGAATCCCCACCGCCCGGATGTGTACTGGCGCTTGCAGTTGGCGTTTAATAATATCGGAATACCCCCAGGCAGGCAAATCTGGCCGGCATGGGTATGTCCGGCCAGGTATAAACCGAAGCCTCGCTCCGCAGCTTCTGGAATCACCTCGGGAGAGTGCACCAACAAAATCCTGGCGGTTTCATCTGGCACATCCTGCAACGCCTTGTCGAAATCGTGCAAACCATAAAAATGGGCATCGTCCAGACCGGTTACCCACAAATTCTCGCCGTGTACATTCAAAGCCACGCTTTCATTGATAAGCAGTCTGACACCCGCCGCCTCGATCAATGGAACCATTTCAATAAAATCATGGTTGCCGAGTATTCCAAAAACGCCCAACCGGCACTGTAGTGACGGAACCAGCGCATTAATTTCCTCTGTTAGATGGCGGTAGATGCCGGTATCGGAAAAGCGAAAATCTCCAGTAAGAACACACAGGTCAAAATCTAAACCCGCGACCGCCCTGGCAATAAGGCTGCCCAATCCTGGATAACCATCCAGGTGCAGATCGGTTAATTGGAGGATACGCAGCCCCCTGAATGGTTCCGGCAGACCAGGAAAAAGAACATGATTTTCCCGCACTGCGAATTGCAGCGCGTTACGCTGGCCGATTTTTTTTAACCCGCTGACCTTGAGGAATAAATCCAGCAACTGGAGAAAAGGGGGCAGGTTTTCGTAATGGAATGCCCCGAGGCCTCGACCGGTCACGTTGACGATGTGATCCACCTGGGCACGTAAGCGTTTTCCGATGTGTTCATCGCCCAGGCGTTGGCGCAAATCATTGAAAGAGTGTTGATCCATGAGCGCTATCCTTGAGAAAATTAGCACGGCGATAAATCGCCGTGCTAATTTTCTCACAAATCTGATGAGATCCAAACAAGTATTAGTTATTGTGATTCAATCCCCCGGCAAATTGGCATTTTTGATTTTCTCGCTGGCTGGCGCGGGGCCGGTTTCCTTCCAGGCACGCAGCAGCTCAGCCACGCTCCAAGCCTGGGCAATGCTGCCGTGCGGGCTGTGAGGCGAGTCGCCGTCAAAAAGCTCGCTCACACTTCCGATTCCATGCAAGGTTAAATGCTCCAGGAAAGGTTGCATGAAAGCGCGGGCGCTCTTGGAATTCTTGTAAACCCGGTAATGCGCGCTGACAAACGGCCCGATCAGCCAGCCCCAAACACTGCCCTGGTGATAGGCCCGATCTTGCTGTTGGACACTCCCGCCAGCATGACCAATGTAACCAGGTTCGCGCTGCGCCATGCTGCGCAGCCCCACGGGCGTCAACAGTTTTTTTGCGCATATATCGACGACCGCCTTTTGCCGCTTCCGGCTGAGCGGGCTGTAATGCAGCGAGACTGCCAACAGTTGGTTGGGGCGCAAGGTGGCAACAGCCCCCAACGGGCCATCCAGCACATCGTAACAAAATCCCTGCTCATCATTCCAATAGCGAGAAAAACTGCCCTTCACCGCCTTGGCAAGCTTTTCGTACAGTTTAGCCTTTTCGCCCAGGTTGTGCGCAAACTCAACCATGCTGCATAAGGCGTTGTACCACAGTGCATTGATCTCCACCGGCTTGCCGATACGAGGTGTCACCACCCAATCACCCGAGCGGGAATCCATCCAGGTCAACGGCAAACCCGGCTCTCCGGCATACAAAAGCCCGTCGAGCGGATCGGCATGGATATCATGACGGGTTCCGCGTATATGCCATTTCACAATTTCCTTCAGGATGGGGAACAACTCCGATAAAAGGAGACTGTCACCTGTTTCCTGGAAATAGGCCCGCAGCGCTTCAAAAAACCACAAGGTCACATCGGCGGTCTTGTATTCCGGAAGTTCGCCTGGCTCAGGCAGGCAGCTGGGCAGTAAGCCCTTATCGAAGTAATGTGAAAAAGTCAGCAGCAGGCTCCTGGCCTGGGCAAGCCGCCCGGTTGCCAGCGTCAATCCAGGCAGGCTGATGAGGGTATCGCGCGCCCAATCTCTCAAGCCAGGGTAACCCGCGATGATGGAATATCCTTCCGGCAGACCTGGCTCCGCGCGTTTGACAATAAACTGGTCTGCCGCCAGGACAAGCTTGGCTGGCAGGTCCGGCGCCAGGGCAATCAGCCCGGCTTCGTAGGCGTGCCTCTCAGCCAAAGCCGAGGCCCCATCCAGGTTTGGGTTGGCTTCGGTGCTAAAAACAAAAGTCACGGTTTCATCCGGTGCCAGACTGGCGCGGAATTCTCCGATATTGAGGTGATCTTCCATCATGACGTAATTATTATTTTGCTCGAGACTAAGGGAAAAATTCCGATACCAGTTGTTTTCCTGGTTTGCCACAGCACGGTCGCTTAATACATAATAGGGCACCGCGCCTTCAAAAGCCTGGACGGTTAAGCCGTGTTCAACCCTTTTAACACGCATCTGCCAGCCATTGGCATGTGTTTCCTTATCAAAATCCCGGTAATTAACCAACGGTCTCGCCGATAATGACAACGAAGTCGAGGCCTGGCGCAGGGTGTAATAAATATAAGTGGTGTTTTCGCCGACCTGCATCCAGATGCGCTTTTCAAGGCGCGCTGCACCGATTGAATAGGTCCAAACTGGAACAGCGCCTTCGAGGTGGAAATGCTCGATGTGACGGTATCCAAGTGGTTCAACCAAGATGTTCCCCCAGCGATTGGTAAAAATACGCTTTACCTGGCCCTCATATTCGATGGTTTCATCCAGCTTGGAAGCGAGTAAAGTGCGTCCGAGCGGTATTTTGATGGCAGCAATCAATAAGCCGTGATAGCGGCGCGTTAAAAGGTTGGCAACGGTGCCGGAGGCATACCCGCCAATCCCATTGGTAACCAGCCATTCCATTACCTCCGAGTTGGGCAGTTGTCCGAAAACAGAGCTACTAAAACTCAAAGACGCCGTAGCCGTACTAGAACGGGCACTATCGCTGGAATGGTTTCCATTCTTGAGAGCTGGCTTAACTTTCGACATTATAGCGCGTGCCTTCTCGAGGTAGACCCCAGCATTTATGGGGCACCAAAATCGTCAATCGAAAACCAACCAGCCTTACCCGGTTGTTTGGACAGGCAGCCGGTGTACTGCAATCATGGTGATATCGTCATACTGATCGGCAACATCAATGTGATCGGTCAGCGCTGTTTTAAAACGCATCAACAGCTCATCAGCGGTTTTAGCGGGGTTTTTCTGCAGCAGCGCCAGCATTTGCTTCTCAGTGAACATTTTTCCCGCCGGGTTGCGGGCGTCTGTGACTCCGTCCGAATAACCGAACAAGATATCGCCCGGTTCAAGCTGAGCCTCGCCGATGGTGTAGGTGGCATCAGGCATCATGCCCACCGGGGTACCAGTTGCCTTGAGGGTGGTTTTTACCATTCCATCGCTGCCAACAATGATGGGCGGGCAGTGACCACCGTTGATATACGAAAGCGAGCCGGTAAGTGGATCGATCATGCCAAAAAACAGGGTAGCAAAGTAGTTAAGTTCATAGTGGTTGGTGGTGATATACGTATTTGTTAAAGCAACCGCGTTTTGCAGAGCCATGCTGCCAATCGAGGGCAGTTTGCGGCGGCGTCCTTCGCCTGGTCCCAGCACATCGCCGATCCCATCCATTAGATTCAGGTTGTAGTTCTGTTGAGCAAAGGCGCGCGTCAGACTGCGGGTTAGGGCCATAAACAGCGCCGCGCCCACCCCTTTATCGCAAACATCCGCAATCACAAAACCAACCCGGCGACCCTGGGCCATCGTGAAAGCATCGTAAAAATCTCCGGCAACTTCGCGCGCCGGGGCAAAGTAGGCAGCCAGCTCCCAGTGATCCAGCTTTGGCAGTTCTCGCGGCAGGAAACTGAGCTGGATATCCCGGGCGATCTCGACATCGTGCTCGATCTTCTCGCGAAGCCTCAATTTTGACAGCTCGCGTTCTTCCAGGCGGTGACGGCGGATATTTTGAAACTCGCGCACCTGAGCTTTGACCAGGGTGGGCGAATAGGGCCTTACCAGGTAGTCATCTGCCCCGCCGGTAATACATTTTTGCACTTCATCCATATCACTTGGCAGCGCCAGAATGATGACGGGGATGATTTTTAGGACATCATCCGCGGAAATTTTTTCCACGATCTCCGCAGCGCTCAGGCCAGTGATATGCAGATCGAGCAGCACAACCTCGGGCTTTTCGGTTTGCAGCATATCAAAACCCTGGCTGCCGTCCACAGCAACGGCCACCGCAAAACCAGCTTCTTCCAGGGAACGGGTCAGGAAGGCCCGGTCATTATCATTTCCGCAAATGATCAGCAATTTCTCTTTTTGGTCTGCCAATTCGATGTCTCCAACGACTGAGTGTTGATTTTAGCGATAGTGCCGGTTCTAGCACGGCCACGGCCCCGGCTACGACGGTTTTGGGCGATTAATAACAAAAATGTTACGGTTGTGACCGTTCACATATTCGTAGTCAAAACGATCCACGTTATTTTTACTCAGGAATACACCCAACCCACCAATCGGGCGTTCCTCGATGGGCTTGTAAATATGATCTGGGTCTGCAAAAGCGCGCGGATCAAATGGGCCGGAGCTGTCTTCCAACGTTATCGTCAGAGCGACAGCATCCATCTCCACCAATACACCCACATCACCACTCAAACCCGCATCTTCATATCCGTGAATGATAATGTTTGTGGCAATTTCATCCACAGCCAGCCGCAGGCGGTAGGCAACCTTCTTTTCCAGGCCAGCCGCTGAGGCTGCTGCGTTTACAAATTGTCCAATTTCGCTTAATGAATCCAAAATCCCGGGCACGATTAATGATTGCATCGATGTTGGGCCTGTGAATCCGCGAGCTAAGCGCCCTCGATCCTGGCCGCCTCATATTCATCCAGAAATGTGACGCTATTCTGGAAGCCAGTCATCGTGATCGTTTCCATCACGGTTTCCTGCAGGCCGATCATGTAGATCTCGACTTGTGTGCCCATTTTTTGCTTGGCAAAAACAAGTGCCCGCAAACCAGCGCTGGCCATATATTCCAGATCCTTCATCACCAGGGCAACTGCCTTTACTTTGGCCGCCGCAGCTTTTTCAATGTCGATGCGAAAGGCCGGGGCCACAGCAGCGTCCAATTCGCCGGAAAGTGTGATCTTTGCAACACCATTTACAATTTCAAAAACGGATTTAAATGCCATATTAATTCTCCTTATAAAAAATGGTACCTAATATTGTTCTTGTTCTTGCTCTAATCTGCGATAGTGCCTGTTCTAGCAGGGCCGGTTCAGACAGCCCTTGAGACCAGGATGACAACAGAACGAGGCCCAACAAAAATATTCTGCTGATCGCTTAAGACCGGTTCACTGCCAGGTTCCCAGGTATCTTGCGGAGATGTCACGCCTGTGTTGGCAAAAACATGCCACTTTTTTCCGTCTGGCAGCCCCGGCAGCTCCACCGAATGGGCTTCCCAATGGGTATTGGTGAGCGCATAAATACTGTTATCTTCTGCCGTGCCGCCTTTGGCGTGCTTTCCATCCAACATAAAGGCCAGCAGCCGGCTAGATTCGGACCAATCCGCATTCCAGGCACGCTCGCCATGCCATGAAATATCAGGGTAGCCGCTGCCCACATAATCCTGGCCGCGTAAATGCCAACGATTATGGAAGACCGGGTGCGCCTGGCGGAAAGCGATGCAATTCTTGAAGAAGCGGAAGAGATCCGGATTCTTTTTTAACAAGCTCCAGTCCAACCAGCTCAGCTCGGAATCGTGGCAGTACATATTATTGTTGCCATTTTGAGTCTGACCAAACTCGTCGCCCATCAACATCATGGGCACTCCCTGGCTGACCATCAACAGGGCAAAAGCATTTTTTATTTGCCGGAAGCGCAGGTTGTTGATCTCGGGATCATCCGTCCTGCCCTCCCAGCCGCTGTTCCAACTGTTATTGTCGTTGGCGCCGTCGTTATTATTTTCTCCATTATCTTCATTGTGCTTGTTGTCATACGACACCATATCCATCAAGGTAAAGCCGTCATGACAGGTAATGAAATTAATGGATGCGGTTGGACCGCGGGTGATATACAGGTCAGGCGAACCCTGCAAGCGCAGTGCAAGGTCAGAAACCAGCCCGCCATCGCCCTTGATCCAGCGGCGCAGGGTATCGCGGTACTTGCCGTTCCACTCTGCCCAACGCCCAAAAGCAGGGAAAGAACCCACCTGATAGAGACCGCCAGCATCCCAGGCTTCGGCAATCAACTTGCATTTTGCCAGCACAGGATCATGGGCCAGCGCTTCCAATAACGGCGGGTTCAACATGGGCGCTCCCGATTCATCGCGCCCCAGAATAGCCGCCAGATCAAAGCGGAAGCCGTCGATATGAAATTCAGATGCCCAATAACGCAGGCAGTCCAGCACCATGCCGCGCACGACTGGATTGTTACAATTAAGCGTGTTGCCTGTGCCGCTGAAGTTGAAGTAGTAACCTTCAGGTGTGAGCATGTAATAGGTAATATTATCGATGCCTCGGAATGAAATGGTTGGGCCGTATTCATTTCCTTCGGCAGTATGATTGAAGACCACATCCAGCATCACTTCGATGCCGTTCTGGTGCAGATCCTTCACCAATGTTCTGAGTTCATCCGCCACCATGGTCCCATCTTTGGTTTTGCCAGTTGCCGCATAACCAGCCTTGGGGGAGAAGAAGCCAACCGTGCTGTAACCCCAATAGTTCACCAGCATCTCTCCGGTTTCAGGGTGCTTGTGGCTGCCTTCGAATTCATCGAACTCATAAATGGGCATCAGCTCGATACAGTTAACGCCTAACTGCTTGAGATAGGGAATCTTATCCCTCAACCCGGCAAAGGTGCCGCGGTGCTTGGTTTCCGAATCCGGGTGGCGGGTAAAGCCGCGCACATGCATCTCGTAGATCGTCAGGTTTTCAGTGGGTATCTCCAGTGGTCGATCCGACTCCCAGTCAAAATCATCAAACACGATGCGCCCACGATGGGGGAAAATATTATCCCAATCCGGGGTTTTCCCCCACACATCGCGCCCGCCAATCGAACGCGCATACGGGTCCAACAGAATTTGATTAGCGTCAAACCGGTGAAAACCAGGCTTGCCGCGTTCCACCTTATGGAAAGGCGCGCCCATTCGGAAACCGTATTCAATTTCTTCATAATTGAGATTGAATACAACCATAGAAAATACGTTTCCGATGCGAAAATCACCCCAGAAGGGTTCACCAGACATCGGCCTGGTGAACATACCCCTGAAAGGAATCTCGGCGAAAGGTTTAGATTCACCTTGTTTGAAAAGTACCAACACGCAGTAATCCGCATTGCGAGAAAAGACCGAGAAATTGATGCCGCCCGGCACAGGAGTGGCCCCAAAAGGATAAGGCCGCCCGGGTCTCAGGTTGTATTCCTTGAAAATATGCGTTGGGTAGGTATCGATCCTGTCCATTTTTTCACCCGGATGATCTTCCAGGCTTTACCCTTTCTACTAATTAAAGAGTTGGAGACCCATATCCAGGGTGTCTTGCACCGTAAAAAATCCTAGGAAACCGGTCATCGACATGGTATCGGTTAACTCCTCGGACAGCCCAACCAGGACAATTTTCCCCTGGTTCCCTGAAATCTGGCGGTAGACTGAGAGAAGCATGCGCAGCCCAGCGCTTGACATGTACGCCACTTTTGAAAGGTCAAGGATAACCTTACAACCAGGGAGAGAAAGCGGCAGAACTTTTTGCTGAACTAAAGCGGCCGAACCCGCATCAATTTCACCAACCAGCTTCACCACGCTCACATCCTGATGTTTTTCCACGTCGATATCGATCATCATGATCTCCCATGATGATCGATAACCTTGCCAGTTGGCACAATACGAACCTTAACGCGAATTTGTTCCTTGCTATCGGGAAGTTTTACGGTCAACTTATCGGCTTCGAAGTTGCTGTACGGCTCATCATTAACCCATACTTCGCCGATGCGGATACTGCCTTCGGGCAGGATATCCGGCGAAACGCGCAAAATATTACGAGGGAAAGCGCCCGGCAGCGGCTTGAAATAGAAATCCATGGGCTGTTTAAAGATCAGCAGGTTGTTATAGACGGCAGAAAGGTAGCATAATTCTGAAGCGTGGTAAAAGCTCATGGAGTGGCTGCCCTTGAAGCGTTCAGTCCCCAACAAATAGGGCAGACCATTTGCCAACACATTAAAATACACGCCGCCGTCATCATGATCAAGATGGAAGGCATTGTAGAAAGCCTGCGACTCGCGCCCGACCTTGAGATAATTGCTGTCTCCCTCGGTGCCGGACAGGATCAGGTATGCCAGGATGCCTTGCTCCTGCTGCCACCAGGCTTTGCGATCGTGGAAGGCAAAGCGATTCCAGCCCTGCTCACCGTATTTAACGCGTTCCATCACGTCATACCAGCCGGTGCGCTGACCATCCATGCCCACCATGGGCATCTCTTCGGCAATTCGCCGGGCAAGCTTAACGTAAGCGGGCTTGGACTTCAGGCTGTTCATGCGCATCATATTCCAGGCAATCTTCAAGTTATGACCGACCACGCCGCGATTCTGCTGCCACATGTGCTGCTGATCCTTGGACCAGTCTTCAAAAAACTTTTCTTGAACAAAGGGGCTGTTCTCATAATCCGGGAAGTGAGCCTCGATCGTATCAAAGGTATATTCCAGGAAATCGGCATAGCGCTTTTCCCCGGTCGCCAGGAAAAGGTTAATCAAATAAGCCGGGGCATGATCTCCGACTGAATTCCAATTTTTCTTGCCTTTGTTCGCACCCAAGGAATCGCTGCGCGGGTCAAGGCTGATCGGGTCCAGATGCGAGAAGTAACCACCGTTGGATTTATCCAGGTAGAAACGCTCAAACAGATCAACCGTCATTTCGGCATCCTTCAGAATACGCGGGTCGCCGGTGATACGGTAGTTCTGGATCGGTCCTGCCAGTGCATAGATCTGTTCGTAAGCTGGGATGGCGTCATAATCATCTCCAAACTCGGAAGCGAAAATTTTATCTTCGCGCGTGCCGTGCACATCGATGCCGTGATACCAATAAACGACCTTCTCATCCGGGTCATAAAACCGCATGTGATCGCGCAGGTATTGCGTACCCTTTTCAGCCGCCTCAAGGAAGCGATCTTCGCCCGTCAGCATATAACAAGATGCCATGCCGTAGACCAGGCGCGAGATGGTGTCCGTTTCCTGACGGTAATTATCGGCCTCTTTCCGGCCAGCAAGGTTAATGATGGTGCGATAATCGCGGAAGTTGATGGTATCCGGCCCACCAAACTCGGCGCGAATGTAGAAATCACCCAATGAAATGATCTGCTTAACCCACCAATCAGGGCGTTCAAAGCCGAATGAGTTTTCTTTTGCGCCCATGAAGATGACATACTGCGCTTCGAAGGCAAAGTCGCCGCCCTCGGGGTAAAAAATACCATAAAGATAAAGAAAGCGTCCCGCTGCCAGCATGGCGCGGATCTGGTCGGAACTGGTCCATTGCCGGGGTTCCTCCAGGTTGTTGGCGATCCAGCCGTAGGTGTTGGATTTTAACTTGACCGAAAAATCCCGCCCATCCGGGGCCTTGATCACAAGTTGATCCTTATCCTTGTCAAAGCTCTGCACATAACCAGCCAGAGTATCTGAAAATGTAAAATTAATATTATTCATTTGATTTTCTCCTGATCATAACTAATTACTAAGCTGCTCGTGATGCAGTAAATCCTGCACCGTGGGTACCAGATAATAAAGAATTGCTAAAGCAAACAAAATTTTGGCAGCCAAAAGGCTAATAAAAGAAACACCAATCGCAACGGCATAAATAGCCGGACCCGTCAAAATGCGCACATGGAAAGAATTGATCAATCTTGGCTGCACACTGTCACACATCAGATGACGATTGTAGGTGGCATAAGCCCAGATCAGATCCAGGAGTACGCCTCCCACCAGCAGATTCAGGGCATATAAAACAACCGAGATTTGCGCATCACCATAACGGACAAGCAGCGCGGCAGGAAAAGGGATCAATGCCACGATCAGGAGGAAAAAAATGTTCATCCACAGCATCAAGCGATCATGCCGAAGCACGTGCAAAAAAACATTATTATGGCCTATCCAATAAATTCCCAGCACGACAAAGCTGAGCAGCAAAATACCAAAATCCGGCAGCATTTTCAGTAAAGCTGATGGCAACACAGCGACGGCCTGCCCGGCAGGGATTTCCGGTATTTTGATCGAAAATACCATCAAAGTGATGACGATGGCAAAAACGCCATCACTCATGGCGTTCAGGCGCACGTTATCAGCGGCGCCCTGGGCTCTAAAAACGTTAAAAGTCACCGATTGCAGCATCCCGGAAAGGCCCTTTCGGGGAACAGCCGCAGACGTGGCGCGCTTGCGTATCTTTTCAACGGTCATGAACGCTAATTCCCAGCTAAGCCAGCGCGGGCGGCAGGGCCTGATCGACATAGCCCTGATTTAATTCGATAATATTGCCTTCTGGATCGGCAACCCAGGCGCCCTTCCAACCAGGGATAAAATCGCCAAAATCAGCCGGGCCCAACATCAGCTTGACAGAACTGCCCAGTTCAACCAGCTTGGCATCCACGCTTTCAACTTCAAAAGCCAGGTGGCGCAGACCGGACCACGGATAGCCGTCATCCTTCGGGTCGGCGATCGGCGACTGCTCCCTGGCTTTGAACAGCTCAATATAAAAATTTCCAGACTTAATGAAGATGATCTGGTCATCGCCCAACGGAATGACGCGCGCGCGCCGGAAGCCAAAGTACTTTGCATAAAACCGTTCCTGGCTGGCCGGATCCTTGCAGGTCATACCGATATGAGAAAAAAAGGTCGGAACACGTTGTTTTGCAGGTTCAAAAAATGGAATCATCTCTGCTTAAATCCTTATCAATATTTCCCAAAAAGGCTCTTGCTCTAATCTGCGATAGTGCCCGTTCTAGCAGAGCCAGGGCCGCTTCAGACACTTGCACTTGCTCTAATCTGCGTAAATCTGCGGTTCAGACACGGGCCGGTTCAGACACGCCCTGGCATGCCAATGCCGGCTTTTCCCGCGCCTGCCAACATATCGATAATGGTGCGGGCAAACTGGTGACAGTGACCACCCGTGCGCCCGGTCACAAGATCACCATCCACAACAACATCCTGGTTGGTATAAATAGCACCCATATTACGAGCATCACCGATCAGATTATTATGCACAACCACCTTGCGGCCGCGCACCAATTCCGGAGCGGGCGCAGCCAACCACATCCCATGGCAAATAATGCCTTTCAAGATGCTCTTTTCGGCGAACGCCCGTTTCAGGAACTCAGTAGCGGGAGGCAGCTTGGTGACATCCTCGGTATAGCGCAACCGGTCGGCCACCATCCCGGCGGGAACAATGATGGCGGAAAAGCTCCTGAGCGCAGCATCATCCATTCCCTCAAAACTTTCTACATAGCCATCGAAGGGAATCTTATATTCATGACCCTTGAACCCGGCCGCCATCACCGCAGAAGTCTGGCCCCACATGCGCGACAAAAAGTGCAGGTCGATTTCCTCTTCCGCAAAGCGATGTTTGTAATACCAAATCTCCGGCTCGTAATAATCGCCTTCAATCAAAATGCCAATCTTCTTGCCCTGTAACGTCATCGTCTAAACTCCAAAATTGGGTAGGCTCTTGCCCTTGCTCTTGTTCTTGCTCTAATCTGCGTAATCATCGAAATCTGCGTAAAACTGCGATAGTGCCCGTTCTAGCAGGGCCGGTTCAGACACGCCCTGTGACTACAAACCGTATTCCTTGCGGATCATATCAGCGCCTTTTTCGGCGATCATCATAATGGGGGCGTGAATATTACCAGTATTGATCTCGGGCATAATGCTCGCATCAATAACCCGCACTCCCTCCAGCCCGTGAACCTTTAGCTGGGGATCAACTACAGCCATAATGTCAGTGCCCATCTTGCAAGAACCCACCTGGTGGTGGTATGAATCACAGCGAGTGCGCACAAACTTGTACAGGTCTGCTTCAGTTTTATAATCCGGCCCCGGCAGCAATTCCTTGCCAGTCAACACTTTCGAGAAAGCCTTCGTACTGAAGATTTCACGACACATGCCTGTCATCATGACCATACGCCGCACATCATCGTCGTGTTCCAAATAGTTCGGGTTCAGCAGCGGTTTCTGCAGCGGGTCGCTGCTCCCCAGACGCACCCAGCCGCGCGACTTCGGCTTCTGCAAACCCGGAATCAGCGAGACCGAATTCGGGTTATCCTGCCCAACAATCACATCAAAGGGCAGATGCACAAAGTTGAACTGCAGATCAGGCACAGTCATACTTGGGTCAGATTTTGTGAACAGGCTGACTTCGGATGTGTTCAGGTGACCTGCCGCAACTGGTTCGCGGGTCTCCATGATCGCACCGGTCAACACGTGATTGTGGTAATTCTCTCCAACACCCGGCATGTTCAACACCACCGGCTTGCCAAACTGCTTGAGCTGGTCCATCGGACCGACACCCGAATTAAGCAGCAAATGCGGCGATTCGAGCGCGCCCAGCGATACGATCACCTCATTATTGGCATAAACGCTCTTAAGCTGGCCGTTCTGAACATATTCCACGCCCACGCAGCGCCTACCCTTGAAGAGCAGCCGGGTAGCCTGGCAGTGGGTAAATACAGTCAGGTTGGCGCGGGTCATGGCAGGGATCAAGTAAGCCACGGCATCGCTGTTACGCTTGCCATCCTTGCCGATATTGACATGGTGCCAGCCGTAACCTTCCATCTGCGGGCCGTTGAAATCCTCAGTCGGCCTGAAACCCAATTCGGCGCACGCATCCAGAAAAACCGGGGAAAGCGGGTGGTGCTGGTGATTCTTCGGGTTAATGATATGCAGCGGGCCACCCTGACCCACCAGGTCGCTGGTGCGATCTTCCTGGTCTTCCAATTTCTTGAAATACGGCAGCACATCGTTGTAACCCCAGCCGGTATTGCCCATGCTGGCCCAATTGTCATAATCCGAGGCATGACCACGAATGTGCATCATCAGATAAAGCTGGCTGGTACCGCCGATAATCTTGCCGCGTGGTTCGTACACCACCCGGTTGTTTAACCCCGGCTGAGGGATGGTCGTATATCCCCAGTCGATATCCGACCCGAGCAGGGTAAACCACATGGACGGATTTTCAACATTCGCACCGATCTGGGTTCCACCAGCCTCCAGCACAAGTACTCTGGATTTGATATTTTCGCTCAACCTGGCAGCAACTGCTGAACCGGCTGAGCCTCCACCAACCACAATAAAATCATAATCGCTCATGGTTAACCTCCCGCAAGCTGGCGCAAAAATGGAGTAAAAGGCTTTGAATCATGCACATTGCGCATGTAAGAAATCTTGCCATTCCGAAAACGGAAATAATTCATCACATCGGCTTCAATCGCTTCAGTGGGGTACCTGGCTGCCGCGGCTGAAATATGGGAAACTACCGCGCCACTGTCGCCATCCACCAGCATGCTGCGCAGCTCATTCCTGAACCTGGCATAAGCCTGCCCCATTCCGGCCATCATTGGGCGCAAAGTGGCAAGACCGTTTATCTTGCCAGCTAGTTGTTCATCCATCTCCATATCATCGGTGAACAGGTCACACCAGGCATCCCATTTGCCGTCATTGGCATATTCATAATATTTACGGATGGTCTCACCGTTATCAGCCAGGCTGGTGCGCACACCGGAGACAGGGATGGCACCAATGGTCTGCATCATTCCCAGAGCATCGAAGTTTTCCCACTCCTCGGCCACCAGGCCATTTTCCATGCGGAAGATGGATAGACCTGTGACCTCGATCTTGTTGAAACTGGGCGGAACGCCCATCATATCGGCTAAGTGGGTGCCACGTGAAACCCAGCGCACCGATACACGATCCCCAATGGCAAAGGTATCATAGACCGACAGGTGCACATCCGGGAAAGCAGCACGGTAAACCCCCACCAGCCCATTGAACTCATCCGGCCCATGGATCGTGACCAGGGGCAGGTGACCGGTGTAATCCTTGCTGAAAATCTCGTGTGAAGCCTGCATTTCGCCTTTATTCCAGACGTCATTCCAGATGCGCGCCACAGTATTAATATGTGCCTCAGTCTGCGAAAGCGTGGTGGTGCTGCTGGACCAGATCGCTTCCGCTTCTCGCATTTTTTCTTTGGAAGTCATAATAGTTTATTCCTTTGTTGGTCTGACCTCTTTGGGAGATCAGACATTAAAATTAAGCACCTGATGAAGCATCTCCGCCCACGCCAAGTTGCTGCATCAGCCCCAGGATGTCTTCATTACTCCAGCTTTCAACAATTTTTCCACCTTCAAAGCGGGCGATAATAATCTGGCCCCAGTTAACCTTCTTACCCGAAGGCTGCACGCCCATGAGTTCACCCTTGTGAGTGCCGCTTTGCGCCAACCATGTCAGCACCATATCACCATCAGTAATCATGCTTTTCACATCAACATGGAAATCGGGCATAGCGCGTTGGTACATGTTCAAAATTGTTCGGATGCCTTCGCTCCCGACTGGAATATCAGGTTGAGAAGGGTAAGTCGCTTCTGGGTGATAGATATCGTTAGCGATCGAGAGGTTGCCGCCGTTAAAAACTTCTTCGATAAGGCGGCGCATGGCCCGTTTGTGATGAACCGGCGATGAATAACCGACTGCATGCGATAGTGCCCGTTCTAGCAGGGCCGGTGGAATTGGCTCGGGCTGTGGGGCAAAGTTGGTACCTTGCGGTAATGCCGGGGCTGGGATCACACCCATTTGCTGCATGACACTCAAGCCATCCCACTCCTGCCAACGAGCATCCATGAAACCGTTTTGATCGAAGCGAAAGATCGCCGTCCCCGTCCAGGAGATAAACCTTCCGGTCGGAGGGGCAAACCCCATGAAATTACCCTTATGCGTACCGCTCAACCGGCCACGAACGCCACACATGTTGCCCTCGGCAACCACCTGATCAACCCGGAAGTGCAGGTCGGGCAGGCTGGTGAGAAATTGGGTGTACAGATCCCGAAACGCCTGGGCGCCAACCAGATCCTGGAAACCCGCCCCACCGTAACTGACAAAATCCGGGGAAAGCATCTCGTCAAAGACATTAAAATTGGCGTTATTTGACTCATCATAAAGGCGCACCATGGCATCCTTCATTTCGTTGACGGTCAGCGGCCGGCCAGTGCCGGTATAGGTGATACCCGGCTTTGCCGTGCCATTCCAGATCATTTCGGCAACATAGTTAATTCTTTTGGGTGCTGGGCTCATTCACGCTCCAAAAATTGAAGATTGATAATGGTACCCGGTTCTGCACGAGCATTGACACTTGCACTTGCACTAATCTGCGATAGTATCCATTCTAGCAGGGCCAGGGCCGGTTCAGACACGGCCAGTTACTTGGAGCCGTTTAATTGCTGCATCATGCTCAACATGTCAACTTCGTACCAGCTCTCGGCGATCTTGCCGTCCACAATCCTGAGAACGCCAATTTCGGTCCAGGTAGCCTTGCGACCTGATGGCTTCATGCCCATCAAGTCACCACCACTGTGGGTGCCGCTTTGGGTAAAGCGTCCAACCACCTGGTTTTCATCCGCAACCAGTAAATCAATGCTCATTTGATAATCGGGCATGGCTGCGCGGAACATTTGGACAAGCATCTTGACGCCATCCGAGCCAGGAGGTAACTGCGGCGCGCTGGGACTGGTGTGATCTGGGGCGAACAACTCTTCGGCAGTCGCCATATTTCCCTGGTTCCAGACTTCTTCGATCATGCGGCGCATGATTAATTTATTTTGTTCGATAGACATTCGAATTCTCCTTAATGGCTGGGTGGAGTAACAACCGGCGAACGAGACCAGAACTGGTCATATTCCGTTGCGCCGTCGCCAAAAATGGCACCCTTACCAGCAATTACCTTGCCATCACGCCAACGTAAAACATGCGCCACTTCAATATCCATGGTCTTATCCGGCTCGCCCTTTTTATGACCGCGGTTGCGGGTCAAGTCGACCGAATAATCACCGGTTACCAGGACACGCCCGGCGATCATATCCATGTGGAAGCTGTGATCCGACATCTCCCCGACCTGACCCATAAAGGCTAGGAATTCATCCCGATTTAAGTACCAGCCGGAAAGCTGATTGTGACCTGGCACTTGCCAGACCATTTCTTCGGCCCAGAACTGCTTGATCTGATTCATATCGCCAGAGCTCAGGGCAGCATAAGCTTCGCCAACGTGCTCCGGAGTGATCGATGTTTCAATATCAAATTCCTTCGGACCCTGATCCGGGCCTGGGTTGGCGCCCATCTGCTGCATCATGCCAAGCATATTCAATTCGCCCCAGCCCTCGGTGATCTTTCCAGCAACGACGCGGTCGATACCGATGGAGGTGACTTCCACAGATTTGTTGCTGGCGGGGATGCCGTAAAACTCACCGGTATGCGTACCGCGGAAAGTCATGCGGATGGAAGACATTTCCCCTTCTGTAACGATGTCATCCATGGTCATGTGACCATCCGGGAATGCCTCGTGCCAGATCTTCACCATGCCGGCAACACCATCGGGACCTTGCTTTATATCCTGCCCGCCAGCGCCATGCGCAGTAAATTCGGAGGCTACCAATTCCCTGGTGATCTCATAATTCTTTTTGTTCCACAGCTCTTCAAACCAGCGGCTGAAAAGTACCCGGTGTTCCTCGGCATGGCCTGCGGTTTTGACCCTGGAAAGCTCTGCCTGAAGAGCGGCGCGCGAAGGCAGTACCTCGGTTGCATCGTTTTTCTTCTGAACCGGCATCACAAAAGTAGCATTGGGATCACTGCCGGTCGAAATTTTGCGGAATTCCAGCTCAACGGCGTCGCTCATCGTGATAATGTCGCCATTCTGCAAGACATACACACCGCTGGTAACGTTTCCATTGACAAACGTTCCATTGGTGGAGCCCAGATCCTGGATGGAATAACCGGAAGCGCTCCGAATAAAACGGGCGTGTGAACGTGATAAGGCCCGATCCTCGATATGAAGCATATTGGACGCTTCGCGGCCCATGCTGACTTCGCTCTGGGTCAATTCAAACACACGTCCCGGGGTAGGACCCTTCTTAATAATGATTTGGAATGTATCGGCCACTTTATATCTCCTCAGGATGGCAAACAGGTACCGAGACCATTACTTGCCTTCCCATACATTTTGCGCGTGATCCCAACTGTGACTGTGATCGCTGGGAGCTACGCCTTTATTAGTTTGGTGTTCGATGAAATTGCGCATGATCTCGTTGGACTTTTTATGCATTTCGGCATAATCAGGGCCATACAAGAAGGGCAGGTCGGGCAGGGGTGCGCCTGCTATCGACCATTCCATCGGCGGGGTTTCCTGGATGATGCAATAGGTATATGGGCGGGCAACATCGCCGACCACGCTGATAAAGGTATCGGTCATTTTTTTGAGCAGGTCGCGCTTCTGCTCAGGGCTGGTCAGCACCACGCCCTCAATAACCTGAATTGTGATAATTGGCATTTTTTCTCCTAATTAGGTAGGGACACAGCACTGCTGTGTCCGGCTTGTAGGGCGAATTTACATAGGCGCCAGGGGGCGGCGATAAATCACCGTGCTATCTGGGGGCGATTGATTAATTACCAAGTTGTTTCATTAATTCCGCGCTATCAAAGGCGCTGATCGCCTGCCAAATTTTTCCATTTGTCAGGTGAGCGACCAGGATACCTGGGATAGCGATTGAGTGACCGCTGGGTTGCACCCCGGCAAAAACGCCCTGGTGGGTGCCGCGGTAGGTGTAGCGCACCACGACGGTATCATCTTCACCGACAACCTCATCCTGTGTAAACTGGATATCTGGAAAGGCTGTGCGGAACAAGGTCACTCTTTGTTTCAATTGTTCGCGGCCGTGTGTCAATCCACGGGCCTGGGAGCTGCCGTCTGACTGCACGGGCGCGTCCAGGACGTAGTCGCTGGTGTAGATTTCGTCGATGACATCCAAATGGCCCTGGTTCAACACTTCCGTAAAATGACGGGCCAGTACAGCCTTGTTTCCGCCGATAGACTTAAAGGAATCCGCGTTATGGATTATCATTATCAATGGGTCGGCGGGGTCACAGCCGGTGAATTCGACCAAAACTGGTCATACTCTGTAGCGCCATCGCCAAAGATAGCACCCTTGCCAGCGATCACTTTTCCATCTTTCCAGCGCAAAACATGCACCACTTCAATATCCATTTGCTTATCAGGCAAGTTTGCGCGATTGCCGCGGTTGCGGGTCAAGTCTGCCGAATACTCGCCCGTCACGATCACCTGCCCGGCGATGTTTTCCATCTGAAAGCTGTTCCCGGAAAGCTGACCAACGGTGCCCATAAATCCCAGGAATTCGTCCAGGCCAAAATACCAACCTGAGAGCAGGTTATGTCCCGGCACCTGCCAGACCATTTCATCTGCCCAATACTGCCTCACCTTCTGTGTATCGCCAGAGGCCAAAGCGGCATAAGCTTCTTTTACATGTTCAGGGGTAATAACTGCTTTAACTGTAGCCATCCTATCTCCTTTGCCTGTGCCTGTGCCTGTGCAGAACCGGGTACCATATCACGATAGTCCCGGTTCCTGCACGAGACGAAAGTGCCGGTTCTATCACGGCCATTCGCCAGCTTAGTCAGCCAGGCGAGCAGGGATACCCTTCAATTTGAAAACGTTCCAAAAATAACGGTCCACGTTGTGCTGGTCGCCAGTGTGAACATGCACATCAAAAAGCTTGCCATCCTTAATGCCATAGGAAGTGCAGGTGGGGAAATCAAACTGTTCGCCCCCGATCCTGCCGTGTCCCATGTGCTTCTCAATCACGGTGCCGTCATCCAAGAGGCCAAAGTGAACGTGATCGACCACGATACCGGCTTTGAAAAGCGCGCCCAGAAAAGCCAAAACTGAATCCACGCCTTCCATGCGGCCAGACATGGGGTGATGCCCCGGCATCGTCCAGCTTACATCGGGATGCATCACTTCACTTTTCATGGTTGCCATATCACCCTTGCCGAACAGTTCATACATACGAAAAACGATCTGAGTGTTATCCATTTTTTTCTCCTTGTAATGGTTCAATCTCGTTTCACGGCGATAAATCGCTGTGCCAGAGCCTTATAAATAGTTATGTCTTTTGAACAAACACCCTTATGAGGTCAAAGGGTTAAAGCCTTGCAAAAATTAAAGCCTTGCAAAACCTGGGGAGTATTTGAAAGGTTCAACCGTGGCGTTGTAGGAAACAATTTCCAATCCAAATGCATTCTGGCTGCTGGCACGAACAACCCAACGCTGGGTTGCATCCATCGAAACTCGTTTGCTCTTGGGCTGCGGGGCAATCCACCACGAAGCCTGCCAACCAACGATAATATCCAGGACAAATTCACTGCCCTGGGGGGTAATTTTGACTTCATTCACAAAGTGGTTTTCATCGAAGAAGATGTTAGTAACACGGTCGTACCAAACCTTGAACGAGGCCTTATCCTTAATATCGCCATCCGGGAACGACATCACCAGACCTTCCTGAGCCAACAAAGGATAAACCTGCTCGATCGGAATATGAAAGTCCAGCGCCTGATACCAGGCGGCGACAAAATCTTGAATTTGCTGATCTGTAATCTTGCTCATCTTGCCACTCCTCTTATGTCTTTTAAATTAGTCCCGATTACTGCACGGGATTGGGCGAAAAACCGAGCATGCCGGTAAAGTGGTAGATGGCTTTCCCATCCTTCAGCACAAAGGTGTCATAAACACGCGCCACACCTGCCGCCACCTGAATGCTGGCTTCGAACATAATGGCATTTTCGATTTCCATAAACTTATCGGTCGAAATCAACTTGAGACTGCCCAACTGTCCTAGATAGCCAGTAAAGTGTTTGATCAGGGCCTGTGTACCTTGCACATGCAGATCGTAGCCAACCAGTTCCGCATCAGGGGCATATTGCGATGCAATCAGACCCTCGACATCATGGGCTTCAAGGAAAGCTACCTGGCGGTTGTAAAAAGTTTTTCCGATAGTACCGGTTCCAGCACGGTCGATAGTGCCGGTTCTAGCATGGCCGGGGGTACTATTGTCCATATTTTTATTGTCCACAGGTGTTGCCCACCCGTTCGGGATGAGTATCGGATTCGAGTACCAGGTCAATCAGAAACGGACCTGGTGCAGCCAGCATCTGCTGGACAGCCGGGGCGATTTCCCAGGGTTTCTCAACTCGCAAACCTGTGACGCCCATTCCTTTTGCGATTTCAGCAAAATGCAGCTGCGGATAAGAAAGATCGAAGCTCATGGGAAAATCGTGTTTGGGAATATTTTGCTCTTTCCAGTATTCATCGATATTGAGCTGCAAAAGACGATACGAAGCATTGTTGCAAATCACAAATTTGGCATTGACATTATGACGCGCCGCAGTCCACAGAGCCTGGATGGTGTACATGCTGCCACCGTCGCCGGTAAAACCAATTACCGTCTTATCCGGATTAGCAAGCTTTGCACCAATCGCGCCAGGAATACCCACGCCTAATGAACCGCCGCGGGTCAGGAAATATTGGCCGCTTTCGGTAGGGGGGAAATAACGCACAACTGCCGGTGAACTGGTCAGGGCTTCATCGAAGATGATCGCATCCGTAGGCAGTTGGGGAGCCAGCTCTTCCATAAAGCGTGTCATCTTGAGTGGCACGGACTCACGGTTGGCACGATCAGCTTCAAGGGCAGCAGATCGCTTGTCAGCTTTGGCTGAGCCAATTTCCTTGGTGCGGGCTTTAGCGGAGCTTTTTTGCTCTTTGGTCAGCATTTCTTCCAGCGCCTGGGCCAGAAGCGCCAGCGTCAGCTTGGGATCAGCAACCACGCCAAGATCCACGCGGTGATTCTTGCCAATTTCGTAGGCATTCAGATCGATGTGATAAACCTGAGCATTTTTGGCAAAGACTTCGCCCAATTCCGGGAAGACTTCAGGCAAGATATAGGTTCCAACGATCAGGTTGGCATCCGCCTTTTGCAACAGAGGCAGGCTGTTCTTGCCAAACATGTGCCCAGTCATGCCCATATACAACGGATGAGCGTAAGACATGTTCAATTCACCCGAATCGGCTTCCCAGACCTCTGCGCCCAACAGCTCAGCCACTCTCGTCAGTTCAGCGGAAGCGCCTGAATAGGCAACGCCATCGCCGATAAAAATGACCGGTTTTTTGGCCGCGGCCAGACCTTCAGCCATCCGGCGGATGGTGGCAGTCTCGGGCACAACCCGGGTTGAGGGAATCAGGGTTGGGAAAACTTCTTCAGAGACAACTGCATCCAGGATATCCTGGGGCAGGCAGATGTAAACTGGCCCCAGGGGCGGGGTCGCAGCAATTTTGATCGCCCGGCGCAAAGTCCGCAACAGCGAAGCGGGATGCAGGACTGTGGTGGCGTATTTGGTGACTGGCTCCATCATCGCGACCAAATCGCCCGCCATTTGGGCATCCATGTTCATATACTTGACCCCAGAATCGCCGCCAATCACCACCAGCGGCGAATGACCTCGCTTGGCCTGATACAAAGATCCCACTGCGTTGCCAATGCCGGGCGAGGAATGCAACTGGACCAGGGTAGGTTTCTTGGTCGCTCGCGCATAACCGTCCGCAGCCATGACCGCCACCGTTTCCTGCAAAGTGAGGATGTATTTCATTTGCGGATAACTTGACAGCGCATCCAGGAAGCCCTGTTCCACGGTTCCGGGATTGCCAAACATATGCGTCATGCCATCGGCCAAGCACTGTTCAATGATTGAATATCGGCCAGTTTTCTGAGTCATGAATGAGTTCCTTGATCTTTCGGGGAAATATGGCGATAGTCCCGGTTCCAGCGCGAGGCGAAATCTTTGCCCGTGCCCGTGGCCGTGCTAGAACCGGCACTATCGAAAAACCGGGTACCATTTCGCACACACTTCCCTGTCTCGTTTTTTTACCAGCCGTAACGCTTCAGGCCTTTTTCGAGTGATTCAACCATCAGTTCGCCAACCAATCTGGAATCCTGGGTTGAACGACCCGTGAGGAAGGGGTAATCAAGTATGGTGGAAATCGTGCGACCAACCCCACCGTGATATTGCCCATTTGGACCAACAGCATCGCGCAATATCAACTCCAATGGGTAGAAAGGGGGTCCGAAGTTTGCATCAATTCCGAGAACACCGGTACCATCTTTGTAATCGTATTCGAGGGCATGACCGGTGACGTGTTTACCCAGGATGATGCTTTTTCGGTCAGTCCAATCGCGCGCAAAAGCCAGGCAGGTAACGCAGTAACATTCGGCTGCAACCAACTTATTCTGGGCTACAAATCCCAGAATCACATCATGAAGCTGCTGATTATTGACCATATCGATCATGGGGCCGCTGCCACCAGGCAGCAGAAGGGCATCATACTCCGCCAATTGCTTCCAACACTCATCGCGCTTGGTGTAATAGGCTTCAAGGGCTGGCCCGAAATTTGGCGAGTTGAAAAATGGCCGCACCGGGAACCACGTGGAAAGATTGATGGGATTATCAAGGCGAGTGGAGCCATCAATTTCACGTGTCTTCGCGGCATAATATTCATCGGTGACGACTTTGTGGAGCGGCGGATCAAAATAGCCCGCTTCGGCGCTGGGCGGAAGGGCATGGGCGCGGTTGCCTTTGGATGTCATGAAAACCGTTTGGTAACCTTTGGCATCAAGAACATCCAGCGGGCCAACCAATTCTTCGCCCCAATAACCATATTCAGAAATACAAACCAAAACTTTCTTACCCATTTACTACCTCCAATGAATTAAGACCTTACAATTTAAATTCCACTAATTGGATATAATATATCACAATATAGGTTTTTTTAAAATTAACATATCATTAAAGTTTCTGATAGCAAAAATTTGCACAAAGTTTTTGTTGTCAGAAAGCTAAACGGAATCATTGGTTCTCTGTATAAGATGACACTTTTTAAGATTTCCCCGCCAACAAAATGGTTCGCATCCAAGAATCAACCATTCCGAAGCCAATGGTCATGCATCGGAATGGCTGATTACCTTTCTTTATAAAAAGGTAAAAGCTCCCAGCTTCTTAATGGATTTTGAGACGGAAGGCCCGGAGAAAAACCGACCCAGGCCAGATATAGAGTATATGGGCTTATCGTGGTTATACATCGTGAACAGTTATCTTTGCTGCTTCGGATGGAGGGCACCCGCACTCATGCTCCACTGCGCTGGCCACCCACTTGACATGTCGCTGGCGGTGCCGCTCATCTTGCTGACTAACCTGCTGGGGTTTTGCGACTATCTGCGGAGTATGCTGAGCATATTGGAGCTGCCAAAACCGTCAATATAAACTCTGACGACGATCTGACCGAAATTCAGGGGGTACCAAAACTCTGCTTGATATGTGTTCAGCACGGGTTTTGTGCTGGAAAGAAGTATTCGTAAACTCGAACAGATTCCCAATCACTTCTAAACAATTTCTGAACATCACTTTGCTATTCTATGGACAGTCGTTCATTAAATGGAGAAAACCATGTTCACAGAAAATCAAACCTTTGAAAATATGTGGTCAACCTCACGCGTGAAAACCTTTACTGCGCTCGGGTTGACCGCCATTATCTTGCTAGGGACCTTCCTACGCTTTTACAACCTCGGCGCAACCAGCATTGGGAATGAATATTATGCCGCCGCCGTCAAATACATGCTGACCTCGTGGCAGAATTTCTTTTTTGCGGCCTTCGAGCCAGGTGGGTCAATCTCGGTTGATAAGCCGCCGCTGGGGCTATGGCTGGAGGCGGTTTCGGCCTATTTCCTCGGGTTGAACGGGTTCGCACTCGCTTTCCCCAATGCGCTGGCAGGGGTTTTATCCATTCCGCTGCTTAATGCACTGGTCAAAAAACAATTTGGCACCCTGGCCGGGCTGACTGCGGCGCTGGTGCTGGCTATCACCCCGATCACTATCGCCACCGAGCGGAACAACACCATGGATGGGATGCTGGTCTTTGTTCTGCTGATGGCAGTCTGGGCGGTCTGGAAGTCGGTCGAAAGCGGCCAATTCCGTTTTTTGCTCCTGAGTGCGCTGCTCATCGGGTTAGGTTTCAACATCAAAATGTTGCAGGCCTACATGATCCTGCCAGCGGTGTACACCCTTTATTTCTTCGGCGCCCAACACGGCTGGATAAAACGCCTGACCCACCTGGGACTGGCGACCGGCTTGCTGCTGGCGGTTTCACTCTCCTGGGCGCTGATTGTGGATGCCGTCCCGGCGGCAAACCGCCCGTTTATCGGTTCCAGCACCGATAACACTGTCACCGAGTTGATTGTCGGCCACAACGGGCTAAGACGCCTGCTGAGCGGCTCCAGCTATGCAGCTCTTCAGGGAACAACGACCAGCAGTTTTGGTAATCCGAACGAAGTTGGCACCGCCGGGGTGCTGCGCCTATTCACCGAGCCGCTGGCGACGCAAGCTTCCTGGTTGCTGCCGCTCACGTTGCCAGGCTGCGTCCTCATACTGGTGATGCTTGGCCGTCCCCGTGCGCTAACCGACAAACACCTGGCGCTTATCCTGTGGGCGGGCTGGTTATTTCCACTGGCGCTGTATTTCAGCTTTACAGCCGGGCTGTGGCACACCTATTACCTGATTATGCTTGGCCCTGCGCTGGCAGCGCTGGTAGGCGCAACGGTCTGGGCTTTTGAGCAGTTGTTCGCGCGGCAAAACCGATTCGGGTGGGGCCTGGTTGCTTTGTTGAGCGGGATCACTCTCGGATTCGAGCTTTCCATCCTATCGGCCTATCCCACCTTTCTCGTGGCAATATCTGCACTGATAGTTGTACTCTGGCTAACCGGGATGGCGCTGCTGGCAGTACGTCCACAGACCTGGGTAATTGGCTTGGTACTGTTTAGCCTGCTGGTCGGGCCGTTGCTCTGGTCGGGGCTGACAACCTTCAACCCGCAGCCAGAAGTCGATTTACCGGTTGCCGGGCCACTGCCCGGCCGCCCCGGTTATGGCCGGTTGGGAACGGAAATCAGCCCTACGCAACAAGTGGTGTTGGATTACCTGGTAGGGCATACCAGCCCGGAAACTTATCTGGCTGCCACACTCGATTCGCACGGCGCTGCGCCTTTTATTTTGGCAACCGGGCGCGCGGTGTTGACATTTGGAGGCTACATTGGCAATGATGACGTGATTACGTTAGCTCAGTTGCAGACGATGGTGGCAGATGGAAAACTGCGCTACATCGTCGATAACGGCAACCTTTCACAGAAAGCCGAAATTTCTGCCTGGGTGCAGACCAGTTGCACCGTGGTGAAGGTGCCAGGCGCGGCAGTTTCTACGCAGAGAGTCAGCCTGGCATCTGGCGGGCCGCGCAACCAGCAGTTTACAGCCTTGTACGCTTGCGGCGGTTAAACGGAACTCTGTGCCCATGGCCGTGCTAGAACCGGCACTATCGTCTGAACAGGTTCTGAACAACTCTTTTGTAAGATCAGAACAACAGTGAAAGGCTACCCAATGAAAAACCAAAAACAGATCCTTATTTCAATCTTTGTTTTGCTGGCGATAACCGCCAGTGCCTGCAAAAGTATCGTCGCCCCGGCGAATCCGGCCGAACCGCCCGCCACGCTGGCCCAGGTTCCCGCTGCGCAGCCCACACAACAGCCCGCTCCGCAGCAGCAACCCACTGTGAACGCGATCACTTTCAGTGCTGAAATCCAGCCGGTTTCCGGTACCTATCTTTTCACCGAAGGCCCGGCAGCAGATGGTAACGGGAATGTCTACTTCTCAGACATCAACGCCGGGAAAATCTACAAATGGACAGCGGATGGAAGCGTCAGCGTCTTTGTCCAGGGGCTGAGCGGTCCCAATGGCTTGATGTTCGATAAAAGCGGCAACCTGATCGCCTGCGAGGGCGGCAAAGGCCGGTTAATTTCGATCAATGCTCAGGGACAGGTAACAGCTCTGGTCGAAACCTATAACGGCACTCGCTTCAACGAGCCGAATGACCTGTGGATTGACTCACAGGGCGGGATTTACTTCACAGATCCGGCCTACCAGGCCCCGGTGGTGCAGGATGGACAGCACGTCTACTATTTGACGCCGGATCACAGCCAGGTGACGCGCGTTATCAACGACCTGCAGCAGCCCAACGGCATTGCCGGTACGGCGGATGGCAAAACGCTTTATGTGGCAGATTACGGCGCCAATCAGACGTATGCCTACGCCATCAATAGGGAAGGAACCCTGAGCAATAAAAAACTGTTCGTTGCGGTTGGATCGGATGGCATGGATTTGGATGCCGCTGGCAATCTGTACCTGACCACGCCGAACAAGGTGCAAGTTTTCGATACCACAGGAAAACACCTGCGCGATATCCCAACAACGGAAAACCCGACCAATGTGGCCTTCGGCCCTGCTAGAACGGGCACTATCGCCGGGAAAGATGGCTTGACCTTATTCATCACTGCCCGAACGGCGGTCTACACTGTCAAAATGTCCATGAGCAGCACAGCGGTGGAGACCAACACATCCACGTTCACCCTGACCAGCCCCGACCTGCCGGCTGATGGGCGACTGCCCGTCGAATACACCTGTGATGGAGCAGCCTCCACCCTGGCGCTTTCGTGGAGCGCTGCGCCCGCCGGGACAAAGTCTTTCGTGGTCATCATGCACCATGCCGCGCCGGATAATGCTATTCACTGGTATTGGGTTGTGTATAACATCCCGACAGGTGTCATCAGCCTCGCGAAAAACGTCAGCGGCATTGGCACAATCGGAACCAATAGCGTCAACAAAGACCTGGCCTATGCACCGCCTTGCTCCAAAGGCCCTGGCGACAAGGAATACATTTATAGCGTATATGCGCTCTCCGTGCCGCAGGTCTCTATCCCTGCCGCCCAGGCTACCCGCGAAGTGATGTTGACCGCCATCAAAGACATCACCATCGCCAGCGCTGAATTGCATGTTGTCTACGCCAGACCATAAGAATAAAACGAAAGTTTGAACAGAAACCCAATCACTTCTAAACAGGTTCTGAACATCTCTTTTGTAAGATCAGAACATAACAAAAGGAGAAAAATGAAAACAAAACTGTTATACCTGCTCGTTATCCTCGCCATGCTGCTCTCAGCCTGCTCCATGGCCAGAACAGCCACATCACAAACCAATACCACAGCCTCCACCAACACAACCGTTGCGACGGCTGTGACCCAAGATCAAAATACCGTTCAAAGTGGCAACACTCAGGGCCAAGCACAATCCGGCAATCAGCCACTGCCTCCGAAGGAAGCCTACGATGCCTGCAGCGCTAAGGTTGTGAAAGACGCCTGTACCTTCACAGCTGCCAAAGGCGCGGAAAGCGGCACATGCGAAACCATCCAGAACCAGTTAGCCTGTGTTGCTCCGCATGGCCCGCAGGCCGGCGGTCAGAACGAAAATCAGACCGGTGGTACACAACCCGGGCAAAATGGTAACCAGCCGGGCGATCAGCCCCTGGATGCCAACGGCTCGGCCTACAACATCGAACAAGCCATCTCAGACAAAGCCCAGGGCATGACGATTTCCTATGACGCACTGGCCTTCATGACCGGCGACCTGGGTGCAGACTCCTTTTTTCCGCCCGGAAAAGTGGCCGACTTCTGGGGTTTCCAGTACTTGCGCGACAACGACCCGAGCCAGATGGGTCACGCCGGTGACTTCCTGACCAGCGCCGCGATGAACACACTCAACAATCTGACCGCAGAACAACGCGTCGAATTGGTGATGCTCGCCAAAAGCCAGACGGCTGCCATCAGCGAATATGGATACAAACGTTTTGTCCTGATCAAGGCATTCACCCGCCTGCTGGACGGCGACCTGCCCTCCGGGACGACTGGCTTGAGCGAAGATGCGGTCAAAGCTTATTCCGCCGAACTCTACCATCTGGATGGTGAAATCAGTTTCGCCCGCGCCGAGTTATATGGCAGGCTGGTTAGCTCCTTTAGCACTGATCAGAAGGCTTATTTCGACGCGATGAAGGGCAAGGGCATGAAAACCTGGCCGACCGTGACCGAACCCGGGGATATTCAGGGCCTCGACCGGAATGTGAAAGTGGCTGTGATGACCTACGCCGCCGACATGTACTCCTGGTACGCCGGTTCTGTAGAAGCCGATGTCTACTTCTGCCCGGAACGGCACGGCACCTACTTCGGCTCGTTCTACCTGAAGGACATCAAAGCGATGAGTGACCCGACCTACTCCATTCCCACCAACCTGACCGGCGACCTGGGCCAAACCATGCTCGACAAGCTGACTCCCGACCAGGCGCAGCTCATCACCAGCCTGGTGACTACCAGCAAGCCCCCCTTGCTCGGGCTTGTGGATACCCGCACACAAATCTCCACCGAACTGCGCAAGTTCCTGACAGGCGGCGTCGCCGACAAAGCCACCATCCTGAGCCTTTCGGATAAATACGGTGCGTATGACGGCGAAATCATCTACAACATGGCAGTCAACTTCTCCAAAGTGGGCCAAAGCCTGAGCGCTGAGCAGAAAACCCAACTGATCGCACTGCGCACCGAGCTACTCGCTAACCAGTCGCACCC
>CAIMZS010000638.1 GCA_903846015.1 uncultured Anaerolineae bacterium | reverse complement strand
TGAATATGCTTCATTAATTCACTCCATTAATAAAATAATAACAGGCAGATGTTTTACCATCTGCCTGTTAAGTTTACCTGACATTTAAGTTTATAGGGCTACAAAATCTTAAACAGCTTCTTCCACCGTGGCGGGAAGATCATAGCCCAGCGCACGGATTTTCTTCTTGCTGTCGATCAGAGCCTTGCGGCCAAAACCTTCAACCGCCAGAGCAGCTTCATCGCCTTCGCCAAGCTTAGCCATTAATTGAGCGATGGTGACAATACCGGCCTTTTCCAGGGCGCCAGTTACGCGAATACCCAGGTCAAGCTCGGTAACAGGCTTGGGAGGTGCCTTGCGGGCTTCTTCCTTGGCCTTCTGCAAATCAACATAGTCCTGGCGAACCTGCAGCTTCTTGTAAAAGCGGTCCACCTGGCCTTCAACATCCAGCATGCGCGCCTGCTCACCCGAAAAGAACGGGTGGCACTTGGAACAAACTTCAACATGGATGCTCTTACGGGTCGAACCGGTCAACCACTTGCTGCCGCATGAAGCGCAGACAACCTGGCAGTCGGTGTAAAAAGTTGGGTGAATTTTTGGTTTCATATCGATAAACCTCTGGTCTACTCAGCCACCGCGAAAGCCTCAACGGGGAGGACGTTCACGCGCCTGCGACCATGCACAACATCAAAAACAACCACGCCATCAATCGTAGCGAACAGGGTATCGTCGGTACCGGCGCCCACGTTCATACCAGGCTTGATATGCGTGCCACGCTGGCGAATGAGAATGTTGCCCGAGAGCACAACCTCACCAGCATATTTCTTCACACCCAAACGCTGTGAATTACTATCACGACCGTTGCGGCTGGAACCGCCACCTTTTTTATGTGCCATTGTAAGCCTCTCTTACTTCTCTACGATTTGCTCGACAGCAAGGCGGGTGTAGGACTGACGGTGACCAGTCTTCTGACGAATGCGTTTCTTAGGCTTGTAGTGGAAATTATAGGTTTTCTCGCCCTTGAAATGCTCGAGAACCGTAGCTTTGACGGATACGCCAGAAACAACCGGCGCACCAACGGTGACATTGTCACCATCCACCAGCAGGAGCACTTCAGCAATATCCACGCTTGTGCCCGGCTCAACATGCAGCAGATCGACTTCAATCATGCCGCCTTCGACAGCTTTATATTGTTTGCCGCCGCTTTCCAAAATAACGTATTTCATTTGATCCTTTCTCCTGGTCTTCGCTTCACCACAGTCGCCGCGTATCCTTCATGTTGCCGCCGCGCTGCGGGGAAGCCGGGAATACAACACGCAAATACCCCATACGGGGGTATTAGCGAGGGAGCATTATACACGCCCTGCCCAGAACCGTCAACCATGAATTTCGAGATCGTCACCGGCATGTCCGCCGAGTTGTACGTCCAGGCGGTGGTGAAGGAAGCAGGCGCGCCCGTGATGGTCTTGACTTCCTGGAGCATGCGCCCGCGCAGGTCGTAGCTCCAGCTGGTGGAGCCGGAGCCATCCGTCATGCCGGTGCGCTGGCCCGTGTTGCCTGTGCCGCCATGGTAGGTGAAGCTTATGCTGGTCTGCGTTGCGCAGTCTGTCTCGCTGCTGGTTTTGGAAGTCAGGCGGTTGAGATTGTCCGCATGGAGGAACAATCGAATCCGCCTGAATAAAGCGGCTAATATAAGATCACCACATGTTCCTTCCCTGGAGCAAAGCTGCGCCTCACCGACAGCCAAACAGTTGGGCTGGGCCAGGAAGAACGGATGCCTAGCGCTAAAAGCTTGAAATTTCTGTTGCGCGTGTTCAAAAACCAATACATGTTTGGTAACGTTCAAAAAACGACTGGTTATGGCTGGAATGAAACGTAAACATTTTAGCAACAGAGATGTGTGCAAGCAGCTCCGCTCTTTTTCGCTCAGATATTTGGCGGAAGGCGAGAAACTCGGTTTTAAATTGCGATAAAACACCATCGTTTGTTAATCATTTTCAGTACAATGGAATATAGGCATCTTCAACTCGGAGGTGAAACATGTTTCCATTGGTTGAGTTTCCTGAATTGATTCAGCAGTATGCGTCGTATTTTGCGAATGCTTTCATCGAATTTGAACGCTATATCAATTGATTGAGTTACTTTTCATCCACGCTCACAAAATGCTTCAGAATGGTGATAGTGCAAAATCAGTATTCGATCTGTTATTCGCCAAGCAGCTTGCCTGCACCAATGCTTGACATGTTCTTATTCCAAAACACAACTCACGAGTCATTAATCTATTCCGGGCGTCAGCCCAATCTGTTTAATCTTCCAGGATTAGAATCGGCCAAACCCAGACTATTTTGAGCGCACTACAATGCTGAGGTATGCCCCTGGATGACACTACAATGACCGTGGTTCATTTTATTTTCATCACGCGCATAATTCCATCAGACCATTAGCTAATTTGTTCTAATTTCGATTTCTTCACTCCTCAAACTTACTCGTTTGGAAATCTTTGCAGAGTTTAAACAGCGCGTGATGGAAATATTATTTCAGGTATGGTTCTGCCTGACCGTCAGCAACAAAATATCCATGGATCACACCCTGCATACGTTTTATCTGCGTACTTTGCGGCATGCGCCCATAATTGGGGGTAAAATGAAGAAAATCCATTCATGAGGGACTGCAATGCTCGAAAATCCGATCGTTTTACGACCTCTCCGCCTGGTTGAGCTGCTCGATGCGGCCTTCCGACTTTACCGCCGCAACTTTTTGACCTTTGTGGGCATCATGGCAATAATGCAAATCCCCGTCAGCCTGCTCAACATGGGGGCGAGTATTACCACGCTGGTGGGAACAAAGCAATTGGCCAGTACGGGACAATTTAATCAGAATTATTTCCTGGGATTGGGCGGTATCTTTTTCACCGGCATCATAAGTTTCTTCCTGGTCCAGGGATTGGCATCGGCGGCGCTTTCACGATCGATCAGCGCAAGTTACCTGGGCGCTCGCTCGGGTGTGATCGAATCCTACCAGAAATTGCGCCCATCGGCCAGTAACCTGCTGCTCAGTCTGTTGTTTGCCGGGTTGGTTTCGTTGGGTATCAGCATCTGGACCTTCATCCCCTGCATCGGCTGGCTCAGCGGCGTTGGGATGGGGCTGTATTTCACTTTTGTCGTCATTCAACTGCTGGTGCCAATCGTCGTCCTGGAAAAACGCGGCCCGGTCAGCGCCCTGCGCCGCGCCTGGCAGCTCGCCCGTCAGCGCTTCTGGTGGCTCTTGGGACTGGTCGGCATCATGTACCTGCTAAACCTGGTGCTGATCGGACCAGGCTTGATCTTAAATTATGCGCTTGGGTTCGCCATGCAGGGCAGTGTCAATACTCCAAATTTCGCCACCAGTGGAACCATCAGTACGCTTGTCTCGTCGCTCGTGTCCATGCTGGTGGGTATTCTTTACCATCCACTGCAGCTCTCGGTGATGGTCTTGACTTATTTCGATCTGCGCGTGCGCTCTGAGGGCCTTGATCTGGCTTTGCAGAGCAGCACAGGCAGCGAGCACCCCGACCCGCTGGAAAGCCTTGCCGCCGCTCCTGCCGCCCCGGAAGAGAAGCCGTTAATCAAGGGAATGGAGTTCGGATATTTTGTCTCCGCATCCCTGGGAGGTATCCTCCTGATCGGGCTGGCCTACGGCCTGGTTATTGGTATTCTATTGGGATTATCGGCCTTTTTTGGGAGTGGTGGTTTTTAGTGCTCAGAAAAATCTTTGTTCTTATACGGGAACCCGGGAAGACCGCTTGAATTTACGCTTGAGATGCTTTCTCGTTCTGCTGCTTTTCTGCCTGCTTGGGCCTGCCCTGGCATGGCAACATGCCCGCGCGGAAAATGTCGCACCGGACCAGGCCGCTTATTGGGCCATGGTAAGACAAACCCGCCAGGAAATTATCGCATTTTCAAGCAAATCTTCGGCGGACGTTCACACCGCTCTCTTGAACATTGCTGTGCGCTGGGAACAGGTGCACCAGGTGCGTTTGGAGGATGGCAGCCTTCTTAATGTCGAGCAAGCCTATTGGCTCAAGCAATTCCGTGCTGAGAAACCAGATCTCACACGGCTGGTAATGGAACTCAATGTTCTGATCGCCACCCAGGACATCCCCACTGCCAGTTTGCCCGCCGCATCGCTGGATACGCTGCACCAGATCCTCGCGCGCCCAGAATTTCAATGGCAGCAGCAAACACCCGCCTGGATCCAGGATATGATCGACCGCCTTCTGCAATGGCTCGCACGGATTTTGGGCCAGCGGCGGTCAATATCGTTCCAGGGCAACCTGGCTATTCAGGCCCTGGGCGTGCTGGCGGCAGTGCTGGTGACAGTGGCACTGGTTTTCATCCTGCGCAGATTGATCGCCGAATTTTCGGGCGATTCGATCTTGAACCCGGAAAATGGCGCTTTCGGCAACCCCCTCAACGCCAAAGCAGCCCTGGCCCGCGCGGAAGATCTTTCAGGCCAGGGTGATTACCGCTCCGCAGTGCGCTATCTTTATCTCTCGGCGCTGCTGATCCTGGATGAGCGCGGCTTATTATTTTACGACCGCACCCGCACCAACCGCCAGTACCTGCGCGACCTGGCTTCCAGGCCGCAAACAGCCAGCCTGCTGCGCGCAGTCATCGACGTTTTTGACCGGGTCTGGTATGGCTTTCAACCGTTGGACGCCGAAAGCTACCGGCGTTACACCGAACAGGTCAACCAACTCAAGGAGCAGAAATGAACTCCCGGCGGGATATCTGGCTGGTTGTGGGCCTGCTGATTGCGCTGATCGCGGTGACGGCCATCACCAGCATTCAAAGCGGCAAGCAGACCACGCTGCCGAGTTATTATAGCCAGTCCAACCAGCCGGATGGCGCTCGCGCACTGAGAGTTTGGCTGGAAACATTGCAGTTCTCAGTTTTGGCAGACGAGCTGGAAACAGCCACATTCACTCCTCCGCAGCAGGCCCACTTGCTTTTTATGCTCGAACCCGACCCGCTGGGTGCTGAAGATTTTATCCGGCTGGATGAGTGGGTCAAAAATGGAAATGTGCTGGTTATCGCCGGAAACAATATCGGCGGCCTCGAACTGGCCCGTCATTATGACTTCCAGCCTGTCTTTCACGATGCGATCTTTCCAGCCGCTGCTCAGGCCGCTCCTTTGTTGCTCTTCCCACCCATACCGGCATTGCCACCTCTCCAAACCGACACCAGCTTCAACAGCCAACGTTTGGATTTTGTGCCTTACCTGGTTGCCGGAGAACAAGCCCTGATGGTCGCTTTTGAATTGGGGCGCGGACAAGTGATTTTGATCTCGGCAGCCCGGCCCTTCTCCAACCAGGGGCTGAAGGAAACCGGCAGCGCCGAGTTGATCCTGAACATCCTCTCCATCACCCAGGCGCGCGGCCCGGTCTGGTTCGATGAGTGGCACCATGGGGTGCGCGGCACCCAAAACCAGGTGATCGGCCCGGATAATTGGCTGCGCTATACTGCCAGCGGGCACGCCCTGCTTTTTGTAGTGGTGGTTGTTTTTCTCGGCTTGATACTGCAGGGGCGCATCTTTGGGCGGCCTGTCCCGGTTGTGCGCGCTGCCAGGCGGCGTGCGCCTTTGGAATACATCAGCGCCATCGCCAATCTCGGCATTCGCGCCGGGCACCGCACCGATGTGCTGGCCCAATATCACGCCAGCCTCAAACGCGGCCTGGGACGGCGTTACCGGCTCGACCCAACCACCCCGGATGACCAGTATGTGGCGCAGCTCGGCAATTACAACCCGGGCCTGGATCAACCCGCTCTGCTTGCCTTGCTATCTCGGCTGACCCAGCCACACCCTTCTGAAGGTGAAATGCTGAAACTGGCCAGCGAGGTGGCCGACTGGTTACAAGGTAGCCAGTCGAACCATTCCTGAAAACATCACACCCACCGTAGGCCATACACCCCTACAGTCAAGTACGTGAAAGGAATCAAACCATGAATACTGCTGCTCTGCGCACAATCTACCAAAACCTGCAAGCTGAGGCCTCCAAAGTGCTGGTTGGGCTGGATGAACCGTTTGAACTGATGGTTGTGGCGCTGTTTGCCAACGGGCATGTCCTGTTGGAGGGCGTGCCCGGCACTGCCAAGACACTGATGGCCAAGACCCTGGCTCACCTCGTCCAGGCCAATTTCACCCGCGTCCAATTTACGCCCGACCTGATGCCTTCCGACATCCTGGGAACCAGTGTATTCGAATTAAACACCAGTCGTTTCATCCTGAAAAAAGGTCCGATCTTTACCCAATTCCTGCTGGCGGATGAAATCAACCGCGCGCCTGCCAAAACCCAGTCCGCACTGTTGGAAGCCATGGAAGAACGCCAGGTAAACCTGGATGGCGAACAATACCAGTTGGCGCGACCCTTCATTGTGCTCGCCACCCAAAATCCCGTTGAATACGAGGGCACCTATCCGCTGCCTGAGGCCCAAATCGACCGGTTTATGTTCAAGATCATGATGGAATATTCAAATGTTGAGCAGGAAATGGAGATCATGCGGCGCTACCACATGGGCTTCGACGCCCATGATCTGGCCAGCGCGGGGTTGACCCCGGTATTGAACGCAGCCGAGGTGATGCAGGTACGCGAACAGATCCGCCAGGTAGTGGTGGAGGAGGGTGTGCTGCGCTATATCGCCCAGATCAACGCCGCCAGCCGGCAGTCGCCTGATATCAGCCTGGGAGGCAGCGCGCGCGCAGCCACTCACGTTCTGCTGGCTTCAAAGACCTACGCCGCACTGCAAGGGCGTGAATTTGTCACACCCGACGATATCAAGACCATCGTGCCGCCCGTTTACCGTCATCGCTTATTGCTCAAACCGGAAGCCGAGATCGAGGGCTTGAATGCAGATACAGTCATTCAACGCTTGCTGAACCAGGTGGAGGTGCCGCGTTAGGCCACCATGCTGCCCACTCTGCGCGGAATTCTCCTGATGTTGTTAGCCGCCCCGCTCCTGGCGCTGGGCGCGTGGCTGCCCGCTCTTGAATGGCTTGGGTGGGGTTATGCCCTATTGGCTCTGTTTATCATCGTTCTGGATTGGCGCCTGGCAGGAAACGTAAAACGCTTTTCCGTTGAGCGTATCCACGAGCCGCGCCTCTCGCTTGGTGCCGAAAACCCCATTCATTTGCATATCCACAACCGCTCCGCTCGTCCAGTCATCTTCCAACTGCGAGACGAGGCGCCAGAAGCCTTTCAAATCGAGACACGCCTGTTCGATGGCCAAATCCCTGCGCGTGAAAGCTGGCACGGGCTATATCATGTCCGTCCTTTGCGCCGCGGGGATTACCAGTTTGGGAATATCAGCCTGCGCTGGCAGGGTCCTTTCGGATTGCAGCGCCGCGAAGGACGGGTAAAGGCTGTGGAAGGCGTAAAAGTATTCCCCAATTTACTGGACGTGCGACGTTATGACCTGCTCTTGCGGCGAAACCGCCTGCAGGAGATGGGCCTGCGCAACAGCCGCATGTTTGGCGAGGGTAGTGAATTTGAACGCCTGCGTGAATATCAACCCGATGACGACTTCCGCAAGATAAACTGGAAGGCCTCCGCGCGCCGCCACCGCCCGGTTACCATGGAATACCAGACCGAACGCAGCCAGAATGTCATCGTTGTGATCGATGCCGGTCGTATGATGCAAAGCCCGGTGGCAGAGATCGCAAAATTGGATTATGTCGTCAACGCGGCCTTATTCCTGACCTATGTCGCCACCGGAAAAGGCGACCGGGTTGGGCTGATGACCTTCGCCGATAACGTTTCACATTATCTCAGCCCGCAGCAGGGACGAGGCCAGTTTTACCGGATGCTGGAAATGCTATACGCATTGGAGGCTCAACCCGTTGAACCGGATTACCGTATGGCCATGACCTACCTGGCGATCAAACAGCGCCGCCGCTCGCTGATCATTATCTTCACGGATCTGACCAGCGGCATGAGCATGAACTCACTGGTGGGGCAAGTTTCACTGCTGGCTCGCACCTCCCTGCCCCTGGTTGTCACCATCAGTGACCCGGATATCCACGCCGCTTCCCTCCAGAAACCCAGCACCCTGCTGGATGTCTACCAGCGCGCTGCTGCCAATCAACTGCTCGAACAACGCCTGGTTGCCCTGGATACCCTGCGCCGGCAGGGTGTGCTTTGCCTGGATGTACCCGCCAACCAGCTCTCCACCGCAGTAATCAACCGTTACCTTGAATTGAAAGGAAAGATGCAGTTATAGCAGCCCGCAGCGCTCAACGGACTTGCTTTCGTTTTTTAGTTTCGCGCCCTGCCAGAAGCAGGTAAGCATACAGCAGTACACCGGTGGCTATACCCACCGACCATTTGACCGGCCAGGGGATATTTTGGGCTGGCGACATAAAACCTTCCAGCACGCCCGCCACCAGAAGCAAGGGAACCGCCCCCAAAAGCAAGCTTACGGCATCACGCGCAGCTATAATCAAGGCATCGCGCCGCCGGTACAGCCCCGGATGTAAAATGGCCCACCCAATCATCAGGCCTGAGCCCCCCGCCATGAAAATGACACTCAGTTCCAAGACACCGTGACCGATGACAAATGTCCACAGGTCAAAGCCAATCCCGTAATAAGATGTCAACCCGGTGATGCCGCCCAGGATCAGCCCGTTGTTCACCAAAACGTACATGGTCAGCAGCCCGCCAGTCATCCCGCTCGCAAACGCCAGGAAGGCCACACGGATGTTATTCTGCATGATAAAGGTGGATGCATAAGGTCTATCCTGCACCGGGATATCCACCCACAGTTTTTTCCCTTCAACAATCGGGATCACGTTTTGCACTTCGGCAGGCAGCAGCAAGCGAGCCCGTTCGGGGGCGATACCGATTGCAACTGCGCTCGCCAGGGCCGGGACGAGAAAAAACAAAAAAGCGATGAACGTAAACGGCAGGGTGCGGCGAAAGAGACGTGGAAAACCGCGCAGCACAAATTCCACCAGGCGGTTGGTCTGCAAAGGTTCGCCCTGGTAAATGACTGCATGTGCGCGGCCTACCAATTGGTTCAGGTAGCTTGTCACCTGGTGACTGGGAAAGTCGCGCTGCGCTAGAGCCAGGTCAGAGCTGGCCTCCCGGTACAAACGGCCCAAATCCTGCACTTGCTGAGGCGTAAGCGCGCGAATACTCTTCTGGCAGGCTTCCACCAGCGCAGTGAGCCTTAGCCAGTTACCTTTTCGGGCTTCATACAATTCATTGGGATGCATGCTAACGCCAACCTAATGTAAAATAACACCTACTC
>CAIMZS010000637.1 GCA_903846015.1 uncultured Anaerolineae bacterium | reverse complement strand
GGTTTTCCGCACCAGCGCGCCAATGTTCCCCGGCCCGCGATACCAGCTGGGGATGGGTGGCATGCTGAATATACAATCATCCCGCAACAACGTCACCAATCCATCCACATCGGCGGTTTCCCAGGCCTTCACGTAACGATCAAGTTGTTCGCGCATTTTCTCATCAGTGACACGTACATTCAAGCTCTCATGATGTAGAGCTTCACGATGCTTTGCAAGGGTGGTGCGGGCTCGGTGCAGAGTACTCTTAACTGCATAGACAGTCTGACCCAGCGCATCTGCAACTTCGTTCGCCTGCCAATCCAGAACGTCGCGCAGGATCAACACAGCCCGCTGGCGCGAGGGCAGCAGGTGTAATGAAGTCAGGAATGCCAACCGAATACTTTCGTTCAGTGAGTATTTTGATTCTGGGTTCGCTTCTTCAGGCCCGGGGAATTCGAATGGATATGGCTCCAGCCAGACCGGTTCATTGACGGCCGGTGGGATAGGTTGCTCGGAGGTTGAATCATTCTCCCGTATGACAGGTAACAAGCGCCGTGGCCTTTTCCGGAGGGCATCGATGCACAGGTTGGTGGCGATTTTATACAGCCAGGCCCGCAGTGTCGAGCGGCCCTGATAGGTATCGCGCCGGTCCCACCCACGCCACAGCGTCTCCTGGACCATTTCTTCGGCTTCCTGAACAGAACCCAACATGCGGTAGCAGTGTGCGTGTAATTCGCGCCTGTAAGATTCGGCCAGAACGCCAAACTCATCCTGGTCTATAGCCTGCAAATTGACATCGGGATCGGATTTTTTTATCATGAATGTTCCCGCAATGATTTTACCTGAAACTCCTGCCTTGACCGAACCCTTTCAGTAAAAATTTTCGTCTTATTGATAAGAAGCTGAGACAGCTAATTTTACTTGGTACCATAGGAGAAAGGGAAAAAATGGATGCGGGCAAATTGATGGGAAATGGCACGAAAGAAACCCCCTGGCTGTTAAAGACTCCGCCAGGAACATCGGAGTACAGCATGTACCGCGACGAAGCAGCTGCACCACCCGCGCTGGTTTGTATCGTCGGGAAAACCGAGCTTCGTTATCATCTGCGCTGCATCGAAGATCTCCACGCCATGCTCAAGACTCACGGAGATTGGATGCTGTTAGGCAGTGCTGACGAACAGAAATCCGCCGCCGAAGGAACCGTGGAAGCCTGGGGACGGTCGCCAGAAAATCCAGTAAACGGCTGGTATGGGTTGAAAAAGGGGTTGCGAGGTCGTTTCGGCATGTATCTGCCGCCGCTTATGGAAGCCCTCGGTCTGGCTGAATTGGAACATAACCCAAAAAACAATCGGATTCGGGCATTATAACTATCAGGAGAGTCAACAATGTCTAATAATATCGTAATCGATGGTCACGCAAACAAAACCAACAGCACCTTCCGTATGGAATATTCAGTCGGGATTAACATCAAGGCAAAACAGGATAGAATCTGGGCAGTGATGACCAATGCCAAAGATTTTTCCCGCTGGAACTCGACGATCAAAAGCATGGAAGGTGAGATTGCATTGGGTCAAACGATTAAACTTGTCGCCAAAATCGCCCCAACCCGCACCTTTTCTCTCAAAGTGATTGAATTTGTCCCTGGCAAGAACATGACCTGGAGCGATGGGAACTTTATGTTCAAGGGCGACCGCATGTATACCCTGGATCCTCAATCCGACGGCTCGACCAATTTTACGATGGCGGAAGTGTACACCGGGCTGATGCTGCCAATGATCGCAGGATCCCTGCCGGATTTTCGGCCAGCCTTTGAACAATACGCCGCCGATTTAAAACGGGAGGCTGAAAAGGCATAATCCTGCGCACCGAACCTTGCTTAAGCCGTAGAGCATATAAAATTCGTATTTACTCACGGCGCTTTTTCCAGGGCTTAACCAGTCAAGTTTCTCTGCACGCGAACGAAAGAAAGTATTTGGTTTGCCCCGCAGGTTGAGTTTTGTCGGACGGTGCCCGACAAAACCCAATGGCATCCAGATGCATTGCTTACGACTTTTTTTCAATGTAACGCACCCCATCAATATTTTTGAAATGTGCATCCTGGGTCCAAAGGGTTGCAGCATGCGCACGGGCAGTTGCCAGGATAATACTGTCAGCCATTGGCAGTTTCAATTTGAATGAGAGTTCAGCTGCAACCAGAGCCAGGTTATCGTCCAGGTCGACCACATCCCCAGCTTTCATCAGAGCAATCGCCTCAAGCGCATCATCTCGATTTTTTTCGATCAATACCCGCTTGAAGACTTCGAACAGGCTGATGGTCGGGACAATAACATTGTGCACATACTCAATGGCGGGCGCAAAGAAGTCGGCATTTTCCCTGTTATTAAAATATTCCAACCAACCGGATGAATCGATCACATTCATGCGCGGTCATCCTCATCGCGCTCAATGTCACTGCTCATGCCTTTCAAAAACCCGCGTGCTTGCTTGATATCGCGCACGGGAACCACTTCCAGG
>CAIMZS010000636.1 GCA_903846015.1 uncultured Anaerolineae bacterium | reverse complement strand
GTTGAGTTGGCGTAAGACTTGGAATGGATGTGATGGGTGGCAGAGTGGGGAATGTGATGGTCGGCTGGGGAATGGGTGTGGTTATTACGCCTGGTTGTGTCTCCAGAACAGTCACCGTGCCGGATTGCGCCGTGTAAACAGCCTGTATGGTGGCTACAGCATCGGGGCTGTTGGATGGCAGGGTGCAGGCTGCCATCAGCAGCGACAACAGGCAGGCTGAAATGATGAGTTTTAGAAATGAGCGCATGATTTTCTCCTTTTTTGGGAATGTTTCCTTTCCTATTCTGGAACTGGAACGTATAAAGGACGTGGAATTTGGCCGAAAAGTTCCCCAAAAAGAAAAGAGCCGGGTTTCCCCGGCTCCCTGATTCTTAGGGGCAGTTCAGGTTTGCGCGTTTAAATTCCTGGTGGTTGGGTTTGTCGATATAAAGATCCAACCACAGGCCGCTTGCGTTCGCGTTCCATTCGGTTGTGATGCTTTTTGTACTGGCTTTTGTAAAGGTAAGTTTGGGGTATGTGTTTGTATCCGTGGCGCCATCGCTGCGGATCCAATAGTAGGTGACATCGCCTGCTCCGCTTGTTGTGATATTTGCCGTGATCACGTATTTACCGGAAGCGCAGCTGCCAGAACGTGAAACGCTGAAATCGACGCTTTGGACAGCAAAGATACCTCCGCTACCGACTCCACTGCCCACTTTGATCTCAACGTAAAAAGTTTTTCCTCCGGATATCAGCATGCGAGTACCAGATCCGTTGGCTAATCCCCACAAACCACGGTATGTTCCATCTGTTGCCGGGGCCTGCAAGTTGACAGAAATATCCACAGATGCGCCTGGTGCGATTGTGCCTGTCAGCGGTTGGCTTGCTGGACCGCTCATGGATGTGCCTGAATCGAACACCAGGTTATAAGATGAATTCCACGTACATGTGCCAATGTTTTTCAGCCGCCAAGTTTTCGTAAAGGTGGCTTTACTGTCGATAGGGGTACCATCGGGAATAGTAACATCGGTCACAAATTGGGCCGAATCGCAGACCGAGGTTGGGGCTGTTGTCGGTGCTGGTATGAGAGTCGGCAGCGGCGCAGGTGGTTCTGGCGTGTTTGTTGCTGGTAATGATGTGTTTTCGGGTGGGGCAACGGTTGCTGGTGCGTTGGTGGGGTTTAACAGGGCGTTCTGGGTGAGCTGCGCTACCACCGTTTGGGCGGCAGCGGTGAAGATGGCGTTTGGATTGGCCGGTTCGGTTGGTTGGGCTGAAGATGGCAGGTTGCACGAGCTCAATAAAACAACGATGGTGAGAAATATGGCGAGAATCCGGTAGATTTTCATTGCTCTTATTCTCCTTTATTACAAATTTTACCCCACATTTCAAAAAAAAAGCCGGGGTATAAAACCACCGGCTTTAATAAATTTATGGGTTACAGGTGAAATTGAAGGTCACTTTACCAAATTTGGTTTCCTGTGAACCGACGATAGTGGTTATCGATACCCACCGGTCAATTCCCTGGACATGGTCCCTGGTCATATGCCAAATCCATGAGACGGTCTTTGAACCTGCCGCAGCGAATTTTATCGTGCCTCCTTCTGGCTGGCCATCGTCCGGGTTTTTATCCCAACGGTACTTGATGGTTCCTGGAGCATTGGCTGTGATGGTGGCTGTAAAAGTGTAGTAGGCGCCATCGGCTGAACAACCCTTTTGGGGCTGACGAGTGTAGTCATAGGTGACATTCGCAGCGCCAAAGGAATTATCAGGATTGACTGTGGCATGGATTTTTACGAATAATGCCTGATTGTAAGCGCCAACCCCGATGTATCCACCGTAGGGCGTAGCCAGGTGCCAATAACCTGCATATACCCCTTCGGTAGTGGGGGCGGTTAATTCGACGGTAAGGTCGGCAGTGTCCCCCGGAGCGATAACCTGGGTAAGCGGGATTTTGGCCAGGGTGCCCATTGCATCACCTTGCGACAACTCGAGCGCATATTTTTGGTCCCAAGGACAGTTGCCATCATTCCGAACCCGCCATGTCTTGGTAAATTTGGCGCCTGGTACAATGATCATTCCATCCGGAATGGTAACATCTTCAAGAAAGGTCATTTGATAGCAGGCTTTCCCGTTGGATGTTGGGGTCGGCAGACCGGGTTCTGTGGTCTGGGTGGGCGGGAATCCTTGCGTGGCAGTGGACAGGGGGGGGGCTGTTAGCGTGGGAGCAGCGGGTGTCTGGGTGAAAGCTGCAGCTTGTTGGGTAAAGCGCGCCTCCACCGTTTGTGCGGCAGCGGTGGAAATGGCTGCTGCATCGGGCGTGGTTTCAGCTGCTCCGCAGGCACTCAGCAAGATAACCAGGGTGGCCAGGATTGAAATCAAAGTTATGGTTTTTCGGTTCATTTTTTCCTTTCAGTACATACACACAGATTCGCACAGGATATCTCTGTGTAACGGGTTGAGCGGGGTTGTGGGTGGGGAAAGCTAGATCCAGTATAGGCTTCGAGATGTTAGTATACTACAACCGTTTTTTACACAAAATCCCCCTTCGGTATTGTTAATGCTTTTCTGTATTCGTCAGGAAATGGGCAGGCAGAAACCTGGGTCCGCGCAAAGCCGCAAAGGGCGCAAAAAAGAGCTTTTTTTTCTCGTGGCCGTGCTAGAACAGGCACTATCGCTGGAACCGGGACTATCGTAAGGGAAAACCCGTAAATAGGCATGGGCAGGTCTATCATGGACCTGCCCATGCCTGTGTGACATTATAAAACTTTTTCGGGGCTTACCCCTGCCATCCATAGTCCCAACTGCTCTCGGGTGACCTTTTTGGCATCCACGGTGGTGACAATTTCGCCCCGGTACATTACGGCAATGCGGTCTGAGAGGGCAAGAATCTCGTCCAACTCAGCCGAGATCAGCAATACTGCCACACCTTGATCACGCATTAGAATGATTTCCTTGTGGATGTATTCAATCGAACCGACATCCAGACCGCGAGTGGGTTGGTTGGCAATGATCAGTTTTACCGGGCGGCTCAATTCTCGTGCCACAATGACCTTTTGCTGGTTGCCGCCCGAGAGCTTCCCCGCTGCAACGTAGGGGGATGGTGTTCTGACATCGTATTCCTTGATCAGTTTGCGCGCATTTTCATCCAGGGCAGCCTGTTGAATAACATATTGTTTGCTAAAGGGTGGCTTGTAATAATCGCACAGGATCATATTGTCGGCAATGGTGTAGCTTAAGACCAGGCCATGTTTTTGGCGGTCTTCCGGGATGTGAGCAAGGCCAGTTTCTGTAAAAGCACGCGGCGCTTTGCCGGTCAGATCTTTATTCCCCAAGCTGATTTTGCCGCTCTCCACGCTGCGCAGTCCGGTCAGTGCTTCGGCCAGTTCGGTTTGTCCGTTGCCTTGCACCCCGGCAATGCCCAGCACTTCCCCGGCGCGCACGTTGAAGGATACGCCACGCACGCTTTCGAGATTGCGCTGGTCGCGCACACGCAAGCTTTCAACCTTGAGCACATCTTCTTTGGGGGTGGCGGCGTTTTTGTCTACTGTTAATAGCACTTCCCGCCCCACCATCATGGTGGCCAACTGTTGTTCGGTGGCAGTGGATGGTTCCGCTGTGCCTACCACCTTACCACCGCGCATTACAGTGATGCGATCGGCGATTGCCAGAACTTCTTTTAGTTTGTGGGTGATGAATATGATGGAAACGCCGCGTTGTTTTAGCTCACGCACAATCCGGAAGAGGTCTTCGGCCTCTTGCGGTGTCAGCACGGCGGTCGGTTCATCCAGAATCAGGATGGATGCTTTGCGATACAGTGCCTTGATGATCTCAACGCGCTGCTGAATACCCACCGGCAGATCGCCAATGATGGCGTTTGGGTCGATCTTAAAGCCATACTGATCAGAAAGTTGGGATACCCTGGCCGCTACCTCTTTGCGGTCAAGCCGGGTCAGCGCAGCCTCGTTTTTCACGGCGCGGTGATCGGTTTCGGCACCGAGCATGATATTTTCGGTTACTGAAAAAACTGGGATCAGCATGAAGTGTTGGTGAACCATGCCAATTCCACGCAGGATTGCATCCTTCGGTGATGAAAGGTGCAGCAGTTCTCCATTGATCTTGATCTCGCCTGAATCGGGTTGATACAACCCGTAGAGGATGTTCATCAAGGTAGATTTTCCGGCACCGTTTTCCCCAAGCAAGGCGTGCACTTCTCCCTCGCGCAGGTCAAAATTAATGTTGTCATTTGCCAGCACACCGGGGAACTGCTTGGTGATGCCTTTGGCTTCCAGAACGGTCTTTTTATTGTCGGCCATGTTGTCGCTCCTATTTATCGTAGGCGGTGCCATCGGCGGCAGGTGCGCTGGTTTTGCCGATGATGCCGGTCAGGATGATCATGGTCAGAATGTACGGGATTTGTCCGACGGCATATGAATTTTGGAAAAATGCCCATTCCGGTGGGATCGATGTTCGGAAAAACTGCAGGTTGATCTGCAGGGCCTGTGAAGCGCCAAAGACAAGGGATGCCGCCCATGCGCCCACAGGTGTCCAGTTACCAAAGATCATGGCTGCCAGGGAAATGAAACCACGTCCGTTGGTCATCAGTGGTTGAAATTGAGGCACCGATTCCAGGGTGAAATATGCGCCACCCAACCCTGCCAGCATACCGCCGATGACTACGTTGGCATAGCGCATCCAAACCACGTTGATGCCGACGGTATCCGCGGCTTTGGGATGTTCGCCGACAGCCCGCGTGCGTAATCCCCAGCGCGTATTGAATAAGACGTAGTGGCTTACCGCCACCAAAACTATCGCTGCGATCGCGATTGGTTTCTGGTCGAAGATTTTCCCGACGGCATCCGCGGTGATAATGCAGCTCGGTGAGTTTCCAAACATTCCACACAGGCCTTCGAGCGCTTCCTTTATCGGCAAATGGATGATGGGCAATACACCTGGGGCATGCGGCACCTGTCCGCCAAAAATGCTGCTTTTATCAAAAAACAACTGCCTGTTCAAGAAGCCGGTCACTCCAACAGCCAGAATATTGATGACTGTTCCGCCGATGATTTGATCAACTTTATAGGTGATGGATAACACCGCGTGCAGCAGGGCAAACATGCCCCCCGCCAGGATGGCGGATAAGACACCCACGATCAGGCTGGGCCACATGGAAAACCCAAAAACGGTATTCATGTAAATCGATCCCAGCCAGCCGAAAAATGCGGCTGCCAGCATCATGCCTTCGATGCCGATGTTCACCACTCCCGAGCGCTCGCAGAAGACTCCTGAAAGAGCTCCCAAAGTCAGAGGTGTGGCTACAGCGATGGTAGTAGCCATCATACTGCCGATGATCAGGATCGGCGATTCTGAAGACATGCCTACCAGCACAACGGCACCGAATAAAAGCGCAATAATTAGCGCAATAAAGCCAAAACGTCGCCAGTCCATATGGTCAGTCTCCTATCCGCGCCAGCCGCGCGTCAAAACGACTTTGTCGCCGCTTTGCCGGATGCGGTAAATGTAGCGCACAATGGCATCTGCCGCTACGAACAGTAAGATCAAAGCCTGGATGACCGAGATGATATCCACCGGGATTTGTGTCAGGAACTGCATGCGGGTGGCCCCATTGCGCATGGCTGCAAATAAGATCGCGGCGATCACCACGCCGAACGGATGCGTTTTGCCAAGCAATGCGATGGCGATGGCATCAAACCCATACCCGCTGGAAAATCCCAACTCATGCCGGTAATTGAGCGCAGTAACCTCAATAGTGCCCGCCAGGCCCGCCAGCATTCCAGAGAGTGCCATCGTCAGGGTCATGATGCGTTTGACATTGATACCGGCATATTTGGCGGCTTCGGGGTTTAAACCCACGGTGCGGATTTCGAAACCGAGGGTTGTCTTCCACAATAACCACCAAACCATGAAAGCCACCACCAGCGCCAGTATAAAGCCCCAATGGACACGTAAGCCTTCAAAAATGACCGGAATACGCGCGCTCATGGCAATTTGCGGAGTTCGCGCGATCACGTTATTAGGGTCCTTGTCCTTCATAGGTCCGTTGAGCAGAAAACTAACCATATTGAGCGCGATGTAGTTCATCATGATAGTGTTGATGACTTCATGCGCCCCGGTATAGGCTTTGAGGGCGCCTGGGATGGCGCCCCAGATCAGGCCAAATAGAAGGCCAGCAAAAACGGTCAGTGGAAGGTGGATGTAAATTGGCAGATCAAAACCAAGCATGCCCGGTAAAGCATAACCAATCCAGGCGGATGATACTGCCCCGAGCGCCAGTTGACCTTCGGCGCCAATGTTGAATAAGCCACCCTTGAATGCCAATGATACAGCCAGGCCAGCAAGAATGTAGGGGGAGGCCCACACTGCAGTTTCACTTAACGCTTTGACAGAGCCAAAGGCTCCCTCAAAAAGCCCGCTGTATGCCGCGAATGGGTTACCTCCCACTGCGGCAATGATGACACCACCGAGGATGATGGCAGTAAAGACTGCCAGTAG
>CAIMZS010000635.1 GCA_903846015.1 uncultured Anaerolineae bacterium | reverse complement strand
TTTTCGAATTTAAGAAAACCTATCAGTCTCGTCTTTTTGCATTTTCCCTGATTTTGAACACGAATTGTTTGCACGTTTTAATGCACATTGATTGGTGTTAATTATACCGAGATCAAAAACATATACAATTTTGGGATTTATTTCACAAATATTTTCAAGATGGTTTCCAAGTTCTAAAGTACGGTAGAGAAAAATCATCCCGAAATACAACTTGCGCAAAAGGAATATAATCTGGATAACAACGCGCTTGACATCCGTCCCAATGAACTTGCCATCCGCGGAGGCTACATCGTTGTGAATGTCAAGACTCCTCTTCGCCATAAACGCTTCAACCAGAAACAAAGGCTGTTTGCTGCCGGGTACTACCTTCAGGTTTACACGGGAGACAAGGTGGCCCGGGCTTATCGGAAATATTTCGGAGTGGGTTGGGGGACGGCTTTTCGGGAGATTGAAACGCTGGGTATCCAATTCCCGATGGATTACAAGGATGCTATTCTCAATTTTATGGCCAGCCCGGTAGCTGCAAAAAAGCAGAAGCAAGTTGAAAAGTTAACCCTTGAAAACCCTGCCCGCAATGAAAACTTTGCTTTCATTGCGGGCTATACCTGCGGCGGCGCTGCATATGGGATCCCCTGGGGTGAATGGGAGCAGAGCGAGCCTGATATGCCGCGATGAAGATAACAATCCTGACCCAAGGCTCGCGTGGCGATGTACAGCCTTATGTTGCTCTTGGCGTGGGTTTAAAAAACGCCGGATATCAAGTCTGCATGCCTGCCTCCGAGATTTTTCGTCAACTGATCTGCGCTGCCGGGCTTGATTTCATCCCCATACACGGTTTTGATCCGCAGGAGTTTATTCGTACTGCTGAAATCCAGGCAGCTGTGCGCCAGGGTGGACAGTTAAAAATACTCTCATTCCTCCTGCGCAAAGCCGGGCCACTGCTGGAAGGCTTATTTGACGAATACCGGCGTACCAGCGCCGACGCGGATCTTCTGATCGCATCTTCGCTGGTCTTTGGGATTCCCGATTGCGCTGAAAAGCGTGGTATTCCGCTCATTCAAGCCCCGATCCACGCCCTGCTCGCTCCTACGCGCGCCTTTCCATCCGCTTTTTTGCTCCCTGGGGTGCGAAAGAGAATCAATTTGCCAATCCCATCACGCACAGAATTGTGCAGTTTGCTTTTTGGAGCATATGTCGCGTGATACTCAACCGCTGGCGTCTTAAAATGGAATTGCCCCGTATCGACAATTATTTTCAGCACCTGCAGGAACGTAACGATCCGACGATATACGGTTTCAGTCCGAGCGTTTTACCCACACCGGATGATTGGCCGCCCAACCACCACGTAACTAGTTACTGGTTTCTGGAACCAGCCTCTGGCTGGCAGCCACCGCGCGAGTTATCCCAATTCCTTGAAAGCGGACCGCCTCCTGTTTACGTGGGCTTTGGCAGTATGGATACACAAAACCCAGCCCGCATGACTCGCCTGGTTGTAGATGCCCTGTCTGCCAGCGGACAACGTGGTGTGCTTGCTTCCGGTTGGGGTGGTCTGCATTTAGAATCGCTTCCAGAAACGATCTTCCCCATTCGGGAGATTCCTCATAGTTGGCTCTTTCCTCGAATGGCGGCTTTCGTACATCATGGCGGTATGGGCACTACCGCCGCTGGGCTGCGTGCGGGCATTCCAGCTGTTATCATTCCCCTGGGGGGGACCAGCCCTTCTGGGCCGACCGCCTTCAGCGACTGAGTGTTGGGATCCGTTCCGCAAGTTTCTTCAAGATATCTGCCATGCGACTCGCGGCAGACATCACTCGTGCAGTCAGCGATCCGGTTCTTCGCGCCAGAGCTGTTGCACTGGGAGAAAAAATCCGGGCTGAGCACGGGGTTGAGCAGGGGGTGGGATTAATACAAAAAATTCACCAGTTTAAAAAAAATGGAACAATGAAAAGTGATGGGGTGCTGATATTCCTCTTTCGTTTCCACTATACTCTTAGGTTGAAATTCCAAGGCTGCACTTTATATATATATGTTTTGGCGCAAAATTGTTCATTGGGGTTGCTACCTTAAGTAAATAAATTTTCAGTGTAATATCTTTTCAAATCACAACGAATCCTTCGTAATTTCCGGTAGCTGTCCTAAAAGCGATAAAAAAACCGATATAAAAGGTGAAATCCCTTGAAGTTCTCCTCATCCAAATGCTATAGTTTTGTAGTTGGTTTCTCTCCCAGTTCTGGCTATTCTTTAACAGGGTAATCATG
>CAIMZS010000634.1 GCA_903846015.1 uncultured Anaerolineae bacterium | reverse complement strand
TGCTCTGCCTCCCCTATTTTCGGTCTTTGAAAATGGGGGAGGTGGCCGAAGGCCGGAGGGGGTCTGTACTTTAGGGCATCGGGCCAGCCAGCAGGACCCGGTTGCGGCCCTGGCTCTTGGCGTTGTACATCGCCTGGTCGGCAGCTTCGCTCAGGGCGGAGGAAGTCTGTCTTTCAGGGAAGGTGGCTACGCCGCAGCTAAACGTCACACTGAACTCATCCCCATTACAGATGTGATGCACCAATGAGAAGGCCTCGCGCAGCTCGTTCATGATCTGATAAGCGGTGCTCTCGTTGGTGTTCGGCAGAAAGACCACAAACTCTTCCCCGCCGTAACGCCCAATCACATCGCTCTGACGCAGGCGGCGAGTCAGCAAATGCGAAAGCGCCTTCAGGATGCGATCCCCAACCGCGTGCCCATAGGTATCATTGATTTGTTTAAATTTATCGATATCAATCATCGCAAGCGCCAGCGGCTGCCCGGTGCGGGCCGAACGCGCAATCTCCTGCCCGAGCCGTTCACGGAAGCTGGTGTGATTCAACAGCCCGGTCAGGCTGTCGTGCAGCATCAGCGCGCGCAGCTGCCGGTAACGCGTGATGCGCGAGGTGACCGCCGAAATCAGGTGGTCAGGTTTAATCGGCTTGGTCAGGAAATCGTCCCCGCCCGAATCAACCGCCGCGAGCTGTTTTTCGCGATCAGTTTCAGACGAAAGGTAGACGATTGGCAGGCTGACGTGCGTCTTCATCTGCCGGATGACCTGCGCCAGTTCCAGCCCGGTACACTCGGGCATGTACAGATCAAGCAAGAGCAGATCGGGGATGAACTCATCCAGGGCGTGCAAGACATCCATTGGATTGGTGGTAATCCGGGTGACCATTCTGGCCCGGTTCAGGTGCATGGCATTGATTTTCGCCTGCACTTCAGAATCGTCCACAATTAACACCCGAAATGATTCGGTCTCTTCTCTGACCAGGTACTTATCCAGATCATCGATCACGGCGCTGATCTCCACCGGTTTGACAAAATAATTCTTCCCATCGGTGCGGATGGCCTGCAGCCGCGCGGAGACATCGTCGTGGTCCGCAAGAAAGAAAACCGGGAGCTGGTTGTTGAATTCCTTTTGCAAGCTGCGCACCGTTTCGATACCGGACAATTCCCCGCTGGGGAAGCTGATATCGATCAGAATGGCAGTTGGGCTGCGCTGCTGCAGGGCAGTCTCAAGATCATCCAGGCGCGTGAAGGTCTGGGTGCTGTAACCAAACTGCTGCACCTGCAAGGCCAACGCCTCAACCTGGGCAGCCTCAACATCCGCCAGGTAGATAAGGCTGTTGGACCGATTTTCCTGTATCGAGGCGACGTTCTTGCTGCTATTGGCGCTGCGGCGCTCAGGCTCCAGCAGTTCATCCTCTTTGTGTACTTTAATCTCGACAAACAAGGCGTCGACAAGTTTTTCAAGCTCGGATAAATCAACTGCGCCAGGCTGGATGATCTGGTTTTCGATCAGCCGGGCGGCGCTGCCGATGCGGTAGTAACCCAGCCGGAGCGCCACCCCTGCCAGGCGATGCGCGGCCAGTGTCAGAACAGCGCTGGCATGCGCATCCTCATGGTGGGCCTGCAGCTCTTTCCAGGCAGTCTCGATCTGCCGGCCGTCTTCGTGGATCTGTTTCAAAAAAGCGGTCTGAATTTCAGGACGGGTCATGGCAGCATCCCTTTCAGTATGATCGGTATCTCTATGCGCACGCGTTGATATTCAGCCCGGGTCTGCGCAAATTTCTCGGGGATGTCATGCCAGTGCGGCTGCCCGGTCTTCGCCATCTGCTCAAGCTGCTTGCAAAGGGACGAGAACCCGTTGGCGCCGAAGGTAAGGCTCGAGCCTTTCAGCATGTGGGCTATTTTGCCGACCGTATCGGCATCACCCAGACGGACAGCAATCTCCATCTGGCGCATGCGCTCATCCGCGTCTCTCAGGAATTCCTGCGAAAGCTCGAGTACCATGCCGATATCTTCGCCTTCGTAGGGAAAGTATTGTTTCAGTGTGGCGATATCGATTGAGCTGTTGTAAGGCACTGTTGACAGGGCTGCGGAAGTCAGCCCGGCATGCATTTCCAGCGGCGCGCATCTTTCAAGGGCAGCGCGTAAGCTCGCCACATTGATCGGTTTGCTGAGGTAATCATCCATACCGGCGTTCAGATAATCTTCCCGTTCGCCACCCAGGGCATTGGCAGTCATGGCAATAATGCGCGGCTGCTTGTCCTGGGGCAGATCGGCTCGCAGGCGTTGGGTGGCTTCAATTCCGTTCATCTCAGGCATTTGAATGTCCATCAGCACCACGTCATACTCGCGTTGCATACAGGCCTCGAGCACCTCTAACCCATTGGAGGCGATGTCGGCGTGGTAGCCCAGCCTGGAGAGCATCAGAATCGTGACCTTCTGATTGAAGATATGGTCATCTGCCAGCAGGATGACGAGCGGGTGGCGCTCGGCCAGGCCTCCATCCGATGCGGTTTCCGATTCAGGCGGGAGTTCACTTTTCTCCACCGGCATATCCAGGACCGAAGTCAGGGCGTTATACAGTTGCGCTGGTTTGACGGGCTTATTCAAACAGGCCGAGATATTGATGCCAGCCGGCAGCGGCAGTTTTTGGCCCAGCGAACTGAGCATAATGATCGGAATCTGGTGCTGGCTGTGGCGCGCTTGCAGTTCACGCGCAAGGCTGATGCCGTCCAGCTCTGGCATGTGCACATCCAGAACGGCGGCATCCACTATCAGCCCGGCGTCAATTTTATCCAGTGCCACCCGTCCCGATTCGCACTCCACGGTGGTGAGGCCCCACGAGTGCGCCATGCGTTTGATAATCAGCCGGTTTGTGGCGTTGTCATCCACCACCAGCAGGGTTTTATCGCCTGGGATGATGGTCGGCCCGGGGTACCCGCTTTTGAGAATTTGTTCGCCGACGTGGAAGGGCAGAACAAGGTGAAAAGTGGTGCCCTGCTCTTCGCCGGGGCTGACTGCCCAGATATCGCCGCCAAGCAGCTCTGCCAGGCGTTTGCAGATTGCCAGCCCCAGCCCGGTGCCGCCGTATTTGCGTGTAGTGGATGCGTCGATCTGTGAAAAGACCTGGAAGAGCCGGTCGGCGCGCTGCGCGGGTATGCCAACGCCGGTATCCCTGACCGAAAAGTGAAGTTTACATCCCTGCCCTGGCCCAATCCCTTCCGGCCCCATCTTCACCGCCACTTCCACCTCGCCGACCGATGTGAATTTGACGGCATTGCTGAGCAAGTTGGACAGGATCTGGCGCAGGCGGGTGACATCGCCTATCAGGGTATCCGGCACATCCAGTTCGATGTTGGTGAGCAGCTCAACCCCCTGTTCAGAGGCGTTGTAGGCCACCAGGTCCACCGCAGATTCGACGCACTCGCGCAGGTCGAAGGGCTGCATTTCGAGTTCGAGCTTGCCGCTTTCAATCTTGGAAAAATCGAGAATGTTGTTGATGATCGAAAGCAGCGCATCACTGCTTTTGCGGATGATTTCGATGTACTCACGTTGTTCGTCGTTCAGCGAGGTATCCAACATGATGCTGGTCATGCCGATCACGCCGTTCATGGGTGTGCGGATCTCGTGACTCATGTTTGCCAGGAATTCACTTTTGGCCTGGGCGGCCTCTTCGGCCTGGTCGCGGGCTGTCTTGAGTTCACGGGTGCGCAGGCTTACCAGGTCCTCGAGATGGTCCTGGGTTTCGCGGATTTCTTCCCGGGCGGTGCGCAGATTTTCGAGCATGTGCAGGATCGAATTCCCGAGCACATCTTCTGTTGAGCGCGGGGTGATCTGTGCGCTCAGATCGCCGCGCGCCACGCTTTGGGCGGCCGCCGCCATCTCGTTCAGGTAGGTAGACATGCTCAGGAAGGCGGTCTCGGCTTCGTACAGGCGCGTGACAATCTGGTTGAAGGACAGCGCCATTTGCCCAACTTCGTCTTCCAGCTGAATATCCAGCGGCCGGGCGGTGATGCTCAGGTTCAGGCGCACATCCCCCTGGGCCAGGGTCGCCATTTGGTGGGTGAGCGATTGAATATCCGTGTTGGCAATTTGGTGCGAGGCTTGCATGACTTGCAGCAGCGGGCGGGTGATGTGACCCGCCAGGAAATAAGCCAGCAGGATGCCGGAGATGGTCGCGAAGATGGTGGCGATGGTCAGCAGCGTCAGGGTTTGGTTCACCAGCCCCTGGGATTCCGTGTTGATTGTGACGAATTCGCTGTTGACAAGGGCCTCAATATTCAGCAAGCGTTCGGCTGCCAGCAGGCTGATGCTTACCATCAGGATGAGTATGAATACGTAACCGGTGGCAATTTTGACGCCAACTTTTTTGCGAAACAGTCTGAGCATATTATTCCCCTTCAGCCTGGTCAGGGTGCCGGGCTGCCATGCTGCCCTGCGGGTCATGCTTCCATTGCGTTAGAAAGGAACTTTTTTGGTTCATATTTGCCTCATGTGTATTGGGCAGGGAACAGTTGAGCAATTTTAATCATCATAGCCTTCATTCCCGGTCGCCGCATGGCGTGTGCGCTGGCCGGGTTATTATTTCACCCTGGTGTTTTCGAGAATGACCAATCC
>CAIMZS010000633.1 GCA_903846015.1 uncultured Anaerolineae bacterium | reverse complement strand
GTCCTTGTTCAGTGGTAAACTTCACAAGGCATCTCATTCCACTCCCTGTTTAGGAGTATTCATTACATTGAATTCATTGGAAGAAAATATCCGACCGACATTTGGCGGTCATGAAAAGTTTGTCTTTCGTCATGGTTGGTTGAAAAAAGGGGTGGATGCTGCAAAAAAAGAACCCCTGGTATTCACCAAAGATGAAGCCCTGGCGGAACTTGGCGTTGGCAAAAACATGGTACGTTCGATACGCCACTGGTGTCTGGCCACAGGCATGCTGCAGGAAGTCGATGGGACCGGGTTGGCGAAGCCTTTACAACCCACCGACATGGCTCATAAATTATTATTGGACAAAGGTTGGGATCCTTATCTGGAGGATGTCGGTTCGCTCTGGTTGCTGCACTGGCAGCTGACAACCCGCCTGACGCGCGGATTCACCTGGTACTTATTGTTTTCGATCTATCTCGAAACCGAATTCACTCGCCCCAGCATTCAAAAGTTTGTCAAAAACCAGTTGGAACAGCGCGCCATTAAGACAACAGATGGCACGGTTGAACGTGAAATCGAGATTTGCCTGCGAACCTACATCCCCGCAAAAACAAAACTAGGCCTGATCTCTGAAGAGACCCTGGATTGTCCGTTGGCCGAATTGGATATTGTGCGCTTTTTACCCGATGATGGCGTATACCGCTTCAATGTTGGTCCTAAAATCTCCTTGCCTTTGGGAGTTTTTGGTTATGCCCTGTTGATGTTTCTTTCACGAACCGTCGAAAATCGCCGCACTGTTGCCATTGATGATGTGATCTACCAACCCGGTAGCCCAGGACAGGTATTCAAGTTGGACGAGAATACGGTTGTCGAATACCTGGAATCTCTGGAAAATTTTTCAAACGGCTTGCTGCGTTTGCAGGAAACCGCTGGTTTGACCCAGGTATATTTATCCGATACCTTGGGCAGTGACTACCAGGGCCAGGCGCTAGAATTGCTGCGGAGGCATTATGAGCAAAAATAGCCTCACGCCTTCCGCCGAAATTCTAATCCAAACAGCCGTTCACATCCGGCAAAGCGGATTACGTTCAATTAACGTGGAGCGTGATCTGGGCAATGATAGTATCTCTGATGGTTATGTCTTGACTGCCCAGGCTCGCGCAAGTCTTCGCCGAATTCTTAATGCTTTTGAAAGCACTACCCCATCACGCTCATGGACATTGACCGGACCGTACGGTTCTGGAAAATCGTTCTTTGGGTTATTTATGATGAACCTGATGGGCAAATCCCAGTCGGCACATGCTTCCGTTTTTAAGCAGCTTGAAAACGTCGACAAATTACTGGCAAACAACCTCAATACAGCTCTTAATCATGGCAGCACCAAGGGACTTCTGCCTGTTCCCATCGCCGGCTACCGTGCCCCATTTCAGGAATGTATTAAGCACGGTTTGCTGCAATCCCTGGAACGCCTGCATGGGAATGGCAAGATCCTGCCTTTGCTGGATGAGTTGCAAGGCTGGTCCCTACAAACTGAAAGCCGGGCTATCACTCGCTGGCTAAAACGCTTTCTGGAAATCATTACTCAACCTGATTTCGGATACACAGGCCTCTTGTTCATCTTTGACGAGATGGGCAAGCCCCTGGAATTTGCTGCAAACCACCCCGAAGAGACGGATATTTACCTGTTGCAAGAACTGGCCGAGTTTGCCAACCGCAGCGGCGACATGCCTTTTGTTTTTGTCGGCATCCTGCACCAGGCCTTCGAGCAATATGCGCATCTACTGGACAGCAAAGCCCAGCGTGAATGGAGCAAGGTTCAGGGCCGTTTTGACGATATCCCCTTCCAGGAACCCGCCAACCAGCAAATCCGCTTGCTAGCCAATGCAATTGAATATTCCGAACCAGCCTTATTAAATCTCGTAGATCCTGACTTGCAACTGGCCGCCCAGGATGCCGCCCAAACTGGTTGGTGCCCACCATCGATGAAAGCGGATGAGTTTGCCGGGTTGGCCATGCAAACCTATCCACTCCATCCCACCACCCTGGCAGCTCTACCCTTCTTGTTCCGCCGCCTGGCCCAAAATGAGCGTTCGATCTTCGCTTATCTATCGTCGCATGAACCGGCTGGTTTTCAAGAATTTATTGAACAAAATTCAATTGGGCAGCTTATCCGTTTGCCGGATCTCTTTGATTACCTGGCAGCCAACTTTCAGGGACGTCTGTATGCCACTGGCCGGGCGCGTGCCATCACCGAGACCATCGAACGGCTTGGCAACCTGACCAACCTGACCAAAACCGAAACCGCGTTGCTCAAAACCATCGGCATGCTCAACTGGCTGACGGAAGTCAGCGCCTTACAGTCCAACGAAAACAGCATCTTAAGCGCCTTGCGTTCTGAAACGGACACGGATGAGATACTCAGAAAAGCGCTCGCCAACCTGCAAGTGCGTTCTCTGGTAGTCTACCGGCGCTTTAATAAAACCTATTCCATCTGGCAAGGCAGTGATGTGGATATCGAAGAACGCCTGCAGCAGGCCCAGCAGCAGCTGCGTGGTGCCTTTAGCCTGGCGGAAGCTGTGCAGAAATACATGACACCCCGCCCGGTGGCTGCACGCCGTCACAGTTTCCAGACCGGAACGTTGCGTTATTTCGAAGTGCGTTATGTCGATTCGTTCTCGCGCGACCAGCTTGACATGAAGCCATTTCCGGGTACCAGCGGCAAAGTGCTTTTGTGCCTGCCCGTCAATCACACCGAAACCGAGGACTTCCTGCGCTGGGCAAGCGATCCTTCCATGTGCGAGCGCAAAAACATTGTCGTTGGTGTGGCAGAAAAAACAGGCCGGCTGACTGAATTGCTCTACGAACTACGCTGCCTGCACTGGGTCGAGGAAAACACCCCCGAATTGAGAGATGACCCAGTTGCGCGCCGTGAACTGCGCACTCGTCTGACTTCGATCGAGTCTCTCATTCAAAACACCATTGACCGCACCCTCAGCCCGTATCGCCTGAGCGATGCTGCTGGATGCACATGGTTTCACGGTGCGAAAGAAGTCTCAACGAAAGCAAACCAGGGTCTTTCTCACCTATTATCCGAAATTTGCGATGATCTTTACGCCAAAAGTCCCATTCTTTGGAATGAAATTATCAACCGCCGCCAGTTATCGTCCCAAGGAGCTTCGGCGCGCCGCAGTCTGGTCGAAGCCATGCTGACCCACGCCAACCAGGAAGTGCTCGGGATCGAAGGCTTTCCGCCCGAACGCAGCATGTACGATAGCGTCTTAAAGACCAGTGGCTTGCATCAGAAAAACCCTGTCGGGGTTTGGGCCTTTTCAGCCCTGCCCGAACACGACCCGCTCAACTTGCGCCCGGTCTGGGCTGAAATTGAAAAGTTTGTCTTTACCGTGACCCCGGAACCCCGCCCATTAGATGAGCTGGTTCGATTGCTCGCCGAAACGCCCTATGGTCTCACAAATGGCGTGATTCCGGTGATTTTATGCGCCTTCTTGATCATCAATCAGGGCGAAACTACCCTATACAATGCCGGAACGCTGCTGCCGGAGCCTTCGGTCGCCAATTGGGAATTGCTGCTCTCGCGTCCGGAGTTGTTCCAGATCGCGGGTTGCAAAGTCACCGGGACACGTCTGGCAATTTTGGAACGCTTTGCGCGCGCCTATCACGTCGAGCCGCAAGCCATGCCGGTCGTGCGTTCGCTCATCCGTGGTGTGAAATCCTTGCCCGAACACACGCGCAGTACAAAAAAATTATCCGCTCGCACGCTTGCTGTGCGCGCCGCGTTGGATCAGGCCCGTTCACCGGAATATCTTTTGTTTGCCGATCTTCCTGCGGCGGTCGAGATGGAAACCTTTGACCAGCACCGCTTGGTCACTGAACAGGTTAATATCTTCTTTGGGCGTTTGAACAGCGCCCTGACCGAACTGGCCAATGAGATGCCGCGCCTGTTGGCTTGGGGCTGCGACCAGGTTCTTACCGGTTGTGGTCTGGAAACCGGTGATGAAAGTTGGGGCGATTTTCGTGCCTTGGCCGGGGAGTTGGCTTCTCGTAGCACCCATCCCGGCTTGCTTCCCTTACTGAAACGCGCTTCTGAAACGCCGGATGCGCAGGCTGCCCTGGAAAGTGTCCTGGCTTATATTGCCAACCGCCCGCCCCGCGCCTGGACGGATGCCGACTCCGACCGCTTTGCGGTCCAGGCCAAGGTGCTGGGAGAACTCTTCCAGAGCGAGCGCCGCGGCTTTGCTGCGGATGCCAACCTCTCTGCGGAACAGCGCCAGAACAGCCGCCGTGTAGCCGATGACCTGCGCCGGCATATGGAACAGTATTACGGCGCGGATCCGCAAGTCCTGAATGCCGCCCTACAAATGCTGGCCCAGGAATATCTTAAGAAGTTTGACACTTGATTTTTAATACGCTTTTTATCCCGAATTGTTTTTGATCCCTGTATAATCATTTCACGACCTTTAACGGTACAACGAGGGAACCACAATGACTGACCAACCTATTCGACACATCCTTTCTTTATCCGGTGGCAAAGACAGCACTGCCACGGTTACGGT
>CAIMZS010000632.1 GCA_903846015.1 uncultured Anaerolineae bacterium | reverse complement strand
GCTGTTTGGCACCTTCCACAATCTCGACGGGGGCCACAATGGGTATGGCGCCGGGGGCCTCAACTGCACCCTGCTTGACCCCAACGCCTTTGCGGACAGCTATGATTTTTTTCCCTGCGACTGGAGTCTCTTCTCAAAGGGGGGGTTTTCAGTGGTGGTAATTCCTTTTTGCCGTAGCGTTCGATAATTACGAGCACTTTGGAGAGCCAGGTCAGGACCAACCAGGCTGACTTGCAAAAATTTCCCTAAGGCACGGCGTGCTTTTTCAAAATCTGAATCAAGACGAAATCCCTGCAGAACTTCAGCCAGGATCAAATCGCCAACCACTATGGGAGTGGTTTCAAGAATGCCATCCAAATATTCAGTCTGTGGAGTTTCAAGACCGTTGAAATAATCGATCCAGACGGTTGAGTCAACCACCAGCATGACTAACGCTCCAGACCGCGAGACTGGCGCATTTCGATGAGGTCACCATCCCATTTCAATTTACCGCGTAAAGACCGAATCTCGGTCTGCTCACGTAGCAAAATCAAAGTCCGCAAAGCCTCATGAACTACTTCACGCTTGGTCTTGATGCCTGTCAACTTTTGGGCGCGCTCGATCAAGTTATCATCCAAAACAATGTTGGTACGCATGGCAATCTCCTTGATGTGTATAGATGTGCTAATTAATGTGTATTATAGCACTTATTGATCTGACCTTTTGTTACTTCAATGAATTTCGAGTGTTTATGCAGGTACCTACGCAACAAAAGAACCCGCACTTTTCAGTGAGGGCTTTTTTGTGACTTCCTTGATAGAAATTCGGGAATTTACTTTTTGAATTTTATTTCTCTACCGGACAAAGATGCGGCAGGCGTGCGAAAAATCGGTAAACGAGACCGGAATATCCAGATTGAAATCCAGTAGATATTCAAGGACGCGAAACCCGAGTTGAAACAGGCTCAAACCGCAGCGATCGGTACGATGAACAATCGTGTTGAGTTTCTGACCGAACGGACAAAGTCCGAGTTGAGCAAAATAGCCACACCTATTCCTGGAGCGCATTTATCTCCATTATTCCTATCGGCTGTCGTCCATTCAGGCTCTCAGTAAAAATGTGTAAGGGCATCAGCAGTATAGGACAATTGATTAGGGCATACAAATCCCCGGCGATGCGCTTTTTACAGGCAGGGCTTACCAAGGATTGTGTGACAGGACAGCAACTTTCCTCTTAGGCTACATTTAGGCCACTTCATCATTGGGGGACAAAATTTTGCAAAACCGATACTCAGCAGCTCAAAGAATATCAGCCTCCATTCTCTTTTAAGACCGGGCCGACCCATAAAGTTCAATTTTCTCATTTGCGGGTATGCGGAGCGTATGGCTATGACCGCAGATTTACCCGGCTTGAGATTTTCAACCCTGTTTTCCTGATGGCAACGCGCATTATCGCACTAAACGACCGTCCCAAACAAAGCGCCTACACCGGCGGTGATGCCCATTGCCAACGCGCCCCAAAACGTGACCCTACCGGCCGCCTTGACCATCGGCGCGCCGCCTGCATTCGCGGATAATGCCCCCAGCCCCGCCAAGAAAACCAGCGAGACACCTACAACCGCTGGAATCAACAGCGACTCAGGCACGACCATCACGGTCAACAGCGGCATCGCGGCGCCAACTGCGAACGTGCCGGCCGAGGCGAAGGCGGCCTGGACTGGCCGCGCAGTCATTTCGGCTGAGATGCCCAATTCATCACGGGCATGCGCACCCAGCGCGTCGTGTTCCATCAACTGCAAAGCGACCTGTTTGGCCAGCGCTGCGTCCAGGCCGCGAGCCATGTAGATGCCAGCCAGTTCTTCCTGCTCATTTTTTATATTATCTTTTAGCTCCTGACGTTCGCGCGCCAGGTCGGCATTTTCAGTATCTGCCTGCGAGCTGACCGAGACATACTCCCCAGCCGCCATCGACATCGCACCTGCCACCAGCCCTGCAATGCCAGCGACCAGCACCTCGCTGCCAGTTGCGTGCGCCGCAGCCACGCCCACCACCAGGCTTGCGGTTGATACGATCCCGTCATTGGCGCCCAAAACTGCCGCGCGAAGCCAGCCGATCCGTTCCATACGATGTCGTTCGATGTGCGATCTTGGCATGTTATTTTGCTCCTGTAAATGGGAAAATGCTGAGTGGTGCTGATTTTATTTTACCCCCGCACAGTGTTCTTCGCTAAAATCTGACACAAGCAGGTTCAAAAAAGTAATCCCCCCTGCTATTTATAAATAGGAGAATAAATTCAGGTTCTCTGGATTTCAACGCGGACGAATCCAGCCTGGTACTAATCCTGTTTCGTCCGCAGCCAGACCAGCATCGGCGCGGCGTCACGGTTTGCCCAGGCATAATAGGGAATTGCCGTCATTTGCACATCCGGCGCGGGTTGGTTATTCGTTTGTTCATTCTGCAGGCGGTACAACCGCTGCCCCCAATCATGATATTCAGCCGAGATGCTGACCGTGCCACGCAAAACAGTCACTCCGCCCAATAAATCGGGCTTGAATTCCGCCTTCAGCTGCGTGCCATCTGCCAGAACAAATTGACGCACATCCTCCGCCGGGTAGTCGACCCCTTCCACGCAGTACAACACCGGTCCGCGCATCAAGGCCACCCGCTCCTTTTCGCCAGGCAGTTATTCAATCATAAGCAGATGCGTGATGGGCGAGGGCGGTTTTAACTGACTAAAGGTCGCGCCCGGCGAAGCTGCGCACGGCCAGCGCCAGCACAGCCAGCAGGTAAAGACAGGCATAGGCGATCATTAACGGACTTGGTACGGATGTCGCGCCAAAGGGAGACATTCCGCCCATCATCGCACCCATGGGGGTTTGCATTTCGAAGGCCGCCCTGCGCCACAGCGCCTCGCTAGGAATGATCAGACTGGCAATGACACCCACCTTGACGGCAGTGGAGTTCTGTAAGATCGAGCCAATCTGTTCGATCCAGCCGCCGATAAAAGCCAGCCCATACAACCCAAAGACCATACCTCCGGTAGCCAGCGCAGAAAATGCGCTCGAACCAGCCAGCGAAATGGTCATGATCAGCAAGGATTCCAGGTAGATCAGCGCCAACCCAAGCGCCAGGTGATTGGGGGCATAACCTGACTGCAGCCAGACGCTCAACACGACACCGCCCGCCACCAACCCAAAATACATCCCCAACAGCCCGGCAAAACCAAGCCACTTGCCCAGGATCACATCCGAACGGCGGATCGGTTTGGTCACGATGGTTTGAATGATGCCGGAACCAATCTCTCCGGCCAGGGTATCGGCTCCCAACAATGCGGCCATGGCAACCGACAGAAAGGTTACTGCATAAAGACCGGCCAACAGGATCGCATGTTTACTCTCGGTCGAGGTAATGTTACTGGCTGCCTGGCCGGTGGGATCACCAGAATTGGCTGCGCTGCTTACCTGGCTGACCTGTACGATGATGTAATGGAAACCTACCGAGAACAGCACCAGGAAGCCGATTCCCAGCAGCAAGCCGGTCAACACAATCTTGCGGCGCAGAGCTTCCCGAAAGGTCATACGGGCCAATATCCAGATACGATTCACAAGCCACCATCCTTTCCGACCGTTTCGATAAAGATATCTTCCAGCGACATGCGCTGCGGAGTGAGGCTGTAAACATCGACGCCATTTGCCACCAGGCTGCGGGTGATATCGGGCAGCGCGGCTTCAGAAGGGAGCGTCAGGATGAGCGTTTCAGCCTCCATGCGCGGCTGGCTGCACCACTGACTTAACGCCTGCAGGGCCTGCGGAGTTATGCCATTGGCGCGGATGGTGACGGTGATTTGCCCGGCAGGCAGCGCAGCCAGGTCAAGCAGCCGCACGACCTCACCGTGACGGATGAAGGCCACCCGGTCACAGGTGACTTCGATCTCACTCAGCAGGTGCGAATTGAGAAAAACACTGGTGCCCTCCTGGCGCAGTTCGTGGATCATATCGCGCACCAGCCGCCTACCAACCGGATCGAGACCCGAAGTGGGTTCATCCAGGCATACCAGCAGCGGATGGTTAAGCAGAGCCTGGGCTAACCCAATGCGCTGCAGCATGCCCTTGGAGAAGGTGCGCAGCGCAGCGCGGCGAAATTCAGCCAGTCCAACACGCTCCAGAAGTTGGTCGATGCGATTTTTCAGTTCTGGCGCTGGCATGCCGTAAAGCTGACCATGCAGTTCCAAAAATTCAGCGGCGGTCAACCAGTCTTGAAAACGGAAGTGTTCTGGCAGGAAGCCGATGCGCGCCAGGGCGGCTCGATTGCCAAGCGGCTGACCCAGCAACCAGGCATGCCCGGAGGTGGGAGCGGTCAACCCGAGCAGCATCTTGATCGAGGTGGTCTTGCCTGCCCCGTTCGGACCGAGAAAACCAAACACCTCACCCTGCTCAACGCGCAGGGTGAGGCCATTGACGGCGGGTTTTGTGCCGAATACTTTGCGAAGTTCGTGTGTTTCGATCGCTGGGTTCATTACTTCAGGCTGTTGACCAGGTCGAAGGCTGATTGTGTGTCAGTGCCCAGACCGGCGATGGCGTAGATGACACCGTCCTTGACCCACAAGAGTACAAACTCTGGGGCATCATCCGCCGGACGCTGGATCAAGGTGCCGGTAACGCCATCCACGCTGACCTGTTCAGAAGTGGCGGCATTGCGCGGGATCGGCACCACCAGGGTGGAAGTCCAATCGACAGTTTTGCTGAGGGCTGCCGCCTGCTCGGTGCTCATACCACTAAACTCGAGGGCGATTTGAGCCAGTAGGGCTACGTCCACACCAGCAGGTGCTGTCACCAGCGGGCTGGGCAGCTCAGAGAAGATCAGGCAGCTCGGATACAGCCGGCCCATCGAAGCGCTGCCTACCGTTGGCTTGCCATTGACGCTGGGGACCGGGCAGCCGCCAAAGCTGGCGCTGACCGAGGCGGGGATATGCACCTGGATAACGGCGCCATCGATCGCAGCGGGCAGAACCAGGTCGCTGCGCCCGGCCTCAGCCAACACAGCCTGAGCCTTGGCACGATTCACTGTAAAATTAAAAGAAGTGGCGCCCATCACGGTGATATTGGCGGGAGCTGCCAGATCCGGCAGGCGCACTGCAAAACCAGCTTTCTGCGCGGCATCGGCTGCGTCGCTGGCTGCCTGCGGATCCCCGGGTTTCTCGGTGATGACGGTTGAATCAGAAACCAGCGCACCGATCTGTTGGCCAATGGCACTGTTACCGGTTAATTGCTGCATGCCCGTAAAATCCACCGGCACAACGGTGACCTGCTGCACACGGAAGAGTGAGAGCAGTTGATTTGCCAGTGCGCGGGTGGAGGGGATCGAAATAACCAGCGTCAGCAGCAGCGCAGCGACGACAGCTATGCGAAATACGGATGACGAAAATAAACGTTTAAACATGGGAATCTCCTTGTTGGCTACTTGTAGAGTATGGAATTTATGCAAGGCGGTCTGGGCAGATGGAATCCGATCTGCGCCAGGGTTTGTGGTGAGGAAGCTCAACTTTTCGGCAGCAGGCCGAACCTGTATTCGAATCTGCCCCAGGTGGGATTGGCAAACCAGGCAGTGATCCAGGTGATCACGCAGACCGGTGGGCAGCATTTCATCATCAAGCGCAGCTCGCAGGTGACCATCATTGAGATGTGGGCTCATTTTTCTTCCTCCCGAAACAAAGCGCGGTGTCGTTTTTCGAATTCACGCTCGGCGCGCAGCAACAAAGGGCCGACCGAGGCGGGCGAGAGTTCCAGGGCTGCGCCAATGTCCTGGTACGAAGCACCTGAATAACGCAGGATCAACAGGCGAGATTGCCTTTCTGGCATGCCAGCCAGCACCAGGCGGGCTGCGCGCACTTCCTCAGCGCGCGCCAATATCTCAGCGGGCAGTTCATCCGCGCTTGTCTCCAGATCAGCCCTTCCGGCGGTCAATTCGTAGCGTTCGCGGCGTTGGTAGCTGCGGATGGAGTGCAGCCCCAGGTTGGCAGCTACACGGTGCAGCCAACCGCCGACATTGAAACCATCCAGGCTGGCTGCGGGCCGTTGGTAAAAGCGCAGAAAAGTTTCGAGCGCCAGGTCTTCGGCCTCGGCCGGGTCACCCACCAGGCGCAGCAACAGGCGGTAGACATGCGGCCAGTTTTCAAGAAACAACTGGTCAAATATGCTGGGAAGAAGGGCGGGCTTGGCATTGACGCGGGAAACCGCATTTTCCTGGTCTGGTTTCATTGGCAGAAATGTTCTGTTGGGTATATGAGCCTTGTGCATGCGCTGAATATTCTTCCTACTATAATAATCCCTCCCGAGGGAAAAATGAGACAGCAGTTTGTTCAAATAACGCTGGTCAAGCAGGTTGTAAAGGCTTGTGTTGTTCCAGTCATTCAAGCGCCACGCTGAAAACTGCCGGCAGACCCGAAAAACTGTTTTACAAGCGGACAGTGTACTGATACAATCACATCCAATTTGGATTAAAGTTTCAATCAACATGTTCTGGTCAATGCCAAAACATGTCTAAGAATTTAGAGCAGGGTCGGATTCTTGTTTAGCGCACAAAGAATATTCGGATATTCCCTGATAATTTTCCAGTAAAATAACTCATCATTATCAGGGCATCCATAAGGGATATAAATATGAATAATTTAACTCCCCGGCAGCGTGAGATATTAAAAATTGTTAATCAAAAGGGTGATATTTCGATTCGTGAACTGCTCCAGTTGATGGACATTTCACAGGCAACCGCTTATCGCGAGATTCAGGAATTAAGCCAGATGAAGCTGGTAAACAAGATTTCGGGAGGCATCAGCCGAATGAGCAGCTCATCCCAAAGTTGTGTGCAATGCGGGCGCGAAAACAACCCGCGCACCGCGTTCTTAATCGATCAAATCGATGGCGAAAGATTGGTAGCATGTTGTTCACACTGCGGCCTGATGGCGCTCGCCAAGCGCACAAACATCAGCACAGCCATGACAACAGATTTTTTCTACGGAACCATGCTGAGCGCCAGCCAGGCCTGGTATGTTTTAGACAGCAGCATCAACCTTTGTTGCCGCCCATCCACATTATCTTTTTCTAATCCTGATGAAGCCAAACAATTCGTGCTGGGTTTTGGTGGCGTGGTTCTGAATTTTATGGAAGCACAACAAAAAATCAATGAAATGATGGCGCATAATAATGTGATCCATCAGATCTAACAGCGCGCAATGCCAGAGAAATAAAAGAGTGGTGAGGTTGTATGCCTCGCCACTCTTTTATTTTCTTGCGATTTTCGCAGCAGCACTGCCAATGACATCATTGCCAGCTGCTCGTCGAGTACCGCCTGCAGCGGTAGGTACGCATCCCGACGCCCTTCGACTTGGGCAAACCAGGGGTAATTAACTCTTGGTGGGTTAACGAAAATCAATCCTTTTCAACCCAAAGGACTAATTTAATTAATCCCATTAAGCCTTGAATATTGCAGCGCTGCCTGATAATATTATAAAAGTTTATCGAATATTATCAGGCGACAAACAAATTTCGATCCCGCACCTGGATGAGAAAATTTGGAAGAACACCATGAGACGCGCCATGCTTACCGTAATTTTGGAGAATTAAATTTGTTTACATCCCAAAGGGTTCTATTTGTGCATCATGGATCATTATTGGATGAAAGCGTGATGAGGCTGGTTGGTTCAAACACCGAATTGAAAGTGACGAGAATCGACTTCGAGCGTGAAGAATTACTCGCCAGCGAGATTTCTAGCCTGCACCCCGATATTGTAATGATGGGCCAGGAGACCACGTTTAAACTGGAATTGTTATTCCACCTGATTTTCAAAAATCGTCAATTAAAGAAATTGCGTGTGATCATTTTTCATGGTAATGACAATTTTGTAGATATTTATACTCGAAAAAGCATGCGTACCCTGCAAAGCACAGATTTTCTTGCAATGGTTCAAGGCATGCGCATGGCTTGCTAATATCTCTCTGTTTCAGGATAATATTCTACAAGCTTACAAATCCCTGTTTGAAATACGGATAAAAAGGTTTTATCCGCGATAATGCCGGTTCTAGCACGGCCACGAGGCGACTATCCGCGCTTGTCCGCGACAAATTGGGTATGCTTTTGGCTGAGCTTTCTTTGAACATTCCAATATCCTTGAATTTCCCTGGTGTGCTTTGGGTCGCGTGCTAAGGATGGTTTTGCAGTAGAATCATTGCCATTAAGGATATCTTACTTATCATCATCCAGCCGAATTCGTAACGATATTCGAATCCGAACCAAATACTCAATACCCGTGCAAAACCGGGTACCATCATGGAGTGCAATGAGAAAAATAGCTTTTATTATTTTTATTCTGGTAGTTTTGTTGGTGGCTTGCTCGCCCAAGACACCCCCAACTGTCGAGCAAATTGGCATCGAGATAACTCAGCCCAAGGTTATATTACCGGGTGGCGATGCCATGAGCGGCATGGATTCAACCCTATCCGGTTATATGACCATTAAAAATACATCTGCTTCTGCTGACCGTCTGAAAAACGTCACGGTTGATTTCGCCAGCGCAGGCCTCTATAAGACCCAGATGGAGGGCGATATCATCAAGATGAATGCGGTCACAGGTATAGATATCCCCGCCGGTGAAACGGTTGAACTCAAGCCGGACGGTTTTCATATTATGTTTATGAACATGAGCACTGTCAGAATAGTAAAAATTGGGGAAAAAGTCAACGTTGTGCTGGAATTCGAGAAAGCCGGCAGAATTACAGTACTCGTTGCCGTGACAGATAAATGAAAACCTGGTAAGTTTTGTTCGCGCATTGGCAGGTCATTAAACCGGTGGCGCGAAATTGGGATTTACACCCCAGCGCCGACCATGAGCGAATGGTTACCCGACATTATTTCGGATTATGAAGCGATCATACCTTGTTGAATTGCATAACGCACCAGGTCGGTTTGAGAGTTGAAGTGCATTTTTGCCATGATATGGGCGCGATGCGCTTCGACCGTGCGCACACTCAGGGCTAACTTTTCCGCGATGGTCGTGTTTGTATTGCCTTCGGCGATTAGCTGCAGCACTTCACGTTCGCGCGTCGATAAAATATCCAATAAATCATTTTTGGTTGCATCGGCATTGATCAGGATTTCCAGGACTTCATTGGAGATGGCTGCGCTCAAGTAACGTTTATTATCCAGTACGTTTTCAATGGCTTGCAGGATTTCAGAAAAATCAGAATCCTTCAATACGTAACCCATGACCCCACTCTGCAATGCGCGAACCACGTAGGTGGAATTGGTATGCATGGAAAGGAAAATCAATTTTGTTTTCAAGCCACGCTGCTGGGCGATCCTGGCAGCTTCGATGCCGTTTAAATTGGGCATCATGACATCCATAAAAGCAATATCAGGGCAAAGTTTCTCCATTAACACGAGGGCTTCCTGGCCATCATTGGCTTCGCCAACCACCTCAAAGCCAGGATGAACTTCCAGTAAGGCCCGCATACCCTGCCGAACTAATTTGTGGTCATCTGCCAGAATAATTTTGATGGGGCACATGGGTTACTCCGCCTGATCTAAATCAAACTCTGCAAGGATAATGGTGCCTTCCCCAGGCATGGAATGCAGACCAAAACGCCCGCCAGCCAGAAGAACGCGCTCCTTCATCCCGGATAACCCGGTGGAAGCGCTGGCTTCTTTGGCATGGAGGTCAAACCCTTTTCCCGCGTCTACGATGGAAACTCGCAAAAGGTTGGGTTTAATGATTAATATTACACTGGCCTCATTCACTTCGGCATGGCGGGCAATATTGGTGATGGCTTCCTGGGACACGCGAAAGACGGTGGTCTCGATACTGCGGTTAAAGCGGTGTTCATCCAACGGATTGACATTGTGATGAATGGCAATCTTGGTGCGGCTGGTAAAGCGTTTGAACAAATCATCCAGCGCAGCGGGCAGGCCAAAATCATCCAGGACTGCCGGACGCAGATTGAGCGATATTTCGCGCACACGCTGCATTAATTCATTGGCAACATTACGCGCATCCGCAAGCAAGCCGGGGATATCATCGCCTTTGCGCTCAAGAATAAATTTCAGCCCGGTAATGAGTTGACCGATTTCATCGTGCAATTCCACTGCCACAAAGCGCCGTTCATTTTCTTGCGCATCCAGCGTGCGCTGAGAGAGCAGCTGCAGCTGCCTGTTTTTGTTGGAAAGTTCGGCCAGGGCTTCTTCCAATTTTTCGCGTTCATTGATCAAATGCCGGTAGCGATCCACGCGGCACAGGGTATTCAGGCGGAAATCCAATTCGATGCGGTCAAAGGGCTTGGCAAGAAAATCATCCGCTCCAACCATCAGGCAGTTCAATTTGACTTCGCGATCATCCATGGCAGTGATCATGATGATGGGAACCTCCCCAATTTGCTGGTCCGAACGAATGCGTCTGCAAACTTCATAACCATTCATGCGCGGCATCATCACATCGAGCAGGATTACATCAGGATTGATGCGCTTGGCCATTTCGATCCCTTGAATACCATCCTCTGCCATTTTTACTTGATAATTTGGTCTATCGAGCAGATCGGCAAGGGTTGTGCGCGTGCTGATATCGTCATCAATCACGAGAATAGTGTAACGCTGTTCACTCATAATTTGCCCTCAAGCAGTTTTTGAATGATGATCACCAGGTCATTTAATTTTATGGGCTTGCTGACATATTCATTTGCGCCGGCGCGCAGGCACATTTCACGATCCCCCGGCATTGCCAGGGCGGTTACTGCGACCACAGGCGCCATGGCAATGTGCGCATCTGAATGCGAACGGAGCAGGCGTATCGTTTCAAGACCACTCAAACCCGGCATCTGGATGTCAATCAGCAAGATGTCCGGCTGGAATTCTGCCACGCGTTCAAGCAGTTCGGCGCCGCTGCGAACCGGCATCAAGCGGAAAGGTACTGCTTCGAGAAAATCAGCGATCATTTGCAATACAATCTCGTTATCATCTGCGATCATCACCCGCGGTAATTTGGAATATTCAGGTGATACCACTGCAGCGGATAGCTCGCCATCCTCACGGTCGATCCTGGCAAAAACAAGCTCCTTTTCGTGAGCCGCCCACGGCAGGGTGATGGTAAAGCGGCTGCCCTGGCCAAAGACGCTTTCCACCTGTATGCCGCCTCGGTGCATTTCTGTAAGGCGCTGTACCAGCGATAAGCCCAGCCCAGTGCCTGGGTATTGGCGCGCGAGACTGCTGTCAATTTGTACAAACGGATTGAAGAGTTTGTGCAGATCTTCAGCTTTAATTCCAATACCCATGTCCCAGACGGTCAGAGAAACGGTTTGCCCGGCCGCATCGGCTTTAACATCCAGTCCCAACTCGCCATTCAGCGGGGTGAATTTAATCGCATTGCCGAGCAGGTTTACCAGGATTTGCTTGAGGCGGCGCGCATCTGCTTGAAGAATGACGGGCTCGGCAGCCGGGGAGTATTCGACACTCTGCATTTTTTGGTACGCCATCCCTTTGGCAAGCTGAATGCTGGCCTGACACACGTCTGCAAGCGAGCAGGGCGAAACCTGTAATTCCAACTTGCCCGCCTCTATCTTGGAAAGATCAAGGATATCGTTGATCAAATCCAGAAGGTGGCGGCCGCTGCCCTCGATCGTTTGCAAGGTTTTTTGTTGTCTTTCATTTAAATCTCCATATGTCTTGGCTTGCAGCGATTCTGAAAGTCCCAGAATACTGGTGAGCGGGGTGCGCAGCTCATGGCTCATGCTGGCAAGGAACTCATCCCTGGCCCGCAGCGCGCGCGCCAGCTCAGAATTAACCCGGCTGAGATCAGCGGTGCGTTCATCCACCCGCGCTTCCAGTTCACCTGTATATTGATGGATCAACGCCTCCGCCCGCTTGCGCTCGGTAATATCGGTATGCGTCCCAATCATCCTGAGTGGTTTCCCTTCCAGGTTGTATTCGACCACCTTGCCCAATGACATGATCCATTTCCAACTGCCATCCTTCATTTTTTGACGATATTCAATCTGATATTCAGGGATCAAGCCGTTGGTGTAGTCTCCCAAGGCTTTGGTAGCGGCAGCCTGATCATCCGGGTGCAAACGTTCAATCCAGGCGGAATTAGTCTCTGCAAATGTTTCCGGATCGTAGCCGAGCATAAGCGCATACTCAGAATTAACCACCGCCTGACCGGTTTCAAGATTGAGATCGTAAAGACCCTGATTGGCGGCTTGCAGCGATAACCGCAGCCTTTCTTCGCTTTTGCGGAGGGAATCTTCGGCGCGCTTGCGCTCAGTGATTTCCTGTACCGTTCCGCTCAACAAGGCAGGCGCACCAGCCTCGTCACGGATCATCTCTCCAGCTTCCGCCCATACGGTGTGGATCGAACCATCTTTCCAAATAATACGATATTCCAGCGGCGAGGGTTTGCCTTCATTGACAACCGCCAGGTTGGATTGGTCCACCCGGGCGTGATCGTCCGGATGAATTGCCTGCGCAATCACATCGGATAGGCCTCCAGAGAACGTGCTCTTATCCAATCCAAATATGGCATACATCTCATCCGACCAGTCAAGCTGATTGGTCTTGATATTCCAGGTCCAACTGCCAATATGGGCAAAATGCTGGGCTTTACGCAGCTGAGAATCAGAATTCCTTAAACTTTCTTCAGCCAGTTTATACTGGCTGATATCCTGGGATATCACCTGCACACCCACAAGTGTTTTCAGCTCATCAAAAATTGGCTGATAGGTTGAACGAAACCATTTTTCCCCGGTCGGCAAGTCAAAGAAGGTTTCGAAAAATTCTGTTACGCCGGTGGACAAAACACGCTGCATGCGTTCGGTCACAGCCAGCCCTTGTTCAGGCCCAAATATCTCCAACGCCTTTTTGCCCAACACCTCGCCGGGTTTGGCATCCAGGTTTTGAGCCGACAGACTGTTTTGAAGAATTAAGCGGCATTGAGTATCAAAAATTGCGTTGGCAGTGCCGGAGTTTTCGAAAACCAATTGATACCTGGCCTGGCTTTCCCGCAAGGCATCTTCCACGCGTTTGCGCGCAGTGATATCGCGGCTAAGGACAATAAAATGGGGTTCATCCGGAGAACTAACTTTACGAGAAACAGAAATCTCAAACCAGAGAGTCCCGATGGCGACATCCAGTTCATATTGCTTGCCATTCGAATATCCGGTTTCATGGGCCTCCTGTATAGCAGACATTGCAACAGAAGCTATATTGGCAGGAAGAATGTCAGGGATTGTTTTTCCGAGAATATCTCCGAGGGGTCTGTACAATAGCTCAGTTCGCGGAGAGTGGTAATCATAGACAAAACCATCCAACCCAACCTCAAACAACAAATCCGGTAAGGCATCGAGTGTGGCTGCCAACTTTTCTTGCGATTTTCTGGTTTCTGCTTCAGCTTGTTTGATCTCGGTGATATCAAAACTAAGCACAACAATGGAAGCAACCTGCCCGTTTGCATCCAG